>CAZTIY010000029.1:0-13719 GCA_964613765.1 uncultured Eubacterium sp.
GCGGCAAGGCGCGGGGTTTAAGCGCAGCGGTTTAACCCCGCGCCCCGCAGGAGGCGAGCGACTCGCAGAAACTGCGCGAAGCGAGAACTTTTTTCGCAGCGGTGCTATGCCTCCCGACATTCAAATACCATGTGTGAACTGTAACTTCCGAACAGTAACCGAGAATCGTCCCAAAGTCCCGTTTTTATCGCAAAGTCCCGTTTTTATCGCACTTATGTTTACTTCATGATTCAAAACGTGTATAATGAAGCGTACGCCCAGAGAAAAGTTTCCGGGCGTTAATTATCGGTTTTGCGGGAGGATTGTAATTCTATGAAAGCGACTTTGATCTCCAATGAGAATAACGTAGCGAAATTTAACATGGATTTTCCGGCCGAGGAATTCGACGGCGCGGTGAACAAAGTGTACAGGAAAAACCGTAACCGTTACCAGGTAAACGGCTTCAGACGCGGAAAAGCGCCTTTATCCATTCTGGAGAGATATTACGGAGAAGGGCTTTTCTTTCAGGACGCGATAAATGACCTTCTTAATGAACATTATCCGGAGGCGGTCGATGAGCTGGATTTGGAAGTCGTAGCGCAGCCGGAAGTGAAGATAGACGACGTCAGCCACAATGCGCCGCTTCACGCGGAGATTTCCGTACAGCTTTTCCCCGTCGTTGAGGTGAAAGATTACATCGGCCTTGATGTTGACGAGACTGAGGTGAATATCACAGATGAAGATGTCGACGGAGAGATTGAGGCGCTCAGAAGGAGAAACGCGAGACTTGTTGACGCGGACAGACCGGCAGAGAACGGTGATACCCTGATACTGGACTTTGAGGGGTTCATCGGCGATGATAAATTCGAGGGCGGATCGGCGGAAATGCAGGAGTTGAAGCTCGGCTCGGGAACATTCATACCCGGATTTGAAGAGCAGCTCGTCGGAGCGGTAAAGGGTGAAAAACGTGACGTAAATGTCACGTTCCCCGCGGATTACCAGTCTGAAGAAGTCGCAGGGAAAGATGCGGTTTTCCGCTGCACTGTGCATGATGTGAAAGAAGAGCAGTTGCCGGATCTTGACGATGAGTTCGCCAAAGATGTGAGCGAATATGACACGCTGGAAGAGTTCCGCGAGTCCACACGCGATAACCTGGAGAAAACCCGTAAGGGAGAGGCGGAGGATGACGCGAAGAACGCGCTTCTTAAAAAGCTTGTTGAGCACAATGAGGTGGAACTTCCCGCGGATATGATAGAGTCGGAGATTGACAGCATGATGAACAATCTGTACCGGAACATCTATTACGCGGGCGTATCTCCCGATTCATTTTTCAGCATGATGGGCACAACAGAGGACGGTTACAGAGAGTCAATCAGAGACGAAGCCCGTCAGCAGGCGGCGTGCCGCGTTTTCCTCAGATCTGTGGCGCTGCAGGAGGGGCTGGAGGCTTCTGATGAAGAGATAGATGAGGAGATCGGCAAACTTGCGGATCAGTACGGAATCAAAAAGGAAGAATTTGAAAAACGGATAGAGAAGGAAGAACGCCGCACGATCATACACGATATCCTTGTAAAAAAGGCGGTAGACCTGATATATGACCGGGCTAATGTGACGTATAAAGAACCGCCCGCGCCGGAGTCTGCAGAAGCGGAGAAAGATAATTCTGAAGAAGGCGGAGCGGACGAACCTTCGGCTGAAAGCGAAACGCAGGGAGAACCGGGTGAAACCGTTTCAGGCGGGGAAGATTAACAGGCGGCCGTCAACGGGCCGAACGTGAATATACATCTTCCGGGATTCCGGATAACTCTGCGGAGGCAGACTTTTTCCGATAAGTACGGAAAAGGCGCCGCTGAGCGGGCCTTGCGCATCAGGTAGTTTAATATTTTATTTCATGTGTATAATAATTCAGGGGATTCAGGTTTTTGTTTATTACCGTGAATGAGGAGGGCGCCGGCTTTTTAAGTCGGCGACCGTTATTATACGAAAGAATATATAGTGAAATGAAAGGAGTAAATATGGCATTGATCCCGTATGTGATCGAGAAAACCGACAGAGGCGAACGTTCGTATGACATTTACTCAAGGCTCCTTGAGGACAGGATCATTATTCTCGGAGAGGAGATCAATGACAGCGTTGCCGGTGTTACGGTAGCGGAGCTTCTGTTTCTGGAGGCGGAGGATCCGAAGAAGGATATCAGCATCTATATAAACAGCCCCGGGGGTTCGGTAACCGCGGGTCTCGCGATCTATGACACTATGAGGTACATACACCCGGACGTCTCTACCATATGCGTGGGAATGGCATCCAGCATGGGAGCTCTTCTTCTTTCCGCGGGCGCCAGGGGCAAGCGGTATGCGCTTCCCAACGCTGAAATCATGATTCATCAGCCTCTGATAGGGGGCGGTCTATCCGGTCAGGCGACGGATATAAAGATCCACTCCGACTGGCTCCAGCACACTAAGGATCGTCTTAACCGGATCCTGAGCGAAAACACAGGGAATGACCTTGCGGTTATCGAGAGAGATACCGAACGCGATTTTTTCATGGATGCCGGAGAGGCAGTAAAGTACGGCATAATCGATCAGGTTATTTCCCAGACCGGACCTGCCGGCGGCGCTCTGCCGGATGACCGTTCCGTCTGACTTTTGGCGGATTTTTTCTCCTGAAAACGACAGGGGAGGAGAGACATTATGGATAAAGGCGAAAGAAAAAACGGCGGAAGAGGAAGCGGTAAAAGTGCCGGACCGCGGAACAGCGAACCCGTCTGCGCTTTCTGCGGCAGACCGAAAAGCATGGTTCCGGGCCTTGTAATGGGTCCTGAAGTCAATATCTGCAGCGATTGTATCGAGACCTGTTATGACATTGTGCACGGCAGCCCGGGGGTGAACAAGAGATCTGACGCGAGAGAGGCCAGAAAATCAGGCGCGGGAGCCGGCAGATCTTCCGCGGGATCATCAGGGAGATCCCCGGGACGGACAGATACGGGCGGTATTTCCGATAACGGTTTTTCGCAGGAAGAGATGTTCCCGGGAGGAATCCCTTTGTATAAACGTCTCACCCCGAAGGATATCTATGACCGTCTTTCAGATTATGTGATAGGCCAGGACAGGGCGAAGAAGGCTCTCTCCGTTGCCGTATACAATCACTATAAGAGAATTGGAGAACTGACAAACGGTGAACGCGGAGGAGTCGAGCTTGAAAAGAGCAATATCGTTTTGATAGGGCCGACAGGGTCCGGCAAAACACTTCTCGCAAGGACGCTCGCCAGGATTCTGGATGTGCCTTTCGCGATTGCCGATGCGACTACGCTGACCGAGGCCGGTTATGTAGGTGAGGATGTCGAGAATATACTTTTGCGCCTGCTTCAGGCCTGCGATTATGATGTTGAGAAAGCGGAGCGGGGTATAGTATATGTAGACGAAATTGATAAGATTTCAAAGAAAACAGAGAACGTTTCCATCACACGTGATGTCAGCGGCGAGGGTGTCCAGCAGGCGCTTCTTAAGATTCTGGAAGGAACGGTGGCGAGCGTACCGCCTCAGGGCGGACGTAAACATCCGTATCAGGAATTTATTTCCATAGATACGAGCAATATTCTTTTCATCTGCGGCGGTGCGTTCGACGGACTTGCTAATATAATAAAAAGGCGCACGAATGAGAAAGTAATAGGATTCAATTCCGATATCAGGCTGACCGGAGAGGAGAGCGGAAATCTGCTTGAAAAAGTGGAACCTGAAGATCTTCTGAAATTCGGCCTTATACCGGAATTTATCGGGAGACTTCCTGTCATAGTTTCTCTGGACGATCTCGATGAAGATGATCTCATACGGATCATGAACGAGCCGAAGAACGCGGTCATCAAACAGTATAAAAAACTTTTTGAACTGGACGGCGTAAAGCTTGAAATGACTGATGAAGCCGTGAAGGCGATAGCGGAAAGAGCTCTTAAACAGAAAACGGGCGCAAGAGGTATTCGCACCATTTTTGAAAAGGTAATGACGGACGTAATGTTTGATATCCCGTCGAGACACAATGTCGCAGGATGTGTCGTAAACAGAGAGACAATAGAGGAAGACAAAGCGCCTCAGCTAATTTTGCGGGATGAAAGCGGGAGAAACACGCGGACTGAATAATATACCCCCGCTCCGGGCCGCTTAACGGAAATATATCGAAAGAGCACATGCTGCGGCCGCGGAGAGCGGATGTCAGACGGAAGCAGTATGCCGCGAGAGAAGGGAAATACATTACATACCTGTAACACGGACAGCCGATTCTTGCCGGAACCGGGAAAGCGCGGCTGTCCGCGGAAAGTGAAAGGGGGAAAACGGATGAAAGAGGAATTAGAGAATAAAGAAAATATTTACCGGGACGGGGAGAATCCTATGCAGGATGTTAAGGGAGGCCGTTCCTCCGCGATGGAAGTCAGAGAAATTCTGCCGTGCGTGCCGCTTCGCGGAGCGACCATATTCCCGCACACGGTTGTTCATTTTGACATAGGGCGCGAGAAGTCCATACGCGCCCTCGAGCGGGCAATGGCGACTGACAAGATATTATTTGTCTCAACGCAGAAAGACGACTCTGTGCTCATACCCTCCATATCGGACATGTATGAGATCGGAACTGTGGTCCGTGTGCGTCAGATGCTGAAGATCAAGGGAGACGCGGTACGTGTCCTCGTAGAGGGCATCTGCCGCGCCACCGCGGACGAGTGCATAACTGAGGCCAATTACATTTCATGCACCATAACAAGGTTTTCCGAAGAAGTTAAGGAGGAAGATCTGACTGTAGTAGACAGGGCAAGACTGAGACTCCTGAATTCCGCGTTCACAGAATATGTCCGGCTCACTTCTAGGGTGAGTGAGGAGGTGGCCGACCGGATTCTGTCCATGGAGGATCCCGCGTTCCTCGTGGACAATATGGCGAATGAGATTGCCGTCAGCAGAGAAAACAAACAGAGAATACTGGATGCCGTCAACTTCTCCGACCGTCTGAACGTCATTCTTGAAGTGATAAGTGAAGAGAATGAGATTGTGGTAGTGGAGAGGGAACTGGCGCAGAAAGTTAAAGAGAACATAGACACCGGACAGCGCGAGTATTATCTCAGAGAGAAAATCAAAGCCATCGAGTCTGAACTCGGAGTTGAGGAGGATGTGGCGGAGGAGACCGCCGAATGGCTTGAAAAGCTTGACGGACTCAAATTAGACGAGAAAACTGACACAAAGATCAGAAAAGAGATAAATAAATATGCGAAGATGATGCCTTCATCCGCAGAGAGCGCCGTGTCCAGGAACTATATCGAGACACTTCTTGATCTTCCCTGGCATAAGGAAAGCAAACAGAACTATAACCTTAAGAAGGCCGAGAAGATACTGAATGAGGATCATTACGGACTTATTAAGGTTAAACAGCGTATTCTGGAATACCTCGCCGTAAATCATCTGTCGAAAGCGATACGGGGGCCGATTCTCTGCCTCGTGGGTCCTCCGGGGGTCGGAAAAACTTCAGTCGCGAAATCCATCGCCCGTGCAACAGGGCGTGAGTTTGTCCGTATGTCGCTCGGCGGAGTGAGAGACGAGGCGGAAATACGCGGTCACAGACGGACATATATCGGAGCCATACCGGGCCGCGTCATTAACGCCATACTGGAATGCGGAGTAAAGAACCCGCTTTTCCTTTTCGACGAGGTCGATAAGATAGGAAATGATTTCAGAGGCGACCCGGCGTCGGCGCTTCTGGAAGTGCTCGATCCCGAGCAGAACAGCACATTTACGGATCATTTTCTGGAAGTTCCGTTCGACCTTTCCAGGGTGATGTTCATAACCACGGCGAACACAAAGGATACGATACCGGAACCGCTTCTTGACAGGATGGAGATTATCGAACTCCCGGGATATACAGAGGAAGAAAAGGTTAAAATAGCAGAGACATATCTGATACCGAAGCAGGTGAAAGAAAACGGCCTTAAGAAAGAGAATCTCCGCATATCGGAGAAGGCGCTTCATGATATAGTAAATTATTATACCAGAGAATCCGGCGTCAGGAACCTTGAACGAGAGATAGCAAATGTCTGCCGCAAGACCGCCTGGAAAGTCGTGGCGGAGAAGCACAGTACCTGTTCGGTCACACCGAGGAACCTTGAATCTTATCTCGGGAAACATAAGTTCAGCTACGATCCCGCCTCTAAAGAAGACAGAGTAGGAGTCACAACGGGCCTCGCATGGACCGCTGTGGGCGGAGTTACGCTTGAAGTGGAGTGCGCCGTGCTTCCCGGTACCGGGCAGATCAACCTGACAGGAAAACTCGGGGATGTCATGCAGGAGTCGGCTAAGACCGCGATAAGCTATGTGCGCTCCGTTACGGATGAGTACGGTATAGATCCCGAGTTCTATAAGACAAAGGACCTGCATGTCCATATACCGGAAGGGGCAGTGCCGAAAGACGGTCCTTCCGCGGGAGTCACCATGGTGACGTCAGTTGTCTCTGCGCTCACGGGCATACCGGTCAGAAGAGATGTCGCGATGACAGGAGAAGTAACTCTGCGGGGCACGGTCATTCCCATAGGAGGACTCCGGGAGAAGGCGCTTGCCGCCCACAGGGCCGGAATCAGGAAAGTGCTTATCCCGAGGGAGAATCTTCCGGATCTTGAGGAGATCCCGAAGAGTGTCAGAAGAGAAATGGAGTTCCTGCCGATGGACAATGCCGGTCAGGTGCTTGCGGAAGCGCTTGCCTCCGCGCCCGTTCCCGCGAAAAAGACCGGATCGGTGAAATCCGGAGGAAGAGCCGATGTTAAAAATAAAAAGCGCCGAAATAGCGGCGGTAGCCGTGAAACCGGCACAGTATCCGAAGGATGATCTCCCCGAGGCGGCGTTCTGCGGCCGTTCCAACGCGGGCAAGTCAACACTTTTGAATTATCTGACGGGGAGGAAGAATCTGGCGAGAGTCAGCGGGACGCCCGGAAAGACGAGGACCGTCAATTTTTATGAAATCAACGGAGCCTTCAGAATCGCGGACCTCCCCGGTTACGGATACGCGAATGTATCGCGTTCCGTGTCGGCGGGCTGGGGGAATATGACGGAACAGTATTTTCAGAAGCGGAAATGCCTTAAAGCATGCGTGCTTCTGGAAGATATAAGACGTGTGCCTTCCGACAGTGATATTCAGATGTATGATTATCTTAAATATTACGGGTTCAGGATCATAGTTGCCGCCACCAAGGCTGACAAGGTTTCCCGGGCAGAAGCCGGGAGAAGTCTGTCCGTTATCAGGAAGACACTCGGGATGGCGGAGGATGAGAAGGTCATTCCCGTTTCCGCTTTGAAAAGGACAGGCGGTGAGGAACTTCTTTCCGCTCTTGAAGAGGCGCTTGAACTTACTTAATTCTGATGAAAGATCCTGTTACACGGCTGTTATTAACGTTCAGTAATTTAAGAACCGCGAATCGGCAGGAACCGCTGTAAGCGTCTAAAAACGCGGATAAACTTACGACATCTTAAATGTTGCCATACACACTTATATCATCAGAAGACCAGGGGGACGGGAGTCGTTATATGTTCGGAGATACAATGGGAAAGATCCTGTTCACGGAGGAAGATATCAGGAAACGCGCGGAGGAACTCGGCGCGGAGATCACACTTGACTACAAAGGAACGGATCTCATAGTGGTCGGCACTCTTAACGGGGCAGTCATGTGGATGAGTGATCTCGTGAAGAATATCGGACTTGATATCCGTCTCGACTTTATTTCCGCGCACAGTTACGGATCCGGCACGTTCACTTCCGGAAGCGTGAATATAACAAAGGATATAGAACTTGACGTCAGAGAAAAGGATGTCCTGATTGTAGAGGACATAGTCGATTCCGGGAATACGCTGAGTTACCTTAAAGAAGTGTACTTTGCGGAGAGAGGCGCGAAAACTGTCAGGGTCTGCACAATGTTGAACAAGCCTTCGAGGAGACTTACCGGTGTCGTACCGGAATATGTCGGTTTCACGGTGGATGATATTTTCATCGTGGGATACGGACTTGATTACGACCAGAAATACAGAAACCTCCCGTACATAAGTTACCTTGAATAAATTTAAGAAAATAAGACATTCTGCGGAAAGGACACCGATATAATTCCGTAAACATTCTAAGGCCGGACTTTAGTCCTGTTATTTGTATCAGCGGATAATTAACGCCGCGGACGGATCCGGGATTGCGGCAGACAGCCCCGTGAACCGGTAATTCAGTTAAAGACTCAGGTAATGTGATGGAGATTGAAGGTAAAATCGATTTGCATATACATACGACGTTTTCCGACGGCATGAAGACTCCGTCGGAGATAGTTGAAATGTACAGTGCCGCCGGCTATGACGCGATCTCCGTAACCGACCATGACGGTGTCGGCGGCATACCGGAGGCTCTGGAGGCCGGTCGAAAAGCCGGCCTTACCGTTATTCCGGGAATAGAGATCGGAACGATGGCCCGGGAAAAGCATGAGATTCATCTTCTCGGATATGATTTTGACATCAGGGACGCGTTCCTTACGTCCAGGCTGTCGGAAATGCGTGAATACAGAGAACGCAGGAACAGAAGGCTTCTTGCGGTCTTTCAGGAGAAAGGCTACCCTCTCACATATGAGGATCTGATTCAGAGGCCGGAGCAGGTTTACGTGGGAAAACCTAATTTCGCGCTCGCTTTTGAGAAAATGGGTCTTGTAAAATCTGTTCAGGAAGCGTTTCTGTCGGAAGAACTGCTTGCCTGTCCCGAAGCGAGAGCTCTTAAGAAGATGAAAGTGCTGACAGAGGATGCGATACGCTGGGTTCATAACGCCGGCGGAATTGCGGTCGCGGCTCATCCGATGAAGATACGAGGTCTGGGAGAAAAGGGAACGACTGTTTTTTTTGACGCTCTGGACGGGCTCATCGGAGAATTAAAAGAAGCGGGCATAGACGGTGTGGAATGCGCTCACCCTTCCGCGAATCCCGAAGAAGAGGAGATGCTTGAAAATCTGGCGGATAAATACGGTCTTATTAAAACGAGAGGTTCGGATTATCACGGTTTTGAATAAGCTTAAGACCTTTTCAGAGTCATGCTCGAGGACAGCGGCTATATCCACGAGAAAGACGCGGAGTGGCAGACAAGGAGAAACATGAAGGCGGGGAAACCGCCCGTAGAGCCTTTGTATACTTTGGCTGACGCTGATGCCGCGCTCGGATATGTTGAAAAAGCGGAGTACGACCGGCTTGTGACATTAAATGACGAAATGCGATGTTTTTAACGACGCGGGTCATATACCCGGTCCGGCTGTTACGGAGCTGTGGATAAATGACACAGAGTACCCGTGAATATTGAACGAGTCACACTAAAATTACATAAAGTACCCGCGCCTGTTAAACGAATCACCCGAGAATGACATAAAGTACCTGTGCCCGTTAAACGAATCACCCGATTCAAAAAATGTATAAATCGTTCCTTTCGGTAAAAAACCGATATCCTGCCGGAATTCACTGAAATCCGGCATTTTCTTTTTCTTGTTTTGACTTTTTTACGCCCCCGGTTCAAAGTGGTATTTGAAAAAAGGGACAGCCTGCGGATAAGCGCCGGTGAAAATTTCATCACGCAGGAACCGGAATTCATTTCCGGAACGCAAGTAAAGAACGGAAGAAGAAAGGAGCAGGATATGGCAAGAGAATGGCAGCAGACAAGGTTCAAGGAGCTGGTTATGCCGGAAGGGGTTTATTATCAGAGCCTCTGGGCGGTGAGAGATCTCGGCAGAATGGAAAACAGGGTAAGAGAGATAAATCGCGATATCAGTAAGGGAAAGGCGGGAGATTGCGGACTGGTTCGTGAAAAAAGGCAGGAATTCAGCGCAGTCAGTACGTCTGAGGAACTTGTAATGGAGAGAAACCTTCTTGAAACCAGAGTCAGGGCGATCCGCGGGGCTCTTGAAGGGGTACCGGTAAAGTACAGAGATATTGTTATGGAAAATATTGTCGATAAAACCCCCGTGAGCAAGTATCCCGACAAGATATGGAGACTGTGGAAACAGAGGTTTCTGTTTCAGGTGGCGAAAAATCTGTCACTAATGTAGGAACGCGTTCAAAGGTGTATAAAATATGAGGATAAACCGGTGACCTGTACAGCATTGCGGTAATCAGTCAGCGGGGTCAAACCGCTGCGCTTAAACCCCGCGCCTTGCCGCCCGCTTACTCGCTTCTTTGTGAAACTGCATGCTCAGCTGCGAAAATTTCCGAAGCGGTGTTATGCCGCCCCCGCAACTGACTATGTTCACCTGTACTCCGAACAGTAACAACGCATCTTCACAAAAGACGGATCCGGGGAAGTCTTTATTCAAATTATACCGTCATTGTGCTATCATTGACAGGAAAGAGGCGTACGCCCGATTCACGGCACAAGGAGGGAAAACTATGGCGGCACCGGATCCTGTAGCGTTTACAATTTTCGGGGTGGAAATAAGATGGTACGGCATACTTCTCGCGGCGGGATATATTATCGCGATAATGATAAGTTATTACCGTGCTCCGAAACTCGGCATTGACAGAGAAAGAATACTGGATTTGGCTATCTGGATCATACCTTCGTCTATAATCGGGGCACGGGCCTATTATGTTATTTTCGAATGGCAGATGTACGCTCAGAATCCTGCCTCGATATTTGACATAAGGAGGGGCGGACTCGCGATACACGGCGGATTGCTGGCGGGACTTCTCGCGGGTTATCTTGTGTGCCGTCATTATAAGACGCCCTTTCTCAGGATGGCGGATCTGATTTTCCCTTCGGTTGCTCTTGCGCAGGCGATAGGAAGATGGGGGAATTTCTTTAACTCGGAGGCTCACGGGGGGCCGACAGGTCTTCCCTGGGCTATTCTGGTTAACGGGCAGAAAGTCCATCCCACATTTTTATATGAGTCTCTCTGGTGCTTATTCCTGTTTTTCTTTCTGATATGGATGACAAAGAAGAGAAAATTCGACGGTCAGATTTTCTTCCTCTACTGTATGATGTATTCACTTGAACGGGGGCTCGTGGAAGAACTCAGGACAGACAGCCTTATGATAGGACCGTTTAAGCAGGCCCAGGTGCTGTCTGTAATTGTGTTTTTCCTTGCTCTTTCTCTTTACATTCTGTTTTCCCGCAGGGCGAAAAATCATCCCGAAGGGTCAGATACAGGCATTTCCGGTGAGGACACCGCTGCAATTACGGATGAGGCGTCCGGGTCTGACTGCGCGGATGAAGATTCAGAGGAAAGTGAGGCCGTGCCGGCTGAAACGTGCGAAGCGGCCGTAACGCCTTCGGAAGGTGAAGCCTGTGAAAGCGTTTCCTGCACCGCGCGGGATGTTTCTGAGGACTGACACGGTAATTGAAAGGATAAAAACATGAAATTAGGTATAGTCGGTCTCCCGAACGTAGGAAAGAGCACGCTTTTTAACGCGATTACCCGCGCGGGAGCGGAGGCCGCCAATTATCCGTTCTGCACGATCGAACCGAATGTGGGTATAGTTGCCGTGCCGGATGAGAGAATCACGCGCCTTCATGAACTTTATCATTCCAGGAAAACTGTTCATGCCACGATTGAGTTCAGTGACATCGCGGGCCTCGTGAAAGGGGCTTCCCGGGGAGAAGGGCTCGGTAATAAATTCCTCGGGCACATAAGAGAGGCTGATGCCATAGTTCATGTAGTTCGCTGCTTCAAGGACGATAACGTAGTTCATGTGAACGGGAATATCGATCCTCTGTCTGACATTGACACCATAAATACAGAGCTTATACTGTCAGATCTTGAAATTCTGGAGAGAAGAATACAGAAAGTCGGGAAGCAGGCGCGGGCGGAAAAGGGCGCGCGGGCCGAACTTGAACTTCTCCGTTCTGTCAGTGAATTTCTCTCTGACGGGAAGAGCGCCCGCGCCATGCGGGATATTAGCGAAGAGGATGAGGCTTACCTTAATTCTCTGGGACTTCTGACACGTAAGCCGATTATATATGTTGCCAACATATCCGAAGAGGATGCGGGCGATCCTGACGGGAACGGGTTTGTAAGAGAGGTAAGTGACTTCGCGGTGTCTGAAGGAGCGGAGTGTGTTTCTGTCTCAGCCGGAGTCGAGCAGGAGATCTCTGAATTAGATGAAGAAGAGAAGGAAGAATATCTTAAGGAACTCGGTATAGAGGAGTCCGGACTTGATAAACTCATTAAGGCGTCTTACCGGCTTCTCAATCTCATATCTTTTCTCACTGCGGGAGAAGACGAGTGCAGAGCATGGACCGTCAAAAACGGAACCAGGGCTCCTCAGGCCGGCGGAAAGATTCATTCCGATTTTGAGCGGGGTTTTATACGGGCGGAAACGATCGGTTACGACACGTTCATGGATAAATGCGGCGGCAGCATGACGATCGCGAGGGAGAAAGGCCTTCTCCGTTCCGAAGGCAAAGATTATATAGTAAGGGACGGTGATATCATCACGTTCCTGTTCAACGTATAACGGAGGGAGTTAAGCATGATTATTGATTTTGAGAGTATTGAGCCGAAAAAAGTAGAAGGAATGAAAGGCGGGGAGGGTGTCGTATTCACGAGAAGATTCGAAGATGAAATGGGCGCCGTAATCATGAACGAAATGGAACCGGGATCCAGCGTTGGTTTTCACACTCATACAGGAAACAGCGAAGTCATTTATGTGGTAGAGGGTGAAGGACAGATTTTTGAAAACGGCGAATATAAGGCGATACACGCCGGTCAGGCGGACTACTGCGCCGAAGGATGTTCCCACAGCCTCATAAACAATTCCGGTAATAAGCTTACCGTAGTCGCTTATCTTCCGAATCAGGAAAGGAAATAACAGACATGAGTCTGTGATAAAATCCCGTCTTTAACAGTTAAGTTTCGTGACAGTTTTTTATTGACCGGTGCGGGCTGATAAAAAGAGAAATAAAAGGAGAAACCCGCCTCCGGCGGGTTTCTCCTTTTAAGAAAGAGGCGACACCCGGATTCGAACCGGGGGTAGAGGTTTTGCAGACCTTTGCCTTACCACTTGGCTATGTCGCCCGATGACAAGACGTGACCAGTAAACACTAATCACGTCCCGCTGGCTAGGGTAGCAGGATTCGAACCTGCGAATGATGGAATCAGAATCCATTGCCTTACCGCTTGGCGATACCCCATCATCATTCAGAAAAAGAAGGGTGGGAAGTGGGATTCGAACCCACGCATACAGGAATCACAATCCTGTGTCTTAAACCGCTTGACGATACCCACCATGACGCCTCCGCAAGCCGCCCGGGAGAAGATACCCCGGAAGGGCAATGTTCAGGCTGATAAGAAAAACAGCGACCAAGATCGGGCTCGAACCGACGACCTCCAGCGTGACAGGCTGGCATTCTAACCAACTGAACTACTTGGCCATATAACGTGTGGTGGGCGTAACAGGGTTCGAACCTATGACCCCTTGCTTGTAAGGCAAGTGCTCTCCCGGCTGAGCTATACGCCCATATAGCGGCGAGTGGAGTCGAACCACCGACCTTCCGGGTATGAACCGGACGCTCTAGCCAACTAAGCTACACCGCCGCAGGCAACTTTGAAAATCGCGAGAATTATTCTACCAAAGCGGATAAACCTTGTCAACAGTAAATTCCGAATGACGGCCGCTAACGGCGGTACCGGACGTTACACTTCACACATGGTATTTGAGGGACGGGCGGCATAGCACCGTTGCGAAAAAGGTCCTCGCTTCGCGCAGTTTCTACGAG
>CAZTIY010000030.1:0-13631 GCA_964613765.1 uncultured Eubacterium sp.
CGCTCACTTCCTCGCTCCTTCGTGAAACTGCATGCTCAGCTGCGGAAAATTTCCGTAGCGGTGTTATGCCGTCACCCCCGCAACTGACTATGTTCACTTATCCTCTGAAAAGTAACCGGAGAATCAGAAAAAACAAAGAATTTTCACATATAGGTTGACACGGATAGAAATCACTGTTATATTTGTTTGCGAGCTTACGGAGATCGGAACAGCTCAGACTTATTCTATGAAAGGAGCGCATTCACATGACGGGACGTATGATGATGGACATGAGAATGATGGGCATGTGCGTGTGCGAAACTGACGGATAGCATAGGATAAGGTCATAACACCGATACTATGGGTTTTTCGTATACGGAAAGCCGGGGCGGGTCGTTAGGGCCCGCCCCTTTTTATTTCTGTACCGAACCGGACGGCGGATAAACGGATTCCGGTATCGGGGTTCCCGATCCGGACTATTGATAACAGGGCCCGGAAGAGGGGCCTCGATCCGGATTGTTGATAACCGGACCCGGAAGCGGGGTACGGATCCGGACTATTGATAAACGGGCGGCGGAAGCGGGATTCCCGATGCGGATTGTTGATAACCGGGCCCCGGTATCGGGGTACTCGATCCGGACTATCGATAACCGGGCCCCGGAAGCGGAGTCCGGATCCGGGATAAGGGAAACACTGACAACGGGATGTAAAGGTACCGGATTCGGACTGCGTATATATAGGTTCCGGGGAATGAATGTACGACTCCCGCGGGACAGAGATACTGAATCGAAAGGAGCGCTATGGCGGAACATATCATCAGCCTTCAGGGAGTGACAAAGGAATTTGACACCAGAAACGGCAAAGTGGTCGCTCTTAAAGATATCAATCTCGATATAGACAGGGGGGACTCGTACGGCATCATAGGTCTCTCCGGCGCGGGCAAGTCCACACTTGTCAGGACCATCAACCTCCTTGAACAGCCGACCGAGGGCAGAGTCCTGTTTGACGGGAATCTTCTGACAGGCATGGACAGTAAAAAACTGAATCTGCAGAGACGCAGGATTTCCATGATTTTCCAGCAGTTTAATCTGCTGATGCAGAGGGATGCCATAGGAAATATTTGTTTTCCTATGGAAATCGCCGGAGTGCCGAAGGCAAAAGCCGTTGAGAAGGCAAAGGATCTTCTGAAAGAAGTTGATCTGGAGGACAGAGCTCACTCATATCCGTCACAGCTTTCCGGAGGGCAGAAGCAGAGAGTTGCTATAGCGAGAGCGCTCGCGTCGGATCCTGAAGTTATACTCTGTGACGAGGCGACATCGGCCCTCGATCCGAAAACCACGCGTTCTATCCTGGATCTTCTGAGAAAGATCAACGAGGAACGGGGCATAACTCTCGTTGTGATAACTCACGAGATGGAGGTTATAAGGCAGCTTTGCAGGAAAGTTGCCGTTATAGAAAACGGTGTGATAGTCGAACGCGGGGATGTGCAGGAGATATTCAGAAAGCCGAAGACAAAGGCGGCGCAGAGGCTTTTCTATCCGGACGGTGAAAACCGGGAGAAACCCGTTACGAAGATATCCACCAGAAACAGAGTAAGGCTCGTGTTCGATGAAGCAAACGCCGATGAACCTGTCATCGCGAATATGATTATGGAACTCGGCGCCCCGGTGAATGTGCTGTATGCAAACCTGGATCTTCTCGGCGGCTCGCAAAAGGGCCAGATGGTGATTTGCCTCGCGGATGATAAAGAACTCGCGGAGAAGCAGAAAGCATATCTGAGAAGCAGGGGAGTCGGGGTCTCCGAAATCGAGGAAAGCGAAGATACAGAAGAGGCTGAAGAGGCCGGGGGAAAATATAAGACCGGAGAAAATGAGGATCCCCCGGATGTCGGTAAAATTGCGGGTACCGGTGAAACCGGAGAATGCAAAGACATCGGCGGGTCTGAAAAGATTGAAGTGAATAAAGAGAGCAGTGCGATTGAAGAAACCGGAAAAAGTATCAGTGAATCCAGCGGTTTTGCGGGAAGGAAGGTAAACAGATAATGGAAGCGAATGTACTGATAGATCTGCTCGGACACGGCATACTGGATTCTCTGTACATGATATTGATATGTACGGCCGTGTCATACCTCATCGGACTTCCGGTAGGCGTTTCGCTGATAGTAACGGCTCCGGGAGGTATCAGACCGATGCCGCTTTATAATAAAGTGGTCGGGTTCATTGTCAACATAATTCGTTCTGTGCCTTTCCTTATACTGATGATAGCTCTCATGCCGTACATCCGTAAACTTATAGGCACCGGGATAGGAAAAGAGGCCGCGACGGCGGCGCTGATAGTCGCGGCTGCGCCCTTTGTCGCTAGACTTGTAGAACAGTCCCTGCTTGAGGTCGACCCGGGAGTTATAGAAGCCGCGCAGGCTATGGGAGCGAGCAACTTTCAGATAATACGGAAGGTGATGCTTCTTGAGGCGAGACCGTCACTTCTGAACGGGGCGGCGGTCGCTACAATCAACATACTCGGATATACCGCAATGGCCGGCATCGTAGGCGCGGGCGGACTCGGGGAAATCGCTATCAGATACGGGCTTTACAGATTCCAGCCGTCAATAATGTGGATAACTATAGTGATTCTGGTGATACTGACCCAGATATTCCAGGAGATCGGAATAAAGGTCGTTAACAGATTCGACAACCGGATTACCGGATAACGACAGACTGATATCAATACTTTATTGATATAGATCAAAAGAGGTTATGTGGAGGTAATTGGAGAAAGGAGAACCGACATGAAAACCGCAAAAAAAATCTTTATTTTAGCCGCGATACTTGTACTCTCGCTCGGCATTCTGACATCGTGCGGGGGAGGCTCGGAGGAGAATGCCGGCGAAGACAAGACTATCAAGGTGGCAGCATCGCCTACGCCGCACGCCGAGATTCTTAATTCAGTGAAGGATGCTCTCGCGGAAGAGGGCTGGACGCTTGAAGTTGTTGAGTTCGACGATTATGTGCAGCCTAATGTAGCTACAACAGACGGGGATGTAGACGCGAATTACTTCCAGCACGTTCCTTATCTTGAGCAGTACAATGCGGAGAACGACACGGATCTTGTAGCCGTCGGCAATGTGCATTATGAAGCTATGGGAATCTACAAAGGGACAAAGGACAGTCTTGACGCGCTCGCGGACGGAGACAAGGTCGGGGTTCCCAACGATGTCACTAATGAGGCAAGAGCTCTGCAGCTTCTGGCAGCGAACGGCGTAATCACACTGAAGGACGGTGTCGGGCTTGAGGCGACAAAGGCGGATATAGTAGAGAATCCTCATAATATCGAGATAGTGGAGCTTGAAGCGGCAACGATTCCTGCTTCTCTCCCGGATCTCGCGTTCGGAGTCATTAACGCCAATTACGCGCTCGGCGCTGATCTTACGAAGGATGACGCGGTAGCTTACGAAGCCGAGGATTCCGAAGCGGCGGAGACTTATGTGAACGTCATTGTAGTCAACAAGGGAAATGAAGAAAGTGAAAAGACAAAAGCGCTCGTCAAGGCGGTGCAGACTGACGCCGTGAAAGATTTCATCACGGAGCAGTATAAGGGGGCTGTTATTCCGAAGTTCTGATAAAGAGTTTTTGTTCTGTACGCTGTGAAAAATTAAGGCTGATCGGTCAGTACGGGCCTGTCCCGGCAGATGAGTCGGATAATCTGTCCGGTTTTCTGTTAAAACCGGCATGTTCGGACATTTCGCTTAGTCCCGGACATTGAACTTATTCATCAGGATACATATTAAGGCTGATCAGCCGCAGTTGTTCATCTAAAAGGGGTTCTCCCGCCGCCGGGCGTGAGAACCTCTTTTAAAGAAAAATGATCGCGCGGACGGGGCAGACGGGAGCACAGTAACCGCAGAGTACGCATTTCCCGGGATCGATTTCCGCGAGGCCGTCCGAGTTACGGTGTATCGCCCCGCTTACGCATCGTCTGATGCAGGTCCCGCAGCCTTCACAGTCGCTCTGATCGATCGTCATCCGTTTATTAGCGACATCGGGCCGGTAGTCCCGGGGGAGTCTTCCTTCAAAGAAACTGACAGCGTCATCGACTTCTCTTAAACTGCCCATACCGATCATCACAGAAGAGTTTCCCGGGACAGAAGACGCGTACTCCAGACATTTCTGATAATCGGTGATCAGATTTCCGCCGCCGAACGCCTTCATTGTGAATACGCCGACGCCGTTTTCATCGAGAAGCCTGATCGCCTGTTCCATTTCGCGGCGGCAGGCGGGGCGGTCAGAAAAACCTGCCGCCGGGGGAGAATCGCCGGGGACACGAACTGTCACGCCGGCGCGGCCCCTCGGAAGAACTTCCGCGCCCGGACCGCCGGCGGGATGAACCGTACAGTTTGCGTCCGTAACGGAATCGGGAATGCAGACGGAATCCTCCGGCGACGGCCGTTCCGGCACCGGTTCGCAGGTCCGTATGCCGAGGCCCGTTCTGTTGATGAGAGCGAACACAACGTCGCACTCTTCGTTCACCATCCGCTTCGCCGCGTCCGCATGATGGGTGGATATTCCGATCGCTCTGATTAAACCCTTTCTTTTCAGATCCCTGAGAGCTTTCCAGGCTTCCCGGCGCTCATCGAAATCCGCGGCACCGCGAACCTCGTGGAGCAGAAAAATGTCGATTCGCGGGACTTCCAGTTTCTCAAGACAGTCTCTTACGGCGCGCGTCATATCATCATAGCCGGTCGCGAGTGATTTGCTTGAGATCACCGGCATATCGAGAGAAGGATCACTTCTTATAATATCCAGGGCGGGACGAAGGAAACGGTATGTATCATAGTACTCAGCCGTGTCGATGAAGTTGATCCCGCTCCTTACGGCATGAAGTATGATACCGGAACCTTCTTCTATGGACAGATTCTTTTGTGAGAATCCCATAGTCAGCGTTCCCATACCGACCGGTGTGACAAAAAGATCAGTTTTTCCGAGTCTGTTTTTCTTCATAATTAAGCAACAGGTATGACAAAATGATCGATTTTTCTGAGCCTGATTTCTTCATATTAAGCAACAGGTATGACAAATGGGCCGGTTTTTCTGAGCCTGATTTCTTCACATTAAGCAACAGGTGTGACAAAAAATGGCCGATTTTCCGGGGCTGTTTTTTATATTAAGCATCGTATTCAGCGGCGGATTAAACCGGTTTTAAGCTGTTAAAGGCGGTGTCAAGCCGTGTCTTTGCCTCATCGTCCAGCTTTTCCCCGGGGTACTGCGTATACAGCGCGGTCAGTCTGTAATCCGTGAACACGAAATATCCGGCGAGTTTCCTTTTGCCGTTTGACAGGGTCGCATAGTAGCAGACTGAATCCTTTAACGGACTGTCAGTTTTCTTGAATGAGGGCTTCATACCGGAGAAAGTATCCGAGATAATCTTTTTAAACTCTGTTTCAGAGGTTTCGTCAGGTACGGCGTCTATGGATTTGGAGGTTGTTAGAAGATTCCTGTCCGCGTCCGAATTTCCGTCCGGCCCGTATGCCGTAACGGAATCTGTAGAGTTTTCAGCGTCTCTGGACCAGTCAATCGGAATTGACATTGTACAGTTTCCGACGTAGACTCTGTGGGTCGTGGGAGGATGCGCGTTATAATAATCGGAACGCTCGTCAGCTTTTTCCTTGTCCCGGTAGACATCTATGTTGTAGAACTGTTCAATCTCTTTTATCACCTGATCTGTGGAATCATCTGTCTCCCCGAAGTATATTTCCACCATGCCCGTGATGAAATTCTCGTCGTTAACTTTGCTGAAAAATTCTGTCCGGCAAATACCGTAATAAGTATTGTCGTAGTCCGCCATGACCTGAATATTGTTTCTTACGAGGGTGTTGCCGTCCGAAACAGCTTTGAAATCTGTAGATACATCCTCCGCCGCCTCAGGATTCTCCGAGTTAAGGCGGCTGATACTGTTCGCGATTTTTTCTATGTCATTATCGCACGATTCCATGGTGTATTCATCGACGAGATCTACTGACAGCTGAACACCGCTTTTATAGCCTGACGCATATTCATCGGAAGTGTAGAACGCGTCGCCCTCGGGTATGAAAAGCTGGATGCTGTTTCTTCCGTCAGAAGAATTGATAGCCGCTTCTTTCAATGTTTCGAATCCTTTATAGCCCGCGTTCGGATGACCGAGAGTGGGAGTGCTGCCGCCTCCGCAGCCCGTCAGTGTGAAAAGCATGATTATTACGGCCGCAGAGACAAGAAGTCCCGCGCGGAATGAAGTCCTTCCGCTTTTGTTTTTCCTTTGGCATTTCATATACTTAATCATTTGTGTACCCCGGCATGACTGATATTGTAATATAAACGATGAACAATTCCGCGAGGAAATACGGCATGACAGCAGGATCAGGACATGATTTCATTTGCAGGAGCCGTATATTTCAAGTTAATCCGCGGACTGAATTCCGTACCCGGTTAAAATATACGACAGAAAAAGGAAAATTTCAATTACAGTGTCACGGTTCCGGTATAAAAGAAAAAGTAAGAGAGGGTCAATCCCTCTCTTACTGAAACCGGTCAAAGTACGCCGTCTTCCCTACAGTCCCGGCAATTCGTTCGCTTTCTCTCAACGAGGCCGGTCAAAGTACGCCGTCTTCCGTACAGTTCTTACACTTCGTTCGCTTTCTCTTAACGAAGCCGGTCAAGCCATACCTGTCGGAAAATCTGATACCGGGAACCGGGCTGATACAGCTTACGCGGCCGATCAGATGTGTATCGATCTTCCGAGCACATTCAGGGCGCACTCTCTTGTTGCCTCATTCACCGTCGGATGTGAATGGATGGTCGAGATGAGTTCGTCCACTGTGGCTTCCAGTCTGATTGCGAGCGCTCCCTCGGCAATCAGATCTGATGCTCTCGGCCCTATGATGTGCATTCCCAGAACTTCGCCGTACTTCTTCCCGGCGATGATTTTCACGAGTCCTTCTCCGCCGTTCATAATGAGGGCCTTGCCGTTTCCGATGAGCGGGAATTTTCCGACGTTATAATCGATGCCGAGTTCCTTTGCCTTCTCTTCTGTCAGGCCGACGGAAGCGGCTTCAGGCTCCATGTATACGCAGGTCGGGTTCGTGGACTCGTCATATTTACTCTCGATACCCATGATGTTCTGGGCGGCGACTTCGCCCATTGCCATGGCTGTATGAGCGAGCTGGGCTCTTCCGGAGACACAGTCTCCGACGGCATAAACGCCCGGCACGGATGTTTCCATCTTATCATTTACGATAATGCCGCCCTTTTTATTTGCCAGACCTCCGGCCTCAAGTCCGATACCCGCCGTATTGGCTCTTCTTCCTACGGCAAGAAGCACCTTCTCGGACTCAAAGACGACTTCCCTGCCGCTCTTGTCCCTGCAGATGACTTTTACGAGGTCTCCGTCCTTCTCGACTTTCTGAACCGGCGTTTCCAGGCGGAAATCCATGCCCATGGATTTCATGTGTTTTACACCGATCTTTGTCAGATCTCCGTCCAGCATCGGAAGCATGTGGTCGAGAGCTTCCACAATGGTGATCTTCGTTCCGAAGGCCGCATAGGCGCAGGCTATCTCAAGTCCTATGACGCCGCCTCCGATTACGGTCATGGATTCCGGAAGCTTATCGAGTTCCAGAGCCCCTGTTGAATCTATGCAGTAATCTTTCGCTCCCGGTATGGGCGGGACGGCGTTGACAGAGCCTGTCGCCACGATTACGGCATCGGCCGTCAGAGTCTCTTTGCTTCCGTCTTTCTTCTCGACCAGAAGCTGTTTCTCTCCGGTAAATTCCGCGAATCCGTCAATCTTCTTAACCTTGTTCTTTTTCAGAAGTCCGGATACGCCGTTGGAAAGTTGTCTGCTGATCGCGGCTTTATGAGCAATGACCTGCGGGAAGTTCACTTTGATATTTTCCGCTTCAATACCGAGTTCCTTACCCCTGTCATTCAGTTCCGACAGAAGTTCCGCACTGTGAAGAAGAGCCTTCGTAGGAATGCAGCCGATATTGACGCAGGTTCCGCCGTAACGTCCGCCGCGGAATTCATCCTCGATGATCGTTACATCGGCGCCGAGCTGAGCCGCGCGTATTGCCGCAACATATCCGCCCGGACCTCCGCCGACTACGAGCACTGACTTCTTTCCGGGAGATGCGACAGCGGGTTTCCCGGATTTAAGCGGAGCGGCTTCGGGGGCTTCCGCTTTGGGAGCATCGGCCTTCGGAGTCTCCTTCGCCGAACCCGGATCGTCACCCGGTATCTCCTCTCCGGGCTGTCCTATCCATGCTATGGTTTCTTTACATTTCGCGGTTTCTCCGTTCGGGACAACTATCTTAAGAAGCGTTCCGGTTACTTCCGCCTGAATGTCGTTCGTGAGTTTATCGGTGGACATGGAGAAGAGGACATCGCCTTCCTTTACCGCGTCACCCTCTTTGAATTTCCACTCTTCAATGGTGCCTTCAGTCATCGTAAGACCGAGAGTGGGCATTATCACTTTTGTCGCCATTATCGATTCCTTTCACACTGCTAAAGAAAATGGCCGGTCAATCGAAACTGTCCGGCCATAATGCAGTTGTTCTGCTCCGGACTATGCCGGAAAAAATACAGTAACATCCGGAGACTCCGCTGCTTTCGCCGGGAAAGGGCAGGGGACTCCGGTGCCGCTATTTACGCGAGAAGGAGGCAGGGGTTCTCGAGGAGTTCAACTATTCTCTTCAGGAACTTTGAAGCCTTTACTCCGTCTACAACGCGGTGATCCGCCGTAAGGCAGAGGTTCATCATCGGCCTTATCACAACCTCTCCGTCACGCACGACCGGAGTGTCAACGATATCACAGACACCCAGTATGGCGAGTTCGGGCTGGTTGATGATCGGGGAGAAGTTTGTCACGCCGAAGGGCCCCAGCGAAGAAACAGAGAACGTCCCGCCGGTGATGTCCGGCATCTCAATCTTTCCTTCTCTGGTTTTCGCAATCAGGGCTTCCGTCTCTTCCGCAATCTCTGTAAGACTCTTGCTTTCGCATGCCTTCACGTTCGGAACGATGAGCCCGTCGCCCTTAGCGACAGCGAGACCTATATTAGCGTGCTTGTGGCGCGTCAGCATATTATCCTTAAAACTCGCGTTGACATCGGGGAACTCCATAAGCGCCCTGGCACAGACCTTCATGATAATATGATTGTAGGTAATCTTAAGACCCGCTTCAGCAAATGACGGCTTGAGTGACTCTCTCATCTTAATGAGGGCCGTGCAGTCCACGGGGTGGGTGAAGGTGACGCTCGGCGAAGTGGTCCAGGATTCCGCCATGTTCTTAGCGATACTCCTTCTGAGAGGATCGACCTTAACAGGTTCACAGTCGTTGTCTTCGGCTGCTTCCTTATACGGATCGGATGCGGCGGGGGCGGGAACTTCTGTTCCGAGTCCGGCGGCGTAGAGAACGTCCTTTGTCATAACGCGTCCCAGAGCATCGGACATCTTCGCGGTGTCTACCCCGACCTCGGCGGCGATCTTAGCCGCGAGCGGTGATACCTTAGGTCCGGCTGTATAGCTTTCAACATCCTTCGCCACGATGACGCCGTCAGGACCTGTGGCACCTATCGCAGCCAGATCATAGCCCTTTTCCTTTGCGAGTCTCCTTGCGTAGGGCGTTGCGCGCACCCATCCGCCTGCCTCAACGGAAGCTGCCTTCGGGGCTTCCGTTTCTTCCGCCGGGGCCTCCTCCGCTGCTGACTTTTCCGTCGGCGTATCTTCAGAAGATTCACCGTCGGCATCAGGCACGGCTTCACCGGCCTCGCCTATCCACGCTATTGTAGCCTTGCACTTGGCGGTCTCGCCTTCACCGACAATAATCTTAAGAAGCGTGCCGGAGACTTCAGCCTCTATATCGTTAGTTAATTTATCGGTCGACATGGAGAACAGGACATCGCCCTCGTTCACCTGCTCGCCCTCCTTGAATTTCCATTCTTCAATGGTCCCTTCCGTCATGGTCAGGCCCAGTGTCGGCATTACTATTTTCGTTGCCATACCAGTATCTCCTTTCCGGACCCGGGGTCAAAACATCTTTTTGATTCCTTCAACCAGCTGTTCCGGATATACCTTGACCTTGGCTTCCAGTGTCGGCGAGAACGGAATCGGGCAGAACGGGGCGCCGAAACGGAGAATCGGAGCGTCGAGGTATTCAATCGCTTCCTCCGCAACTGTCGCGGCAATCTCCGCGCTCGCGCCGCCCTGTTTGACGGATTCGTGGTTGATGCAAAGACGATGGGTTTTCTTCACTGAATTCAGGACCGCTTCTTTGTCCCAGGGCGAAAGTGTGAGAAGGTCAACGACCTCGGCCTCAATGCCGTCTTTCGCCAGCTCTTCCGCGGCCTGTTTCGCCAGGGTGACTCCGGTGGAATAGGAAACCATAGTGACGTCTTTGCCTTCCCTTACGATGCGGGCCTTTCCGATTTCATAAGGAACCTCGTCCTCCTTCTCGGGGACTTCGCCTTTGCGCGGATAGAGGAACTTGGATTCGAAGTAGAGAACAGGGTCATCACACTCGATAGCGGCTTTCAGAACCATCTTCGCGGTGTACGGATCGGACGGAGTCACGACCTTGATTCCGGGAATGTGGATAAAGAAAGACTCGAGCGACTGAGAGTGCTGTGCCGCGGCCCCTCCGCCCATGCCGTCGGGGGCGCGGAGTACCAGAGGAACCTTGCCCTGTCCGCCGAACATATAATGAACTTTCGCCATCTGGTTCAGAACCTCGTCCATGGCCACGCCGATGAAGTCCGCGAAGTGCATGTCGACTACCGGGCGGGAGCCCGCGAGAGCGGCTCCTACGCCGCCGCCGACGATGAAAGTCTCTGAAATCGGGGTATCAAGGACGCGTCCCGGGAATTTAGCGGACAGGCCCTTGAACTGGCCGAAGATGCCCCCCTGACGGGCAATATCCTCACCCATGACGAATACCTTATCGTCTTTTTCCATTTCTTCTGTCATGGCTTCCAGAGTAGCCTCGGAGAATGTAATCGTACGCATATCTGTATTTCCTCTCTTTCAATTGAAACCTTACATCCGCGGAATTATGCCTGATAGACGTCTTCCAGAACTTCAGACTCATCAGGATACGGGCTGTCCATGGCGAACTGTTTGGCAGCGACGACTTTCGCTTCACACTCCTCGTCGATGCGGTCGCATTCTGCGGGATCCATGATGCCCATCTCAGCTACCTGCTCACGGAAGCGCTTGAGAGGATCTGTCTCATGGAAAATCCTCATTGTCTCCTCGTGATCTCTGTAGAGCTCGGGGTCGCCGATGAAATGACCCTCTATACGGTAGGTCTTAGCCTCGATGAATGTGGGGCCTTCACCGTTTCTGGCTCTCGCCACGGCCTCTTTCGCGACTTCATATACCGCGAAGACATCCTGACCGTCTACAACAACGCCGGGGACATGATAACCGGCAGCCCTGTCGGAAATATTCTCCACATTGCAGGTGGTTCTGTAAGGTGTGGTGGAAGCCCAGCAGTTCATCTCATTTACGAAAATTACCGGAAGATGCCAGGCGGAGGCCACGTTCATGGCCTCATGGAATGTACCCCTGTTGGAGGCTCCGTCGCCGAAGAATACTACGGATACTCTGTCATTCTTAAGCACCATCTTGTTTGCCAGTGCGGCTCCGGTCGCGAGCGTGTAGCCGCCTCCGACAACGCCGTTTGCTCCCATCATGCCCACGCTGAAGTCGGCGATATGCATGGAGCCGCCTTTGCCCTTGCAAAGACCTGTCTCTTTACCGAAAATCTCCGCCATCATGCGGTTGATGTCGGCGCCTTTGGCAATGCAGTGACCGTGGCCCCTGTGCGTGGACTCAATCAGGTCATCCTCGCGGAGAGCGCCGCAGATACCTGTAGCGATGGCTTCCTCTCCGATATATGAATGAGTGAACCCGGGGATCTCTCCGTGGAGGAAATCTTTCTTGACGGAGAGTTCGAAATGACGAATCAGAGAAATAGTTGTGTAAAACTTTTCCGCCTGTTCCTTAGTATAGGCTGTTTTCATGTCAGACATACCGGTCCGGCTCCTTTCCCGCTGCTAAGCGATAAAACACCAATATTTACAATCATTTCAACGAATGACCGTATAACAAAATTGATTAAAATATCAGGATTAAAATAATTATATTAAACAGTACGTACTATGAAGGGCTGCCGTAACAGCTTTACGTACGGTCAGGCTTCTGCCGACCCTGTGCGAATCATAACATTAAGCCGCCCCGGAGAGATAATTTCAGGAAAAGCAATTAAGCGGATTCACGTTTTCCGGCGGAGCCGCTCTCCATAGTGTTATACGCTGTCAGGAGGCCTCATGAATGAAAGTTTTCCGGCGGAGCCGTTCTCCGTAATGTTATACCCGAACGACAGATATATTATCATCATAAAATCTAAAAAACAAGAAAGAGCTTTTACCCGTTTCAGCGTTTCAGCGTTTTTCGGCGGATGACGGTTAGAATCGCCCGATTGTATTCGTAAGCTGAAGACGAAATCCGCATCGTGCATGTTCATGGTGCGGATTTTTTAGTAAACTGTAAGTATTGCCGGTATGTCAGGCAATCCGCGGGTATTTATATATATATTAAAAGGAGGAAAAGTAAGATGGATATCGGTTTTATCGGACTCGGAGTAATGGGACTTCCCATGTCGAAGAACGTTGTTAAGAAATCAGGCTGCCCGGTAAAGGGTTATGATGTAAAAAATGACAGACTTGAGTCATTCCGTGAGGCCGGAGGAATCGCCGCAGAAGATGTTGATGAGATATATTCTACCTGCGATGTGATTCTTCAGATACTGCCTACGCATGAGACTATACGTAATTCCATAGAGCAGGCTGTGAAACTCGGGAAGCCGGGAAATATAATTGTGGATTTATCCTCTACAGCCCCGGACATACTGTTAGAGCTTAATGAGGAAGTAAAGAAGGCCGGCATGTTCCTGCTGGATTCCCCTGTAAGCGGAGGAAATCCCAAAGCCGTCGCCGGAGATCTCGCCATAATGGTCGGCGGAGATAAGTCCGCTTATGACTCTGTGGAACCGGTTCTGAAGTGCATGGGATGGCCGACATATACCGGCGGCTGCGCGAGCGGAAGCGTTACCAAACTCGTAAACAATATGATAGGCGGCGCGATGCTGGTAGCGTACGCTGAAGGCTATGCCTTCGCGGCGAAGGCGGGGATTGATCTGGAAACCACGTTCGAGGCGACCAGAAGGGGCTTCGTGGCAGGTCCCATGTATGATAATAAGATCCCGAAGATGATAAACCGCGACTATGAACCGGGCGCCCGCATCGCGGTACATCGTAAGGATATCTTAAACGCCAAGCATTACGCTCATAAGCTCGGTATCGATACACCTCTGACCGATGTAGTTCTTCATGTCATGGACTGGATGAATGATAACGGTTATATAGATGAGGATCAGGCGGCCCTCGTCAGATATTATGAAGATAAGATGGACGTTACAGTCGGGAGTGACGGGAAGTAATGATTTTTCTTTAATTATCCCGATGTTCACACATGGTATTTGAGGGTCGGGCGGCATAGCACCGTTGCGAAAAAAGGTCCTCGCTTCGCGCAGTTTCTACGAGTCGCTTGTCGTTTGCGGGGCGCGGGGTT
>CAZTIY010000031.1:0-627 GCA_964613765.1 uncultured Eubacterium sp.
TCGCAACGGTGCTATGCCGCCCGACCCTCAAATACCATGTGTGAACTGTAACATATATACGCGTTCTTAAGTAATTTAAGCACTGCATATCGGTCCTGGCGGATAAAAATATAGTTTTGGCACAAACGTCATACTGTTTCAGAGATTATCGAAAAAGCATACAAATTCATTGAGCCATATGAATGGGAATGTAAAGAAGATAAATATGAGTATAAGGATTCTGTCGGTAAATTGGCGGAGACCATAAAATGAATTTTTACGAACGTATTATATTCACTTAAAAAGTTATATCTGCCCGGCGGACGAATGAGATCTGCCGTGTGAATAATTATATTGTGATTATATCTTTATAAACTGCCGGAAAGGAACTGACATGGAAAAGGAATACTCTGCCGGAAGTGGGAACGCACCGGAACTTAATGATGAAGAACTGAAAGATGAGAAACTGAGTACCGGTGAGGGCGATATTGTTTTGAATAACGGGGATGCGGAAGAAGCGGGCGGCGCGGCGGCGCGGCTCCGGTCCGCGTGTCCGGAGAACACGCGGCGCGCGGCCGGATCGGACAATGCGGCGGCCGGCATTCCGACTGAATCTGTCGCCGCCGCTCAGCACGCGGCCGCGCCCGG
>CAZTIY010000031.1:727-13342 GCA_964613765.1 uncultured Eubacterium sp.
AGAAGCCGCGCCGGTTACGGAATCCGTAACCCCGGGCGTGAAGCCCGGGGCCGCGGCCGGATCGGACGATGCGGCGGCCGGTATTCCGATTGAATCCGGTGCCGCCGCTCTGCATGCGGCCGCGCCCGGAGAAGCCGCGCCGGTTACGGAATCCGTAACCCCGGGCGTGAAGCCCGGGGCCGCGCCGCCCGCCGGATCCGCTGACACGAACGGTTCCGCGCGCAATGCGGATGTTCATAAAATGAGCGCGTCCGAACTCAGGTCGACTCTTATCGATCATCTTGAGAACAACTACCATGTTTCATTTGAGGATGCCTCTCCGCAGGACATGTATAAGGCCCTCGCGGAGATCATCAACGAACAGCTCCGCAGGAAGAAATGGGCCTTCAACCGGGTCCGCAGAAAGACCCTGAGAGAATCCGACGACCGGAAAAAAATATACTATATCAGCATGGAATTTCTGATGGGCCAGTCGCTGAAGAACAACCTTTATAACCTGAACGAGACCGGTACAGCAAAAGAAGTATTAGCGGAACGCGGCATGACTCTCGACGACCTCTATGACTGCGAGCCCGACGCCGGCCTCGGAAACGGCGGCCTCGGACGTCTCGCGGCGTGCTACCTTGACGCGATCGCCTCGCAGGGCTATGACGCTACGGGTTTCTCGATCCGTTACGAATACGGCCTTTTCCGTCAGAAAATAGTCGACGGGTGGCAGGCCGAAATGCCGGACAACTGGCTCCCCGGCGGAGGCGTGTGGCTGAACGAGCGGGATGAAGACACGTTCAAAGTCAATTTCTACGGCAAATATAAAGAAGAATGGACGGAAAACGGATTCTCTTTCCGTCTGGAGAACCCGGAAGTGGTCGAGGCGGTTCCTTATGACATGCTGGTATCGGGAGCGGAAAGCTCCGCCGTCGCAAAGCTCCGTCTCTGGCGCGGCACGAGCCTCGAGGGTTTCGATATGGCGTCTTTCAACAGCGGCGATTTTACAAAAGCGGCTCAGGCGACCAGCCGGGCCGAGATTCTTTCCAAAGTTCTTTATCCCGCGGACAACATTGAAGAAGGCAGGGAACTCAGACTGAAGCAGCAGTATTTCATGGTGTCCGCGTCCTGCCAGAACATCGTCCGCGACCATATCCGTCTCCACGGCTCGCTCGACAATTTTGACGAGAAAGTGGCCATCCACATAAACGACACGCATCCCGCCCTGGTGATACCGGAACTTATGCGCATCTTCATCGACGAGCACGGCATGGACTGGGACAGCGCGTGGCGCCTCGTGACAAGAACCGTGTCATACACGAACCATACCGTTCTCTCGGAGGCGCTGGAGAAATGGAACGAGAAACTTCTGCGCATACTCGTCCCGCGGATCTACGTGATACTGAAAGAGATCGACAGAAGATTCCGTCTCGAAATGGACAGAAGATTCCCCGGCGATACCGGAAAAATCAATTATATGGCCGTATTCGGAAACAACCATGTACGGATGGCCAACCTTGCCGTAATCGGCTCACACCGCGTGAACGGCGTATCGAAACTGCATTCGGAAATTCTGAAAGACGACCTTTTCCATGATTTCTACCTCGCGTGGCCGGAGAAGTTCACCAACGTTACGAACGGCATCGCGTACCGCAGATGGCTCTGTCAGGCGAATCCCGGACTCGCGGACCTCATCGACCGGTGCATAGGCACGGGGTACAGGACACACGCGCCGGAACTCATGAAATTCCTGCATTTCCGTGAGGATCCGGATGTACGGCGCGAGGCCGCCGCCATAAAGAGAAATAATAAGGTCGCTCTCTCGAACAGGATAGGCCGGGACACGGGACTTGCGCCCGACCCCGACTCACTCTTCATCGTCCAGGCAAAGCGTCTCCATGAGTATAAAAGGCAGCTTCTTAATGCTCTCAGGATAATTACGCGCTATCAGATGCTGAAAGATGATCCCGACCGCGACATGAGACCGGAAACATATCTTTTCGCAGCGAAATCGGCCCCGAACTACTATCTCGCGAAATATATCATCCGGCTTATCTGCAAGCTGGGTGAGGAAATCGACTCCGATCCGAAGATCCGCGAAAAACTTCGGGTGATTTTCCTCGAGAATTACAGCGTCTCCATGGCGGAGAAGCTGATGCCGGCGGCGGATATCTCCGAGCAGATTTCTCTCGCGGGCAAAGAGGCGAGCGGCACGGGTAACATGAAGCTTATGATAAACGGCGCCGTAACCATAGGCACTCTCGACGGGGCGAACGTGGAAATGAGGGAGGCGGTTACCGATTATAATATATTCATTTTCGGTCAGCACGCCGACGAGGTCACGAGGAATCTCAGGAACGGATATAACGCGAGGGAGTACTATGAGGCGGATCCTGTGCTGAAACGCGCGGTGGACGCTCTGGATAAAGGATTTGCCGGCACGTCTTTCTCAAATATAAAGGATTATCTGCTGAATCCGTCCTACAGTATAGCCGACCCCTATATGTGCCTAAAGGACTTCGGCGACTACTGCCGTGTCCATGAAATCATGCAGGAAACTTATGAGGACACCGACCGCTGGAATACCATGTCACTCACGAATGTAGCCATGGCATACCGTTTCGCGGCCGACAGGAGCATCGTGAAATACGCCGAGAATATATGGCACACCAAACCCATAGTAAATGAACATTGAGCGCGGAAAATTCCGGTCCGCGCCGGACCGTACCGGAATCATTTTTCGATCAGTCCCGGGCGGATTACGGACAGAACACTCATATAATCAATCCGGACGGATCCCGAATACCATCCGAAACCGATTTAAGCAAAATCCCGCGCGGACGGGCGGAATCATATATAAATTTGAGTATAAAAATATCCGGACGGATTCCGCATTAAACCGTCCGGACTTTTTCTGTTCTGAATCCCGCGCTTTATACCGCGCAGGATTTAATTCCGCCCGGATCATGCCGGACCGTACCGGAATCATTTTTCGATCAGTCCCGGGCGGATTACGGACAGAACACTCATATAATCAATCCGGACGGATCCCGAATACCATCCGAAACCGATTTAAGCAAAATCCCGCGCGGACGGGCGGAATCATATATAAATTTGAGTATAAAAAATGTCCGGACGGATTCCGCATTAAACCGCCCGGACTTTTTTGTTCTGAATCCCGCGCCTTATACCGCGCAGGATTTAATTCCGCGCCGGATCATGCCGGACCGTACCGGGCTGTTTATCAGAATCCTCCGGGAAACAGGGGACAACTTTCAAACGGAATCGACTGTGAAGCAGTGAAGGTACATTAAACCGCCCGGACATTTTCTGTTCTGAGTCCCGCGCTTTATACCGTGGCGGGACTTTCACCCGTTATAAACGTGCGCCGCCGGTCGCGCTTGAAAAACCGGGGGCCCGCGGAAGCGGGCCCCCGGAGCATCCGGATCGAAATCCGGAGAGTCGTCCACAGCACCTCATCATAAGAATCAGGTGCTGAAATCCGTCAATATTCTGACTCAGTCCTCAGATCTGAGGGTTCTCAGGATGGAGCATCGTGGCGATGACCTTGTTCAGAACGTCATCGTCCCAGATCTTTTTCCAGTCGTCTCTCAGAACGAGGCGATCGCCGAGACCGATAGCAACCTTGCAGGCATCCGATACCGGCGGTTTCCCGGGAATATAGCCGAGGAAATTGCAGGTCAGATTGTAAATATGACCCGTCAGGAACGAGCATGCCGCCTCTCTGTCGATTCCTCTCCTCTCCGCCTCGTCCACTGTCTCGGCCATGGCGTAGAGGCAGGTGGCGCCGAGAATCTCAACAAGCGTCGGCTCAAGGAAAGCGATCTGTTCCGAAGTCATGACGAACGCCTTGTCGGCGGCGTACATGATTTTCGCCACTTCCTGCATCTCAGCGAACACATCTTCATCGCCCTGAATCTTGCTCATGACGATATCCTGATGTCCGCCGTCACCGCCGAAACGGTCCGCGCGGGCTTCCGGGGTGTCCTGATCCTTAAGGAATGACGGATGGCAGGGGTGGGCGACACCGAACGTGCAGTCATCTCTCAGGGCGAGCTCCTTCGCGACAGCCGCCGCCGGGTCCAGAATCAGAAATCCCGCGCCGGGCTTGAGAAGCGGTACATATTCCGCTGAAAGTTTTCCTATAAGCGAGTCGGGAAGCGCGAAAATGACTATGTCGGCTTTGCCGAGGGCCTCCTCCGCCGGAGTCACGTCGAATCCTCTGTCCCTGATGCTCTGAATCCCCTTCGGGGCGTTCTCTACGAGAAGAACATCATACTTGTCCTGATGCTTTGTCAAATTATTGCTTGTACGGGTCCCCATTTTTCCGCCGGCACCCATGACGGTTACAGTAATCTTGCCCATTTTGAGTTCCTCCTCCGAATTTGCAAATACTTCATAAATCAGGCGACCTCCTCCGGGAAGCGGACCGTTCCGTCCGGAATCCTGATGAAATCCGGAGGAAACGGACGGCGCCTGTCCACGGCGCACGTCTCCGTTCCCGGCGGCTGTCACCCTAAAATCTTAATCCGCAGCGGCTCACTGATTTCTTTCGCGCCGCAATGCGCGGTATCAGTTCCGAGCCGTTCATCCGGCACGACCGCCGTCTGCTTTTATCCCGCGGCACTAAGCGTTCCGGCAGTTCAGTGCCGCCGCTCTCCGCTTTTATCCCGCGGCGCGACGCGTTCCGGAAGTTCAGTGCCGCCGCTCTTTCGGCGCGGCTGTTCTCCGTTACGTTGTTACCCTAATTTCTCACTCACTCTCTCCGCTATGGCCTCAGGCGAGAAGCCGTAATAGTCCGCGAGCTCCTTCGCGGGACCGGACTCGCCGTAAGTGGTAAGCGCTATTCTCGTCACGAACGCGGGTTTGTTCTCGGTCGCGAGTCTGCTTATGTATGAGCCGAGACCGCCGTTGATATTATGATCCTCCACGGTGAAAAGCTGATCGGAAAGCGCCATGGCCTTAAGAATATTAGCCGGGTCTTTTCCGTACAGGATATTGATATCGGCCACAGTCACGTTGATTCCCTTCTCACGGAGAATGTCGGCGGCTCCGATTACTCTGTCAAGAACGAAACCGTTAGAGAACAGCACGGCGTCGTCTCCGTAATCGCGCCAGATAGTAATGCCCGACTTCGCGAACGGCGCGTCCTTCGGATAGACGTCAACCTCGCGGCCGCTTCCCGCGCGGATGTAGACCGGGCCCGGAACCGCGTAAGCCGCTTTCACGGCTTCATAGCACTGTTCGGGATCCGCCGGGGTGAAGATCGTATAATTGGGAAGAGCGGACACGATGGCGAGATCTTCATAAAACTGGTGCGTCACACCTTCTCTCTCGCCTCCGAGAAGTCCGGCATTGACGCCGACGAATTTCACCGGCAGGTTGGTATATCCCACAAACGTTCTCATCTGCTCACAGGCGCGCATCGTAAGAAATCCGCAGTATGTGCCCACATACGGAACGAGACCGCAGCTCGCCATTCCGGCCGCGGCGTCCACGGCGCCCTGCTCGGCGATTCCGCACTCAAGGTAACGGTCGGGGTATTTTTCCGCGAACGCGACGGCGCGCATAGCCTTAACCGAGTCGGAAGACACCATAACGATATCCTGATGATCCTCCGCCATGTCCATGAGGGCCGCGGCGAAGGCCTCACGAGTACCTTTATATTCCGTCACTTTTCAGCACCTCCCAACTCTTCTTCCGCGATCCTGAACTGCTCGTCAGTCGGGACGCCCTTATGCCAGGAATTGTCGTTCTCCATGAAGCTTAAGCCTTTGCCCTTTATGTCATCGCATACTATGCAGGACGGGAGCCCCTTCACGCTCTTCGCGATGGTTACAGCCGACTTGATCGCCTCTATGTCGTGACCGCAGATCTCCTGTGTGTGCCAGCCGAACGCGCGGAACCTGTCCGCCACGTTATTCTGACCGATGGTATAGTCGATGGTCTTATAGCTCTGCCACCCGTTCCTGTCAACGAACACGATGAGATTGTCGAGTCCTCTTCCGCGGGCTGTATTGACGCCCTCCCACACTACGCCTTCCTGAAGCTCACCGTCGCCCATAATGACGTAAGTTGTGTAGTCAAGCCCGTTCACTTTACCGGCGAAAGCCATTCCGCATCCGACCGCGAGTCCGTTTCCGAGTGAGCCGGATGTCATATCAAGGCCCTCTGTGCTTCTCATGGACGGATGCCCCTGGAATTTGCTGTGAAGCTGCCTGAGGTTGAAATGCTCAACCTTCGGCTCAAAGTAGCCGCGTTCGTTCAGCGCGGCGTAAAGAATCGGGCAGGCGTGCCCCTTTGAGAGGATCAGCCTGTCGCGTCCCGGAAGGTCGGGATTCTCCGGATCGATATTCATAATATCGAAGTAAAGTGTCGCGATGATATCTGCAACGGAAAGCGCCGGTCCCGGATGCCCGTCCTTTCCTTCATATACCATTCGCACCGCCTCGTAACGGAGTACCCTGGCCTTTTCCCGGATCTGCTCATTTGTCAAAATGAACCACCTCCTATCATTTTTTTCGTTTAATTACACGCGCGGCCGGTCTTGCCGGTCTGTTCTTCGACCGGGTCAGATTCCCGACCGCTCTGTGCTTCAATCGGGTCGGATTCCCGACCGCCTTGCAAATGCCTTTGTCCGGATTAACTGCGCGATGCCGGAGCGGGCTCCTAAAAATCTTAGAAGCGTCGCTTTAATTTACGGCTTTTTCGCGACCTGCGTGCACTCAGCCGGAGCGGGCTCTTAAAAATCTCAGACGCGTCGCTTTAATTTACGGCTTTCGCGCGGCCTACGGGCACGCACGCGGCTGGAGCGGGCTCTTAAAAAACAGGCGTGACCCATGCGGGTCACGCCAACACTTAATTCCTGCGTCCTCGCAAGCGGGTAGAAAACTTCTTGCTGTCCGGACTATGCTGTTTAAGACGCCGGCGCCGGACCTCATGTCAGGCCGGAATCAGCCGAGAACCGTCGGCAGCCAGGTGATTATTCCCGGCAGGTATGTGAATACCAGTACCGCGATTACCTCTACAGCGAGGAAAGGCAGTATCTTCTTTGAAATCTGCCCGATCGTGCACTTCGTTACGGAAGAAGCGACGAAGAGGTTGACCGCCATCGGCGGAGTGATCATACCGACGGAGGTGTTGATGACCATTATGATGCCGAGCGCTATGGGGCTCAGACCGATCGCGTTCGCCATCGGAAGGAAGATCGGTGTGGTCAGCAGTATGATGGACTGTGTCTCCAGGAACATGCCCAGGAAGAGCAGGATCACGTTCATGGCGAGGAGCAGAGCGATCTTATTGTTGAACAGGTTGACGACCGCCATCGCGATGGTCGACGGAATGTTGTTGAATGTCATGTACCACGCGAACGGCGCGGACAGGGCAACCACCAGAAGGACTACGCACGAGCTTATCACCGTATCACGGAAGGCCTCGAACAGCGCTTTGAGCGTGAGCTCTCTGTAGACAAAGGCGCCGATAATGAGCGCGTACACAGATGCCACGGCCGCCGCCTCCGTCGGCGTGAATATACCTCCGTAGATACCGCCGAGGATGATGACCGGCATAATCAGCGCGAGCAGCGCGTTCAGGAAGCTCTTGAAGAGCTCCTTACCGGAGACGTGTGTCCTGTCAGGCTGGTCGTACTTCCTGTTAATAACGATATTTGTCACACAGAGTATCACCGCGAGCAGGATGCCCGGCACGATGCCTCCGAGGAACATGGTCCCCACGGAAAGGGACGCCGCCACGGAATATGTTACCATAGGTATGCTCGGCGGGATGACCACGCCTAACGTTCCTGCGGACGCGGCCACGGCGCCGGCTTCGGCGCGCGGATAACCTTTTTCAATCATTCTCGGAGCGGTGAGACCGCCGATAGCGGCCACTGTCGCCGGGTTGGAACCCGAGATCGCTCCGAAGAACGCCGATGCTATAACGGTTATGCAGGCAAGCTTCGCGGGGAGCTTTCTTCCGAGGAGTTCGATGAACTCGATAAGTCTCTTGGAAATGCCGCCCTTCATCATGATATTGCCCGCGAGAATGAAGAACGGAACAGCCATAAGGGTGAAGTTGTCCGTCTGTGTGAACATTCTCTGAATGATAACCGGGAGAAGATGAGACTCACCGGTCACAAGCATTGCGAAAATCGCCGCGAGGCCGAGGCAGAGACCGATAGGCACGCCCAGAACGAGCAGAACGAACAGCGCAATGAACAGTAATGCCGCCATCATTTCTGTGCTCCTTCCCCTGCCGCTTCAGCCGCAGTTTCATTTTCAAGTACCTTCTTTGCTTCATCTTCGCTCGTCGCGGTGAGGTCGACGCCGTCCATTTCGCCGGCGCCGCTGACCTTTCCGGTGATGATCTCATACGTACGGTACGCGTAGGTGATGGCCATAAGTCCCACGCCCAGCGGAATGCTGAGATACATGAGCCACATCGGCCAGTGCAGAGACGGTGTCACCTGCTTGGCGACACTCTGCCAGATCAGCACCTTGGAACCGAACACGATGCAGAAGACAGCGAAAACAATAACGAGAACGGCGCAGATAACGCGGAAAACATTATGAACCTTCTCGGAACAGAAAAGGCCTAAAATATCCGCGTTGAAGTGCGAACCCTGGGCCGCTCCCACGCCTATTCCGAGGAACGTTGCCCAGATCATGGCGTAACGCGCGAACTCTTCACTCCAGTCGAGCGCAAGGAGTCCGGTGTACCGCCCGAATGTCGCGACGAAAATCACGACCAGCATGGCTGCCAGCAGGAGAACTGCGAGCGCCATTTCCACCTTGCAGATGGCATCTATAACCTTTTTCACAGTTTTCCTCCCTTACTCGGCGGCCGGGTGTTCCGCCCGGTAATCCGCTATGAAATCCTGCAGCTCTTTCAGGAGCTCCACATTGGCTCCCAGATCGGCCGCGTTGTCATAAACAGGCTGTACGGCTTTTCTCCACTCCGCCTGATCGACCTCGTTTATCTTTGTGCCGTACTCTCTCATTTCTTCAATGCCTTCCTCGGAAGACTTCTGGCTGTACTGACGCTCCCAGTCCGTGGATTCCTCCGCGGCGCGGGTCACTGCCTCCTTATATTCATCCGGAAGCTTGTTATACGAGCTTTCGCTGATCATAAGCACCGAGGGTGAGTAGAACAGATGGACGAGCGACAGATAGTCCTGAACCTCATAAATCTTATCGGTCGCGATGATTACCGGCGGGTTCTCCTGACCGTCGATCGTCTTCTGGTTAAGCGCGGTGAACACCTCGCCGTACGCCATAGGCGTCGCGATGGCACCGAGTCCGTGGTATGTGGCCATGTGGATCGTATTCTCCATCGTTCTGATCTTCAGACCCTTAACGTCACTCGGGTGAACCAGCGGACGCTTGGAGTTCGTCGCGTCTCTGAAACCGTTCTCCCAGAAATACGCCTTAATGATACCGAGCGGTTTAAGCTGATCCAGAAGCTTTTTGCCGATCGGTCCGTCCTCCGCGGCGTAAGCCTCTTCAGCCGTCTCGAACAGATACGGGAAGTCGAGAACCGAGAAATCGGGTACGAAGTTAGGGATAGGTCCGGTAGCGGAAATTACCATGTCCTGAATCCCGAGGCCGACGTTCTCAATCATGTCTCTCTCGTTGCCCAGAAGAGAAGAGGGATAAATGTCTATCGTCATTTTCCCGTCCGTATACTTCTCTACCAGTTCCTGCATGTGAACGAGACCTGATACATAGTGTCCCGGCGGCGGTGCCGTCGACGCGCCGACTCTCCAGCGGATTTCAGCGTCTTCAGATCCCATGAGAGACTGCGCCTCAATCTGGGAAGTATCGATTTTGCCTCCACCGCCGCATGAAGTGAACACGACGAGCATCACAACCGCAAGGAGTCCTATCAACAGCTTTTTGTAAGTGTTTTTCATAGTCCCCTCCTGAAAGTTTGTTGACAGAAATAACGAATAATTCCTTACGCTTCCGGTCCGGTCCGGATCACGCCTCTCCGTGCGGGCGCTCCCGAAAAGACCGTACGGCTTTGATATTAAGATACTTCTGAAAATGCGGCACCCGCCCCGGGAGAAACTTAACCGGAAAATCAGACAGGACGGGGCACCTCCGTATCGCCGCATCGCCGGATCCGGGATGACGGATATCCCTTAACCGGCGGAAAATCCGAACACGCGGACTTTACATCCGTATCACAGATTCTCCTTATCCTTTACAAATACACCATTTACATTGTCACATTATTCACCGTTAAAATCAAGTGAAGTATGCAATACTGCCCGTGAAGTCTCTTTTTCTAAAGCAAAAAAATACAATCAGTCACTTGAAAATTCCTGCTGCTTCATTATGATTCGGAATGCGGCGGCACGGAATCCCGAAATATTGCCCCGTAAGCCCGCACATAAAAAAACATCCCCCGATGCGACCCGCCGGACAGAAGCGGGAACGCAAGAATCAGACAAAAACTCTTCCGTCCGGACATTCCGGAGAACACCCGCAGGTAGACTGATAATTTCTGATAATTCAAGAGCCCCGGACATGTGATCCGAGGCTCCCGTTTGTATTATCTGACTTTCACCTTCTTCGCGCTGCTGTAAGAGCCGTAGATTCTGCTCTTTCCGACCGTCTTATACGCTCTCACTTTCACGTAGTAAGTCTTCCTGGATGTCTTGTAATTTACGTTTACAGCCTTCTTGCCCTTAGTGAACTTGCTGTTCCGGGCGCACACAATCCGATAACGGTATAATTTATCTGCCTGCCTGAGGCAGGCGAACAGACTGCAAGCTGTCTGAATCCGGTCCTTTCCGCAGAGTGTCCGCCTGCCGTACAGCTTATGTTCAGCTTATTTTCTTCCAGCGGGCGTAGAGGGTGTGAGCGCCCTTAGCTTTCACTGTTGTTGACACTGTCACTTTACTGCCTCTGCTTTTCTTCGTATACCAGCCGAGGAATTTATAACCGCTCCGTTTCGGAGTGGAAAGTTTCCCGTAAGATGCCCCTCGATATACCTTCTTGCTCTTCGCCGATACTTTGCCTCCGTTCGCATTATATTTGATATAGCCGTATATGGACGCGCCGTCCTTTTTTATCTTGTATGATTTCCACGGCACCTTGTTATATCCTGTGGCATTCTTAGGTACATGAATTATCAGGCCTTTAGGGGCCGTTTCCTTGTTATGGAACCACTTGTCACCGAAGAGACAGGGCTTAAAGAATTCGCCGCCTAATGCATCGTAAGATCCTTTTACTTCAGGCGCGTTACCTTTCAGCGTTATCTTTTTAAGTTTTCCGCAGCCGCGAAAGGGCGCTCCGTCAAGGAGATTAACACCTGCCGGTATTGTTACCGATGTGACTGAAGACGATTTCCATGCTTCAGGCCAGAATGCGCTGTCTGCTATCTTCTTTACGTTACCTGGAATCTTTACCGCTCCCCTGGCCTTGCTGCCATCTATCAGAGTATTGTTTACTGTTATAAGTTTGCTCTTGCTCCTGCTCTGTTTGTCTTTCAGCCACTTTGTTTCCACAAATGCGTACCCGCCTATTTCCGTTACGCTTTTCGGGATTTTTACTGATGTAAGTTTCGGACAACCAGCAAACGCTTCATAGCCTATGCTTTTAACGCCGCTTGAAATCACTACTGATTTAAGACTATAGCTATCTTGGAACGTATAATTTCTATGCTTTTCACACTGCCGAGAATTGTAACTGATTTCAGACTGTCGAGATTGGAAAAAGCATACTCTCCTATGCTCGTCACTTTTTTACCGTCGATTTTTGACGGTATCTTAACCGCGCTGCCTTTTCCGGACGACTCGGCTGTGATGGTGAAGACACCCTTTCCGGTGGCGGCGTAGTTTGTACCGGGACCTTTACGGATGTTGAGGTCAGGGATCGAGGCTTGCACCGAGTACGGCTTGAAGCCGCTGTCGTTACTGAAAATTTTACCCATGCTAAGGAAGGGCCGAAAATATCAAGCGCCCGACGATTGAGCGTCTTGCTCAGATTTTTGGTGTGTCTCCGATTGAATTATTATTCTTTGATGATTCATTGACTGCACATACTGATTCCATGGGACGCCTTTTCGCTGCAGCCATTTTGCGCTGAACTTTTAAGGAATCCGTCTGATCTATGAATTCCGCAGTATTCATCATAAAGTTTCGTCAATGTTACCGGTTCAGGACTGTTGCTTAAGTAGTCAATAATGAAGAAGAAAAATACAATCTCGTTTGTTGTAAAAGAACATGCTTTCCACATTTTATAAAGCGGATTACTCGTATATTCTCTACAGTCAAGAGATAAATACCTTACTTTGTCCCTGACATTGACGATCTTTGTTTGAAGGCAATCTTGAAACCAGTCTCCCATCTGCCTTGCAGCTTCATCGTACGCACGTGGACTAACCTCAGTGTGTTCACTTTTACTTTTTAAGCCATACACAAAGAGTTCACGGGCAAAGTCCCTTGCCTTCTCAATGCTGCCTATGCATCCTGTGTATCGTTTCGTTTTTTTGACATGCTGACAATCCTTTATACGCTCCCCGGACTTGACAAGAACCCGATGACCGCTATTGCCATTCTCTCCGAGATTGGTCCGGACATGTCCGTGTTTCCGTCATCGAAGC
>CAZTIY010000032.1:0-9113 GCA_964613765.1 uncultured Eubacterium sp.
GGCAACGAGAAGTGGCAGCAGTACCTGAAGGATCTGGGGGCTCCGGTTGAGTTCCACACGGATAAGGGCGCGCACGACTGGGCTTTCTGGGACCGCAACCTCTACCGGATCCTGGAGTGGCTGCCCGTGGAACAGAAACCGGCGGTGAAAATCTACGATTTCTGATCTGTTTGTCTGACTATATTTCGCTTACAGAAACCCGCAGTAAATCTATAATTTCCGGCCCGCTCTGCGGCACAGGAAAAGAGGCACAGACCGAAATGGCACACTTTTTGATAAAAAGTGTGCCATTTTTCAGTGAGCCCGGCGGAAATACGGTTTCAAACGCGGAAAGACAGTAAGAAAGCGCCGCGCCGGCGTACTGAAACGGGCAACATATCCGGCGAAATTGGCATAAAAATTGCTTATTATAAACGCAGAAATATAAACACAGAGCCAGCAAAGGAGAGCATTATGGAACGACTGATACAGGCCGGAAAAATCGAGGAGGTCTACTATGCCAGACTTCTTCCCGGCGAGGATATTCTGCAGGCCATTTATGAGATCTGCACGGAGCATGACATCAGGACAGGCGTGATTCTGGACGGCAGCGGAGCCGGTGTGGATTTCACATACCAGCATTTCCCCTTCAACAAGAGCTTCATCGATCCGAGACTAAATGTGGTGGTCGCTAAGATGGAAGGAAAGTGCGAGATGAGTCTTCAGGGCACCATCGGTACCACGGTGGTGAAACTCCCGGAAGGGAAAACAGCTGACGAAGTCATCGACAGTATGTATCCCACTATCCCCGGATATCTGGAAACTGTCGAGGATAAATGGCACATGCTGGGTTCCATGGGCGGAGACGGCACTCCCTATGTCCATGCCCACTGCACCGCAAGTAACAAAGACACCACCGTATGCGGACATCTGATGCCGGGAACGAAGGTCGGTTCCGGGGATCCGGAACTTCCTTCCCATTTCACGATTGTCATCGCGAAGATTACAGGGATTGAGTGGCAGGCTGTCCTTGATGAGCATAAGTTCTTCTATCAGGATGTCGTCCCGGCTGAACAGTAAATCATAAACGCAGGAAGATAAGCTCGTAAAAAGTCTGCTAATAAAAAGTCAGGCGGAAATCAGTGAACTTCTAAAATTTTACACAGGTTGGATTCATGTCACGACAAAAGGAGGAAAAGCAGAATGCTCAGAAGCGAAAACAAGATTTTCACGGCGATCCGTGACGGACGGGCGCCCGTCGGATTCTTCAACTACATCAAAGACCCCACAGTCCAGTACATTGCCGGATCGGTAGGCATGGACTTCACCATCATAGACACGGAGCACGCGATCATGGACCGCGAAACCGTGGAAATCATGGTCATGGCGGCGGAACTGAACGGCGTCACGCCTCTTGTACGCATGCCGGACGTCATTCCCTGGCAGATGCGCTCGCTTGTGGAGACGGGTGTCAAGGGCGTGCTGATACCCCACGTGCGTGACAAGGAAACGGCACTGACGGCCCAGCAGGCTCTCCGCTATCCGCCGGACGGAACGGCAAGCACCTGCCGCTCCAACCACGCTACAGGTTTCAGACCTCAGAACTGGAAAGAATACATGAAGGAGGCGGAGCAGGTCTCCTTCATCCCCATGATAGAAGATCCCGAGGCTATTGACCACCTGGAGGAGATAATCTCCGTGCTGAAACCCGGCAGAGACATGGTGATGTTCGGCAAAGCTGATTACGGTCAGGCCTTGGGAGGTCTCCGCGAGGACGGTACTTTCCCGGAGGGCGTTCAGGAAGGCTATGAAAAGACCATCAGAATCTGCCGTGAGAACGGCATCTGGTTCATGGCCTGTCCCTCCGCTCCCGCATCCGGTCAGAAACCCGAGCACGTGCAGCAGGTCATAGATGAGGGAGCAAGCGCTGTTTGCCTTAACACAGATCAGCTTGTTATCGCCGACGCGCTCGATCAGATCGTGTCACAGTGCAGGAACATGAGACTTCGCTGAAATTACCGATAATGAGTATTCTCTGAAATTCCGGAATGTAAAGCTTCGTGGAGCTACACGGATATTCCGGAATTTCAGGTCTGCCCGTGTCCCGGGAATGAGGGACACTACATAAATTCCGAAATACGGGATTTTTCCGGGATTCCGGAACGAGGGACCCTGCCCGGGATCCGAGGAATGTAATTTTAATGAGATCAGGTTTACGGATTTATTTTACAGGAGTTTTTTATGAAATATGAGAAATTGCTTTCTCCCGGCCGTATAGGTTCGCTGGAGATTAAGAACCGGGCTATTATGGCCCCCATGTCCGCCGCCCTCGCAAACGGCGACGGCACGATTACCGATGAACTCATCGCCTACCTTAAGGCACGCGCGGACGGAGGCATAGGCCTTATCATCACGGAGTACGCCTTTGTCAATGAGGAGGGACGCTCCTCCGATCACCAGATTTCCGTGGCGAACGACAGCATGCTTCCGGGTCTTACCAGACTCGCGGATGCCGTACACGCTGCCGGGGCTAAGATCTGTCTTCAGCTTCAGCACGGCGGCAGAAGGTCTGTCGTCAGGGTCATGGCCCCGAGCGCCATTCCCAAACAGACAGACAGGGTCACACCGGACGAGATGACAACCGCGGAAGTGTACAGCCTCATAGACGACTTCATCGCCGCGGCGGTCAGAGCCAAGAAGGCCGGTTTCGACATGGTGGAGGTCCACTGTTCACACGGATATCTGCTTAACGACTTTGTCTCTCCCAGCGCAAACAGGCGCACGGACGAGTTCGGCGGCGGCGTGACCGGAAGGACACGCGCTCCCCGTATGATTATCCGGGGCATTAAGAAAGCCTGCGGCGAGGACTATCCCGTGAGCGTGCGTCTTAACGGGGACGACATGGTTTCAGACGGGAACCACGGAAGGGACACCGCCACAATCGCCATGCTCCTGGAAGAAGCGGGCGCGGATCTCATCAATGTGTCCGGCGGCATGAACGGCGTCGGCTACGGCATAGCGCCCGCGGCGGTGGAGACGGGCTATAACGTGGACCCGGCGGAGGAAGTCCGCTCCGTTGTCAAGATCCCCGTGTCCGTGGCAGGCCGTATCAACGAGCCTGAGTACGCTGAGATGCTTCTCCGCAAAGGGAAAGTAGATTTCATTACCATCGGCCGCGCTCTGTTCGCCGATCCTCAGTTTATCAACAAAGCTGCCGCGGGGCTTGAGGATGAGATCGCGCCCTGTATCGGCTGCCTGCAGCGCTGCTATGACAACTACGGCCACGGCGGAACCTACCGCGGCTGCCTGGTCAATCCCTTCTCAATGAGGGAGACAAAGATGAAGATAACTCCGGCGGAGGAGCCTAAGAAAGTAATGATCATCGGAGCGGGTCTCTCCGGTCTCAACTGTGCCTGGGTGGCCGCGGCCAGAGGACATGAAGTGCTGCTCGTTGAGAAAAACTCCATGCCCGGCGGTCAGTTCAGACAGGCCTGCGTGCCTCCTCACAAACAGATGCTCGCCCACGCGGTAGTCTACTACTCCAATATGTGCAGAAAATACGGTGTGGAAACCCTGTATAACACAACGGCGGACCGCGCGTTGGTTGATTTCCGGAAGCCGGATGTGCTGGTGCTCGCGACCGGCGGCGTACCCCTTGCGCCGGGAAGCATACCCGGGCTTAAGGAAGCGGGCTGCCTCACCAATCAGCAGATACTGGCAGGCACAGCAGCCCCGGGCCCGAAAGTGCTCATGCTGGGCGGAGGCCTCCACGGTGCCGAGACCGCGGACTTCATGGGAGAACACGGATACGATGTTACGGTCATTGAGATGAGGGACACCATCGCGGTGCAGGATCACCCCGCCACACGGAAACTTCTGGTGGAAAGGCTTCTAAGCCACGGCGCCGACCTTATCACATCCGCGACCGTAAAACACGTCTACCCGCACGGAGTCGACTATGAGAAAGACGGCGAGCTTGTTCATCTGGACGGGTTTGACTCAATCGTCACGGCCTTCGGTTTCCGTTCATGGAACCCGCTTGAGGAGGAGATGAAGGATTTCGGCGGAAGGCTTGTTGTGCTGGGAGACGCGGACAAGACCTCCAACGGTCTTGACGCCATATACCACGGAACTATGCTGGGCCTTGAGCTGTAACAGGCGGAGAATCGTAACGGATGAACGGCTGTTACAAAGTGAAAACTGCAACAGACGGAAAACCTGACCGATGAACGGATGTGTCAGAGAAGAAACTGCAACAAAAAGGAAAGGAAGACAAAATTATGGATAAAGAGTGGACACCTGAGCAGGAGGCTGTCAAGCAGCACTTCATCGAATCACGCGGCGCGTGGAAGTGGAGTCCTATGTGGGACACCATTCTGGAACTGGACGCTCCCATTGTAGACGCCTACGCGGACTATTCATCTGTCGCCGAGAAGCGCGAGGTACTGGATATAAAAATGAGAAAGCTAATCTGCATCGCCATAGACTCCGTCACCGGATGCCTTAACGCGAACGGACTGAAGAACCACATGAAGCATTCCCTCCAGCTCGGCATAAGCGTGCGTGAAATTCTGGAGACTCTGGAAATCACCAGCACAGTGGGAATCTGCTGTTATGAGCTCGCCATGCCCATCCTGTACGAGGCCTGCGCATCCCGCGGAACGGATCTGAAGACCATACCGATGGACGAACGCCGACAGGAACTTAAGAAATCCTACATGGACAGTCACAACGGCGAATGGAGTCAGGAAAGGGAAGACATCCTGCGGCTGGATCCGGACTATTTTGAGACTTTCAGCCGCTTTGAGAATGTGCCCTGGACCACAGGCACTCTGAGCCGAAAGGAAAAGGAACTCATATATGTGGCCGTTCACGCGGCTCCCGTCACACTCCACGCGGAGGAACTGAAGATTCACATCGGACGGGCTTTGGATGAAGGCGCTACATGGCAGGAGATTGCGGAGGTTATTCAGATTGTCAGCACCCTGGGCATTCACGCCATAACGATGGGCGTTCCCATATTAAAAGAAGCTATCGAAGAAGTACAGGGGACGGGAAAATAGAGAACCTGTTCCGGCAGAATCAGGAATTTGTTTCAGAGAATCGGGAAAATGCGGCAGACTGAAAACGTGTTAAAAGATTCCGTAAGAATCAGAAATTCATTTCAAAGAATCGCGGAAGCATGGAGGACGAAAAACGTGTGAACCGGTTTCGTAAAATCAAAATTTAATTTCAAAAAATAGGGAAAGCGCGAAAGACGAAAAACGTGTGAACCGGTTCAGCAAGAATCAGGGGAGCGCGACAGACAAAGAATGTAAAGCGCATCCTGAAAATTCATTTACAGCGAAGAACAGTAAAGAAAAATCAAATATCAAATCTGAAGCGCACCGTTAAAGCGCGCGGGCCCGGAAGGAGGATATTATGGAACTCAGAGAAAAGAAAATCGGATTTTTCGGACTCGGCAACATGGGACTGCCCATGTGCCAGGGGATGGTGAAGGACGGATGGAAGATCGTTATCCCCTCATACCGCACACCGAAGAGCCCGGAGAAAAAGGCGGCCTATGAGAAGATGCTGTCGGACGGAGCGGAAGGCGCGGCATCTCAGACGGAAATGATAGAAAAGTGTGATATGTTTGTCTTCAGCCTGCCTAAATCGCAGCAGGTGGAGGAAATGGTTCTGGGAGCCGACGGCATTCTGGCTCACGGCAAACCGGGTACCATCATAGTGGATTGTACCTCCGCCGATCCTATGAGCACAAAGAAACTCGCGCCGGTTCTTCAGGAGCACGGCATGGACATCATAGACTGCCCGGTAAGCGGCGGTGTGGGCGGCGCGGCGGCGCAGACCCTGACCATTATGGTCGGCGGAAATAAGGAAACCTTTGAGTACTGCAGACCCATACTGGAGACTCTGGGCGATCCGGATAAGATCATGTACATCGGGCCGAGCGGCTCCGGGGACATGATAAAGTGCGCCAACAACTTCCTGTCCGCCTGCTGCGCGGCGGCCACCACCGAGGCTGTCGCGGTGTGCGGCAAGGCCGGTATCGATCCGCAGACTGCCATCCGGGTCATCTCCTCCTCCGGCGGCTCCTCCAACGCCTCAACCAGCAAGTTTCCCAGGCTGTTCTTTCAGGGAAAGCCCTGGAACTTCGCGCTGGAACTGATGTATAAGGACATCGGACTGTTCAACGCGGCGGCAAAGGAGATGAATGTGCCGGCCTTCTTCGGTCAGACTACGGCTCAGATCTGGAACATTCCCATAGCGGAGGTCGGCGGCAAAGAGGACTGCATAGCGGTACAGAACGCTTACGAGCGCTGGTCGGGCACGAAAATGTGCGGTATCGCCCTTGAGAATGAGGAAAAATAAAATATATCAGAATGATCCGGCGGCGGAAGGACTGAACCCTTCTGCCGCTGAAGGTAACAGCCCCGCGCGAAGAAATGAACGCGCGGCGGAAGGATAAGCATGAAGGAAAATAATTATCGCTGGATCATCTGCCTGGCCTGCACCGTGGCCCTGTTCTGCGACGGCGGGCTTCTGGTCACCGGATTCAGCGTTTATACGCCCTATCTCATCTCCGAAGGCGGGCTTACCAACGCCGATACATCAATGGTGATCATGGTCCGCAACCTGTTCACTCTGTTAAGTATGTTCGCGGTGGTGCCTGTCATCCGAAAGGTGGATATTCGGGTTAACCTCAGTGTATCGGTGCTTCTCGGGGCTGCGGCGCTTCTTCTTTGCAGCGTGTCCCGCGGCGTGTTCATGTTCGGCGCGGCCATGGCTCTCGCGGGCATGGCATACGGCCTCGGCGGAATGGTGTCCGTGTCAGTAATCATAAAGCGCTGGTTCACCACCCATGAAGGACTGGCTCTGGGAATCTGCGCTGCAGGTACGGGACTTTCAACAGTGATAGGTTCACCCGTTATCACGTCACTAATCGAGAACCGCTCCATGGCATCTGCCATGCGCATGGAAGCGGTTTTTCTCGCATGCGCGGCCGCGCTGGTGTTCCTGCTTGTGCGAAATTACCCGAGCCGCGAGAAGGAAGAGCAGGTTCTCCGGGAGCGGCAGAAGAAAATCAGCCGGCGCAACAGGGGAGAGGTTTTCCCTTTGTCAAAGGCGGAAAAAGTATGTCTCTTCGCGGGGGTGTTCCTTTGCGGCATGACTCAGAACGCTTCGGCGTTTGTGACCGTACTGTTCCGCGAAAAAGGATTTGACGCCGCCTCCGTGGGCTGGCTTGTCTCTCTCATGGGCCTCACGCTGTGCGCCGGGAAATGCGTTTACGGAGCCGCTGCCGACCGCCTGGGACGTGTACGCGCCGGCAACCTGTTCTACGCCTGTTTCGTTCTCGGCATGGGACTGTGCGCGGTATGTTTTTTCGGGAACACCGCTATGGCCGTTACAGCAATGGCGCTTCTCGGAGCGGGTTTCCCGATGCTTTCCGTAGGGATATCAGAACTCGCGGCGGGAACGTCAGCGCGGATGTATTACGCTGACGCGGTGCGCGAGCTCCAGACCGCCTATATGCTCGGCACGGTGGTGTTCGCCACTGTTCCGGGAAATGTCGCAGACATCACCGGAAGCTATGTGCCTTCCTACTATATTCTGACGGTGACAGCCCTGATCGCGGCGCTCCTTCAGCAGGGGCTGCTTATGAAAGAGGAGAAGAGAAAACAACCGGAGACCGCAGAATAATCTCTGACCCGCGGCGTGAAAGTTACGCCGACGACGAAAGCAAAATCTGCAACGTAACGCATGGCATGCGTCCCGAAAGTGACGCCGCGGGCAAAAGTGAGAAAGCCTGAAACATGACGCCCGATCTGCGGTATGAAGGCGATGCCGCGCACGAAAGTGAAAAGAAAGCAACAACCTGAAAACACAGAGTAACGTCTGCCCGCGGCGTAACAGCGACGTCACAGGCAGGAGTAATAAGGAAACAGCCTGAAATCGCGAAGTAACGCGTGGCATCCGCCCCGAAAGAGGCGCCGCGGGCAAAATATGTAATAAAAGCCTGAAAACAGTTTTTACCCTAAACGGAGGCGATTATGGGACAGAAGGTGAGCAGTACACGCTTTACAATCATACACTCAGCTGATTTTAATGCCTATAAGGACGAACATGTCACCCTGACAGGCGCGGAGGCGGAAGAGAACGAGCGTAATCGTCTGCCTTGACCGCTTAACTGCTACTGTGTTCTAATTCAGCACCCTGAGCTCGGAAATGTGCTGTTTGACACCGGCATAGACGACCGCTGGCGGGACAGGTGGCCCCGGAATCTCGCGGAAGGTTATCCTGTTTCTCAGTCATTCTCTTTGAAGGACAGCCTGAGGAAACTGGGGTTTTATCCCGATGATATCGACCTTCTGATTATCTCACACCTGCATTTCGATCACGCGGGTAATCTGCGCCTGTTCAGGGACACGAAGGCGGGCGCGAGGGTGCTGGTGCAGGAAGAGGAGGCGCGGCACGCCTTTATGTGCGCCGGACTGTACGACTCAGCAGAGAACATTTATCACGGAGACGGCTATGTGGCCCATGAATTCGCGGGTCTTGACGGGATCGCGTACGAAACTGTAAGCGGCGACGTGAAACTTGCGGACGATCTGGAGCTGGTGCTGCTTCCCGGTCATACGCCCGGCACTCAGGGGATGGTGGTGCGGACACGGAATACCGGCACCGCGGTCTTCCCTTCCGACGCGGTTTACAACCGCTTCAACTACGGACCTCCCGCCATGAAGCCGGGCATGTGCGCCAGGCCGGAGGAGTTCGTGAACAGCATTGAGAAGGTCCGCGGGATCATAGAAGCGGAAAACGGCACGCTGTTCTACAGTCATGATGTTGAATACTTCAGGCATTTTAAGAAGGCGCCGGAGTGGTATGACTGATTGAGAAAGCGCGGTACCATAGAAACAGATAGTAACACGCTGTTCCGCGGCCAAAATGTTAACCGGTTACGATAATTAAAAGGGTGCCGACGCGGTATGACTGATGGAGAAAGTGCAGTGCCATAGATACGGATAGTGACACGCTGTTACGCGGCCAAAATACTGTCCGGTTACGACAATTAAGAGCACGCCGGAGTGGTATGACTGATTGAGAAAGCGCGGTACCATAGAAACAGATAGTAA
>CAZTIY010000032.1:9213-13249 GCA_964613765.1 uncultured Eubacterium sp.
GCGGTAATCGGCTCCGGAACCATGGGCATGGGAGTTGCCACCCATTTCGCCATGCGCGGGCATGAGGTGCGCCTTTATACCAGGCGTCCGGAGTCGGTCGCGAAAGCGGAAACACAACTCAGCGAAAATCTTCGCTCCATGGCGAAACTCGGTGTGATATCAGAAGAAGAGGCTCTCAGCGCGGAGAAGCGGGTCACGGTTACCACTAACCTTAGAGAGGCCGCCGGCTGTGCGGATATTGTAATTGAAAACGTGCCTGAGAACGAAGATGTAAAGAAGGACACTTTCTCACAGCTTGACGCTGTCTGCGCTCCCGATACCATACTCGCAAGCAATACATCATCGCTCAATATCTACCGGTTCCTTACGGTCAACCATCCTGAGAGGCTCGTCATCACCCACTTCTTCGTTCCCGCCTATGTGATGCCGCTCGTTGAGATTGTGCGCGGACCGGAAACGTCCGATGAGACTGTGGAGGCCGCACGGGAACTTATGAAGTCCACGGGCAAGAATCCCGCGGTTGTAAATCAGGTGGTGCCGGGGTTCATCATGAACAGACTCACATTCGCCCTCTTCAGAGAGGCGGCATACATGGTGGGAAACGGCTGGTGCAGACCGGAGGATGTGGACGCGGCGGTAGTGTCGACATACGGACCCCGCTTCGCTTTTGAGGGTCCGTTCGGACTTGTGGATTTCGCAGGAGTTGACACCTACGAGAAGATCTCGGAGGGACTTTTCCCTGAGCTTTGCGCAGACGGGTCGGTGCCTGACATGCTGAAAGATCTCTGTAACAGCGGGAAACTGGGCGTTAAGACCGGCGAGGGCTTTTACCGGTATGACAACAGCGCTGAAGCCCGCGCGGAAAGAGACGAGAAGATTGTCCGCATGATTCAGGCCATCGGCGCGGCGTGTCCATGACGGAGATCTCCCTCGCGTGGCTTCTCACGAAAGTGACCGCGCCTGTTGCGGGCGCCACGAAGTTCTCACATGCGGACGGAGCGGTAAAGGCGGCGGATCTCGAGCTTACGCGGGACGAGATTGTCTATCTGGAGGAACTTTATATGCCTCACGCGCTTGCAGGCGTCATGGCGCAGAACGGAAAACAGAAGGCCGGGAACGTGGTATAATAATAAAGAATGGCGGAATCGATTCCGCTTAGGAAGATATACGGAAGACGGAAAAAAGGAGAACACACTCATGGAAAAGATCACACAGACTGCGGGAAGAAGTCAGCTCGGGGATTTTGCCCCTGATTTCGCTCACTTCAACGATGATGTTCTGTTCGGGGAGAACTGGAACAATCAGGACATTGACTTAAAAACCCGTTGTATTCTTACTGTGACGGCACTTATGTCGTCAGGAGTGACGGATTCGTCGCTGACCTATCATCTGGAGAACGCGAAGGCCCACGGCGTAACCAGAAAGGAGATTGCTGCCATCGTCACCCATGTGGGGTTCTATGTCGGCTGGCCGAAGGCGTGGGCGGTGTTCCGTCTGGCGAAGGATGTCTGGAAAGAAGAGGAGCCTGAACTGACAGAGAAAGAAAAGTATCAGAATACGATTTTTCTCCCTGTCGGGGCGCCTAATGACGCTTACGCGAAATATTTCGTCGGGCAGAGTTATCTGGCCCCGATCTCCGGCGCGCCCTTCCCGATGTCCAATGTCACGTTCGAGCCCGGTTGCCGCAATAACTGGCACATCCATCACGCGAAGACAGGCGGCGGACAGATGCTGATCTGCGTCGGCGGCCGCGGATGGTATCAGGAATGGGGCAAAGAGCCGCGGGAAATGACCCCCGGCACCGTCATCGCGATCCCGGAGGGCGTTAAACACTGGCACGGCGCCGCGAGTGACAGCTGGTTCTCACACATAGCGTTTGAGATTCCGGGAACAGAATGTTCCAATGAATGGCTTGAGCCTGTGGACGCGGAGGACTACGCCAAGCTTGAATAACTGTCTGAAATAATATATAAATTTCCGCGCCCTTATTTCAAGTTAACTTGATTTCTTGAAATAAATCATGCATACTTTATACAGTTATTTCAAGTTCCCTGAAAACGGATGATTAAAGTTACGAAAGGTAACGGTAATAATGCGTAACCGCGCGGGTGAGTATAAAACCAATTTATCAGGCGATGCCGCCTACCGTTCTTTCCTTCCGAATCCTCTGCCGCCTGATCCTCCTGTCAGTCTGACTGAGGATATTGTGAATCTCCTTGTAAAGGCAAATTCCCGGATCTCCGTTCTGGAAAGCGTGACCGGCAGCATTCCCGATATGAATCTGTTCATATCAATGTATGTTCGTAAAGAGGCACTGATGTCCTCGCAGATTGAGGGAACGCAGGCAACGCTGGAGGATATTCTCGATCCGGCGCTTGACGAGAACGCGAACCGCGATGCAGCGGATGTCATAAATTATATAAAGGCAACGGAATTCGCGATCAGGCGTCTCAGGGAACTCCCCTTATGCAACCGGTTGATAAGAGAGACTCACGCTGTTTTATTGCGGGGCGCGCGCGGCGGGGAAAAATCTCCCGGTGAGTTCAGAACTTCGCAGAACTGGATAGGCGGCGCGGGAAGCACACTGAAAAATGCCCGTTATATTCCGCCTTCGCCCGGTGATATGCGGGAAGCGATGAGCGACTTGGAAAAATATATGAACAGTGAGGATAACACCGACAGCCTGATCCGCGCCGCGCTGATACATTATCAGTTTGAAACCATTCACCCCTTTCTCGACGGGAACGGCCGCATAGGGAGACTGTTAATAACACTGTTTTTGATGGAAAAGAAAGTCCTCTCGTCTCCCGCTTTATATATCTCTTATTTCTTAAAAAGAAACCGTGTGGAATACTATGACCGCATGACGGAAGTCCGTGAAAAAGGGAATTTTGAGCAGTGGGTGGAATTTTTCCTGAGGGCGGTTACGGAATCCGCCGATGACGCAACAAGTACGGTTTATGACCTTACCGCTCTTCACAAAAAAAATACCGTCCTGCTCTCAGGTACAGGCCGCGCGGCAAAAAGCACTATGGCGGTTTTCCGGTACCTTGAATCTAACCCCATTATCGGAATAAGCAGAACCGCCGGCGATTTAGGCCTTGCCTTCAACACCGTGTCAGGCGCGGTAAGCCGCCTTCTTGACGCCAGGATATTGAGGCAAATACGGGGAGAAGGCAGAAACCGTGTTTTCGCCTATACCGCCTATCTGGACATTTTGCGCAGGGGGACATGACGGAGGCCACACATGGATATCACGCAGAAATTTTACGATGACATGGCGCCGCAGTATGACAAACTCTTTCAGGACTGGCAGAAAACGACCCGTGAGCATGCGGCTATACTTGACACACTGTTCGCTGAGAACGGTTTTGACCGCGGGGCCAGCGTCCTCGACTGCGCCTGCGGAATCGGCACTCAGGCCATCGGACTCGCTGAACTCGGTTACCTCGTGACCGCTTCTGACATCAGCTTTGCGGAACTTTCCGAGGCTGAGAAACGCGCCCGGAGACGCAGCGTGCAGCTCCGGTTCGAACACGCGGATTTCCGCGCCCTGTCAGAAACATTTTCCGAACAGTTCGACATAGTGATAGCAATGGATAACGCGCTGCCGCACATGCTTTCAAAAGGGGCTCTGGAAACGGCTGTCGCGTCCGTGACGGGACGGGTAAAACCGGGCGGTATGATTGTCGCAAGCATACGCGATTATGACGCTCTCCTTGAGAAAAAGCCGCCCTATTCTCCCCCTTACATCCACTCAACAGATGCCGGTCAGCGCGTTTCATTCCAGACCTGGAAATGGAGCGGCGAAATATATCATCTGACGCAGTACATTATCGAGGATGAGGGAACGCTTCAGATAAGCAAATTCGAATGTGATTACAGAGCGACCCGAAGAGAGGAACTTACCGCTCTTTTCATCTCGAGCGGATGCAGTGAAGTCGTATGGAAATTTCCTGAGGAAACCGGATTCTACCAGCCCGTCGTGACAGCGAGAAAATAAAAGTTTTCAGACGTTTTCGACGCTATCAGCGAT
>CAZTIY010000033.1:0-12916 GCA_964613765.1 uncultured Eubacterium sp.
AGCTGTTTTTCACTTTAGAGAGCGAAGTCTTCGGCGGGTTCACGGTAACCGTGACAGTTTTCGCCGCCGCCTTATACGAGGAGTTTGCCGCGGTCTTAACGGTTATCGTCGCTTTCCCGGCAAATCCGGCTTTGACAGTTACCCTGCCCGCGCTCGTCACCGGGACGGACTTGCTGTTACTGGAGAAGGTCATTCTCTGCCCGCCGCTGTTCCTTGCTCCGAGGCTGAAACTCTGGGCCTTTGCCGATGTCGTCTTTGTCACATTGGATGCGGTGATTGTATTAGCTTTCGGCCGGGCCGCGGGCTTAGGTTTAGCCTGTGTTGCACTCTTAGCCGGAGCCTGAGCCTGTGGTTCAGCCTGAGGTTTAGGCTGTGTTTCACTCTTCGCCGGAGCCTCAGCCTTCGCGGGATTCACGGTCACCGTGACAGTTTCGCTCGCGGCGCCGTAAGTCTTACTGGCGGCGGTCTTCACTGTGATGACAGCTTTTCCGATAAAGCCGGCCTTAATTGTCACATTCCCCGTTCCTGTTACCGTCACCGACTGACTGTTGCTGGAATATGTCATTTTCTGACCGGCTGTGTTCTTAGCTCCGAGGCTGAAAGTCTGGGCCTTTGTCGATGAAGTCTTTGTTACATCAGCTGCAGTAATAGTGTTGTTTTTAAGTTTCGCGACGGTTCTGGTCTCTTCGGCGCCGCAGTGGCTGCATGTGCGCTTCTCTGTGCCCGCCGCGGTTAAGGTAGGCGCCTTAACCGTCTTCCACTCTCCGAAACTGTGGAAGACCTCATCACTCAGACCTTCCTCCCGCTTTGCTTTTCCGGAAGCCTTTTCATATCTCAGCTCAATGTGACCGCATACGTCGCATTCATACGTAACTTTATCCGTCACGCAACTTACCTGCTCTCTGTCCGTCTCTTTCCATTCATGGAGAGAAGGATTGGAGGCGGGTACATAGTAATCTTTTGACTCTCCGCACTTCAGACAGGTCTCTGTGACCTCATCCTGATGACAGTCTATCTGCTTCGTCTGTTTATCCCACTTATGCCCCGTAGCGGGAATTCTCCAGGTCGTTTCCACGCCTCTGCTCTTCAGTATTTCGCCGCAGATCGTCCCGTCGGCCTTCTTTCTGATGCAGCGTTTGCCGGTGACGCCGTCGACCGTGCATGTGGCTTCTTCTTTGACATAAGACTCGTATACGTGACCGAGAGGCTTGCCTTCTACAGTCTTTTCCTCTCCGCAGACAGAACACTGATAGTGTCTGATTTCGCCGACTTCACAGGTCGCGGCACGCTGTACCGTTCCCTCGCCCCAGCTGTGAGAGAAATCCAGCACCGCGGGAGCGGGACAGCTTACGGTCCTTCCGTCCTCTCCGGTCGCGCTCGCGTTAACCGTCAAAGTATAGTCTTTTGCCATTTCTTTTTCACTGCTTATCGTCAGACTGGTGCCATTATTCTTCACAGTGAAGCCGAATTCAGAGAGAAGCTCTTCATTCTTTTCATTGCTTCTGACGAAATAGGTTCCCGCTCCGTTGACCGTAATCTCCCATTCTATCTCGGCAACGCTGTTGATGGGTGTACGGAAAACTTCAACGGTAATACTCTCGCCGGGATGAACCTCGCCGCGCAGTTTCTCGAAACGCAGGGTCTCAAGCGGTCCGTTGTCCGGATTCTCAGGCGGTGTAAAGTTATCCGAACCCTCATCACCCTTAGTCCAGTGCGCATACAGATGCTGACCGTTCGTAATTGGATCTCCCGGTTCTATCCTTTTTCCGCCGTGACTTTGCGTGTACCAGCCCTGGAAATAATATCCGCCGCTTATCGGGGTCTCAGCCCAGTATTTTTCAAGTTTTTCTCTATCAGCATTGTTAAGAGATCTATTATTCAGCTTATCACGAACAACGGCAGGATCTTTATCGGTCGGATAGTTGAAGTTGAAGATCACATCACCGTCAGTCGGGAACGTATATCCGTAACTGCGGGTGCATTCAAGGCATTCGCCGTACATTCCGTTGATTCCGTTCCAGTCGTAGTAGAAAGTGATTTTCTTGCGCTTGGTTTCCTCTTTTTCTTTCGCTTCAAATACAGCATAAAGCGTATCAACGTTCTCCGGAACGACATCACCGGGCTTCACTGTCTGTCCATCGTTGGTAATATCCCAAACCCAGTAACCGGACGCCTTGGGGTCGGGTTCGGTAATCTTCGATTTCGCTGTGCTGTAACCGACAAACGTACATCCGCCGTAAACGGGGGAAGCCGGAAGATCTTCCGGCAGCTTACCGTCCTCATCCAGCGTTACCGTCCTCGTATAATTCTGGGTCGCATCATCCGTAAAATTTCCGGGTTCGGCATCCAGCGTGATAACCCTCTTCTTTACACCAGCATCCGCCTGATGCCCCTCGGCCCCCATTACAAAAGTGCCGCTAAGCGCCACAAGCGCCGCTACAAGCAGCGCCAAAACTGTATTCTTCCTTATCTTTCTCATCTTCTCCACACATGTCTCCTCTCTGCCGGTTTCGACTAATCGGTAAACAGGAAATAACTAGCAGACAGCAAATCCCGTAAACGCGGAACAACCCCGCTACGTGTACAGCGGCGAAAGATCCGATCCCGTGCTGTCTCCGCTGCTGTTATTATTATACCCCCCCCGGTATGTTGACAACAGGTATGTTAAAAAAGCGCAAAAAAGCAATCATTGCATACAAATACGACCAGTAAGCGCACGGAATGTCCAAAATATTGCCGTTAATAAATTCAGACCCGATTCCGATACGCTATAAAACTGATATGTACGCTTATAAACAGTTAATGCATACATTTAAGACGATTATGTACTTATCCTCGGCGTCCGGGCGGTTAATTTTCACGGCAGCATGATGAGATTCCGCATCCAGGAAGCGCGCCGGCGCGAATTTTAAGTTTGAAGCTAAATCACTTTTATCCTCACCGGCACAGCCGGGGTTTTATGAGCAACGACATCGTACTGATCATCGGTAACATCTATCCTCTCCTGCACAGCAGGAGGTATTATGAGCCCTTCGCTTCGCATTACAGTTCAGAGGGCAAGTGAACACAGGCGGCTGGCGGGGAGACGGCATAACACCGCTTCGGAAATTTTCCGCAGCTTGGCATGCAGTTTCACGAAGGAGCGAGGAAGTGAGCGGAAAGGCGCGGGGTTTAAGCGCAGCGGTTTGACCCCGCGCCCCGCAAACGACGAGCGACTCGCAGAAACTGCGCGAAGCGGGGACTTTTTTCCGCAGCGGCGCTATGCCGCCCGTCCCTCAAATACCATGTGTGAACTGTAACCGCTTCGCCCGGGCTCTTCCGCTAAAGCGATTCAATAAAAAGGCAGATCCGGGAATGTTCCTGATCTGCCTTCTGAATTTTCTTCACCGCACGGGTTCATGCCGGTTTAACGCGGCGCGTATGTTTTGTGACCGCGGCATCTTAAGCCGCTCAACATCCGCGACGCCGGACGAATGTCCGGTTACGGCGGCCCCGACCGCGCTTCAAGGTTACGTTCCGCGGCTTACATCATTCCGCCCATGCCGGCATTGGGGGCCGCGGGTGCGGGATTCTCCTCCTTAATATCGAATACCGCTGCCTCGGTCGTGAGAAGCATTGCGGAGGCGGAGGCCGCGTTCTGGAGAGCCGACCTCGTCACCTTGGCCGGGTCGACTATTCCGGCGGAGATCATATCGACATACTCGTCCTTCGCGGCATCGAATCCGACGCCCGCTCTCTTCCTCTTCACCTCGGCGACGACCACGCTTCCTTCAAATCCGGAATTCTCTGCAATCTGGCGGATCGGCTCCTCCAGAGACCTCAGAACGATATTGGCTCCTGTCCTGGCATCGCCCTCAAGCGACCTCGCGTACTTCTTGACGGCCGGGATAGTGCTCACGAGAGCGGTTCCGCCGCCCGCGACTATACCTTCCTCGACAGCCGCCTTCGTAGCGTTCAGCGCATCTTCTATCCTGAGCTTCTTCTCCTTAAGCTCTGTCTCGGTCGCGGCACCTACGCGTATGACCGCGACTCCGCCGGCCAGCTTGGCGAGTCTTTCCTGAAGCTTTTCTCTGTCATAATCCGAGTCTGTCTCTTCCTCCTGCTTGCGGATGGAAGCGATTCTCTGGCTGATGGCTTCTTTGGAACCCGCTCCGGAAACGATGGTCGTGTCATCTTTAGTGACCTTAACGGTGGCGGCTGTTCCGAGTACGTCGAATCCGGCATCCTTAAGTTCCATGCCGAGTTCGCTGCTCACTACGGTGCCTCCGGTCAGGATCGCGATATCCTCCATCATGGCCTTCCTGCGGTCGCCGTATCCGGGCGCCTTCACCGCCACTACGTCAAGAATGCCTCTCAGTTTGTTCACGACCAGCGTCGCGAGAGCTTCACCTTCAACATCCTCCGCCACGATGAGGAGCTTCCTGCCGGATTTCGCAATCTGCTCAAGAAGCGGAATAATATCCTGAATGTTGGAAATCTTCTTATCTGTCAGAAGGATGAGCGGATTCTCAAGAACAGCTTCCATCTTATCCGTATCGCTCACCATGTAAGCGGACAGGTATCCTCTGTCGAACTGCATTCCTTCGACAACGTCCAGACTGGTTCCGAGAGATTTTGACTCCTCAACAGTGATGACTCCGTCATTACCGACTTTCTCCATAGCGTCGGCGATAAGCTGTCCGATCTGAGCGTCACCCGCGGAAATGGACGCCACCTGCGCGATGCTCTCCTTTGTCTCGATCGGCTTGGCGATCTTCTTTATCTCTTCGACCGCTGTCTCGACCGCGCCCTGGATGCCGACTTTCAGAACCATCGGGTTCGCTCCCGCCGCGACGTTCTTGAATCCTTCCTTAATCATCGACTGCGCGAGAAGGGTCGCTGTTGTGGTCCCGTCACCCGCGACATCATTTGTCTTCGTTGCGACTTCCAGAACGAGCTGGGCTCCCATGTTCTCCACACTGTCCTCAAGTTCGATCTCTTTCGCTATGGTAACGCCGTCATTCGCGATCATCGGAGAACCGTAAGACCTGTTAAGCAGAACGTTGCGGCCCTTGGGTCCGAGTGTCACCTTTACTGTATCCGCCAGCTTGTCTACGCCGACCTGGAGCTTTCTCCTTACTTCCTCTCCGTAAAGCAAATCCTTAGCCATGATAATTACCTCCTGTAATCTGAATCTCTATTCCCGTCACTCCACAACAGCCAGTATATCCGACTGTTTCATGATTGTGTAATCTTCACCCTGATATTTCACGTCTGTTCCGGCATACTTCGCGAAGACGACCTTGTCCCCCGCCTTGACTTCCATCTCTTCATCCTTGGTTCCGGGGCCGGCCGCGACGACTTCCGCAATCTGCGGCTTCTCCTGGGCGGCGGTCGTCAGAATGATTCCGCCCTCCGTCTTCTCTTCAGCTTCCAGTTTCTTGATAACGACTCTGGCGCCAAGCGGTTTGATACCAAAACTCATTTCCGTTACCTCCTGTGTTGCATCACTTACAAATTGTAATTAACTGATCTTCCGAGGGGAAGAACCTTGCATCCTCTCGCTGTTAGCACTCACTGTTCTTGAGTGCCAACCGCAATTGTTATTTTAGTAAGTCACATTATGAATGTCAACCGTTTTTTTGAGTTTTTTTGAATAAATTTCGGAGCCCGAATTTCGGAGGCAAATTCCTGACGTGAATAAAGAGGTTAATCTTAAACTGATTGCTTAATCGTCCTTTTCCACCGAATAAAGGAGTGAATAAAGAGGTTAATCTTAAACCGGCAGTGTCTCAGTATATTTACGGATTTATTTCGCAGCTGTCTCCCGGACATAATAAAATAAATACTGCTGGGCGTAGCCGCCGAGATCCCCGAATCTCTCCTCCGCGAACGACCGGATTCCGGAGACGTCATCTTCAGGGAGTCCGTAAAGCCTGTTCATGACACGTTTCACCCAAACATCTACGGGAAATCTCGACCTGTCATGTAGACCGAAAAGCGCTATGCAGTCCGCGACTTTAGGGCCCACGCCCGTCAGCGCGAGAAGTTCGTCCCGACTTCGCGGAAGTCCGCGCTCCGTGACTTCACGGGCGCACCTAATCAGATAACCCGCTCTGTATCCGAGCCTTACGCCGGCGAGATCTTCAGGTTCAAGCGCCGCCAGAACTTCCGGCGCCGGCAGACTGCACCTGATCCTCCCGGAGTGATCTTCGCCGCAGGGTTCGCCGAACCCCTCCGAAAGACGTTCTATGCAGCCTCTGATCCTGGGAATGTTGTTATTCTGGGATATGATGAATGAAATGATTGTTTCCCAGAGTTCCTGCCTGAGTATGCGGATGCCGGAGCCGGTTTCCAGCGCCGCTTTTATGACGGAATCCTTCTCTGAAAGCTCTTCGCGGATTTTTTCATAGTCCGTTCCTGCATCGAAATATTGAGACCAGCGCTGTTCTTCCTCCGCGGGAACTCCTGACAGGGTGATTTCTCCGCGCGAAAACTCAAGGCTGACCACACGTCCGAGCGCAACGCCCTCCCACGACCCGTCCGGGAGCCGCTCCCAGCGGAAACACTGTCCGCAGCAGAAAGTCTGCCCGGGGTCAAAAGGTTTAAGGCTGAATTCCATACTCATGATATTCCCCTGTATGCTCTTCATGGCTATATTATAAACTATATTTTCATATTAGCTTTCCCGCCGTATGCTCCCGGCAGCGATTCTGTCAGGCTCCGTACCGGTCGCTGAATGAACCCGCGCGGAAAGAACCCCGGGCATGATTCGCGGCAGAATGCGCCGCGAGTCCGCGTAAGGTACGGCGGGCGGAACATTCGCCTGTAATCACCGCCTGCCTCGGTGCCGTAATCGAAACCGCACTAAGGCGGCGCATGTCACAATCCGCAGCCGGATATGCCATTGCACCGCGGACGGCAGGAGACGGAAGGGTCCCGTCAAATGTGTCTTTTTCTCTCTATCCCCATTATCTGGATGTCGACCTGAACGACATTAAAGGCTGTCATCTGTTCTATTTTCTCCTTGAGCGCGTACTGATAACGGGACGCTCTTCCGCACAGATCCTTTCCCGCGGCCATCACAACGTCCGCGATAACGCGAAGATTCTCCGTATGCGATCCGGAGAAAACATGAAGAAGGCGGATTATCTCCGGGTCCTCTTTCGCGACGCACCAGGCAATATCAGTGATGACGGTATCTTTTATCATGAAATCACCCATGTAACTGTAAGTAGGTCGTACAACGGTTTTGTCGCTTTCTGATCCGCCCCTCATCCCCTTCAGAATACGCAGGGGATCCATAAAGTAACCCGCGAAATCCCTTTTAAGCTGCATCGACGGCACGGGAATCACGTGCTTCCCCTGTGAACGCCTGTTCCTCAGCGCGAGTTCGCGTTCTTCGTCAGTCGTAATGTCCTCTATGTGTATAATACTGACTGCCGGGGGAAGACCGAGAGCCAGTCTGATTTTTTCTGCCATCGCGTCGGAGGTGGCAATAACCAGAATCTTGTCGGGCTTCAGCGCCCGTATCCTGTCCGCGACCTCTCTCCTGTGCTCTTCTCTTGCGAATATTGCCGTTTTTACCGCGCCGACCTTTGTCTTCTCCCGTTTTGCGGAGTAACCGGCCTCAACGCGGCGATCCGCTATCAGGAGTCCGTCGTCTATTATCGCCTTTATGCCGAGTTTTCCGGCAAGGTTCATAGCCTGGTAGCTTTTGCCGGTGCCGCTCTTCCCCGTCAGAAAATAAACAAGCATTTACTTATGAAAACCTTTCTGTTATAATACTCCGAAGCGATAATTTATATCATTAGTTTCACTACTTAAAGGAGGAAATTCCCCATGGCTTTCAAGATTGATGATTCTGTCTGCATTTCCTGCGGCGCCTGCGCGGCGGAGTGTCCGGTAGAAGCGATTTCCCAGGGCGACGCGGCGTACACGATCGATGAGGATAAGTGCATCTCCTGCGGTTCCTGCGCGGGTGTATGCCCGGTAGGCGCTCCCGCGGAAGCGTAATCTTCACGGAAGGAAATTTAAAGGTAGAAAAAGAAAAACCGTTTCGCTCCGGCGAAACGGTTTTTTCATGCTGATTCTTAAAGCCGGAACAAATGTCGCAACCCGGTTCTTAAGCCGGCGGGACCGCCGCCCCGGTTTATAAGAAGTGCGGAACCGTCGGAGCTTCGGTTAATAAAAAGCCCGGAACCGCCGGAGCCGCCTTTCATTATTACTGTTCCTTATTCTTAATTCTTATCTTTTCCCTTGTCGGCGGTCTCGAGATTCTCGACACTGATTATCCGCCCGGCGGTTTTTTTCTTCTCATTCATGTGATTGGCCAGCGAATGAAGATTATCCATAAGGTGCACGGATTCAAGCGCGACGTGGCTGGGCACCTCCAGATCGACAAGAGAGAAATTCCAGATACCCCTGATACCGGCGAAACAGAGACGGTCGGCGACCTCCTGGGCGTTTCCCTGGTTCACGCAGATGATACCTATATCGATATGATTATCCTCTACGTAATCCACCATTTCCTCTTCATAATCCAGTATGGGCACTCCTTCAATAAATTTCCCGATCAAATCCGGATTGATGTCAAAGGCGGCGCAGATATTGAACCCCTGGGGAATGTTTTTCATATACCTTGAGATAGCCTGCCCCAGGTTGCCCGCCCCGATCAGAACCATCTCGTATTCTTTGTCCAGTCCGAGTATGGCGCTTATCTCATTGCAAAGCGCCCTGACATTGTAACCGTAGCCCTGCTGTCCGAAATCCCCGAAATTGTTCAGATCCTGCCTGATCTGCGAAGCTGTATAGCCTATAAGTCCGCTGAATTCCTTGGAGGATATCTTCTCCACGCCCTTCTTGTCAAGTTCTATCAGATACCTGCGATATCTGGGCAGGCGCCTTATTACGGCGCCGGAAATCTTATCGTTTTTTCTTCTCATAATGCGGCGCTCCCTTCTGAATTGCGCAATATTATTATATCACACGTCTGTCATGACACAATCAGGCAAACCGTCAGTATTTGATTCTGTTTAAGAATATACTCTCTTAACGGTTGCAGCCGGATGTCAGGGTTCTGTTAAGACGCCTTAACGCAAGGAGCCCCGGAGGCGGCGTTACTCGATATGCTCTTCCACATAATTCACGAGATCGCCGACCAGCTTGAACTTCTCAGCCTCCTCGTCCGGAATCTCGACTCCGAACTCCTCTTCAATCGCCATTATGATCTCCACGGCATCAAGAGAATCCGCTTCAAGATCTTTCATCAGATTGGTATCCGTCGCAACCATCGACTCATCCACGCTGAGCTGCTCCACGATGATGTCTCTGATTTTTTCAAAAACCATAGGTGACCTCCTGTTGTTAAATTTCATTCGACTTATTATAATCCACGCTTATACGCAATTCAAGGAAAACAGACCGTTGTTTTTGCCGCCGTTTTTGCGCCGCTACTGTTCAGAAAATAAGTGAACACAGGCAGCCGGCGGGGCGGCGGCATAACACCGCGGCGGAAATTTTCCGCAGCTTGGCATGCAGTTTCCCGAATGAAGGAGTGAGCGGCAAGGCGCGCTGTCATTTATCCCCGAGTTTCTCCCACTCTTCATAAGCGATCTCAAGTCTTTCGTTAATATTCCTGAGTTCCTCGTCAAGTCCGCGAAGTTTTGCTATATCCGTTGCGACTTCCTGTCTGCACATTTCATCGCGGACGGAAGCGGCCCTCTCTTCCAACTCTTCAATCTCTTTCTCCAGTCTTTCAAGATTTCTGGCGTTCCGCCGCTCTTCTGTCCTGCGCTTCTTATTTAATTCCCTGATTTCTCCCGACGATAAAATTTCCCCTTCAGACGTTCCCGTCCGCGCGTCATATCCTGCGTTACCGCCGGCTGTTATCTGCCCGTCCGGCTGGCCGTGATCCGGTGACCGGCCCTGCCCCGCGTAGTATGATCCTGTCCCGGCATTTCCCGCCGGGCCGGCATCCCGCGCCGCGTTATCGGCCGCCGCAGCGCCTCCGCCGGCGCGTGTTGCGCCCATGCTGTTCAGATACTGTTTCCCTGAGGCAATTCCGGCTCTTTTTTCCTCATAATAATCATAACCGCCCTCAAAGCGGGTAATCCCGTCCCGTCCGAGCTCAAAAATCTTAGTCGCCACCCTGTTCAGAAAATATCTGTCATGGGAGACCGCTATGACAGTGCCGGGATATTCCAGAAGAGCGTCCTCGAAAACTTCCTTTGAACTGATATCAAGATGGTTCGTCGGTTCGTCCAGCACGAGCACATTGGCGCCGGAAAGCATGAGCTTAAGGAGAGCGAGTCGTGCCTTCTCTCCCCCTGAGAGATCCGCGACCCTGAGGAACACACTGTCGCCTTTGAACAGAAAACGTCCCAGGAAGCCTCTGATCTCGCTGTCCTTATACAGCCTGTATGTCCCGTGTACCTCTTCCAGAACGGTGTTCTCCGGATTGAGCCGCTGCTGCCTCTGGTCGTAATAGGCAAAATCCACGTTATGTCCGACCTTAAGCCGTCCTGCGGTCGGCGCAACCTCACCGATGATCATCCTGAGAAGCGTGGTTTTGCCGACCCCGTTCGGACCTACAATACATATTCTTTCACCGCTTTTAATATCAAAATTTACGTTCCGGAACAATGTTATCTCTCCGGCGCCGCGTTCATAAAAAGATTTTGAGATATCCTGACCGAGAATGACATCCGTACCGCTCCGGAAGTCCTGCTCGAATCTTATTCTGATGCCCGCGGCATCCCTCTCCGGCTTGTCGAGGCGGTCCATTCTCTCAAGTTTCTTCTCCCGTGACGCGGCGCGTTTCGCGAGGTGCTCCGTACCGTGACTTTTGAATCTGCGGATGATTTCCTCCTGTCTTTTAATCTCATCCTGCTGTTTCTGATACGCGCGGAGTTCGGCCGCCCGCTGCACACGTTTTTTTTCGGCGAACTCTGTATAATTTCCGTGACGGCAGGTCATTCTCCCGTTTTCAAGTTCAAATATTTCCGTGCACAGCTGATCGAGAAAATATCTGTCGTGCGAAACCGTGACTACGGTACCGGGATATCCGCGAAGGAACTGCTCGAGCCATTTCAACATGCCTATATCAAGATGATTCGTGGGCTCGTCAAGCATGAGGAGGTCGGGTTTCCTTATAAGAAGACACGCGAGCGCGAGCCGCGTCCTCTCCCCTCCCGACAGAGAACGGACATCCTTTCGCAGCATATCATCGCCGAATGCCATGCTGTTCAGGATGCCCCGAGTTTCGCTCATATATGTAAAGCCGCCGCTCCGTTCAAAATCTTCCTGAAGGACGGCATAACGGGCGGAAGTCCTCTGATATTCCGGGCTGTCCGTCCCGTGCGCCGCGAGTTCCGCAATCTCACGCGTAAGTCTTCCGAGTTCTCTCTCTTTTTCCTTAAGGGGAGCGTGTATCTCCTCCACTTCATCAAGTACTGTCCTGTCATCTCTGAATGTATCGTTCTGACGGAGATACCCGACCGTAATATCACCGGAAATAAAGAAACTGCCTGAATCCGCCGGAGAGTTTCCTGACAGGATTTCCAGAAGCGTTGTTTTCCCGGCCCCGTTCGCGCCGATTATACCGACCCTGTCGCCTCTGTTCACCCTGAACGACACCCGGTCAAGAACGGTCTCCGTACCGAACGACTTTGAAATTTCCTGAGAAGAAAGTACAATCATTTTTATCCTTAATATATCGGCCTGATATATCGGCAAACAGCGGGCGGGCGCGCCGCTTATCCGTGAGAGATTTCCGCCTTCGCGGAATTTTCGTGCATACGGGGAGAACCCGCGGGAAATGTCTTCCGCGCGAATCTGTAACAGACCCTGAACCGCATGCAGATCCGCGTCCCTCTGGGGAATTACATTCCGAGATCGGCACGGGCGTCAAGTTTAAGATTGTCCGGACCGTTTTTCAGATATTTATAGTACGCCGCAGAGGCGATCATGGCGCCGTTATCGGTGCAGAGCTCTTTTTCCGGAAGGTACAGGCGCACTCCCGCGGCATCGCAGGCCTTCTTCAGTTCTTTTCTCAGAGCGCTGTTTGCGGCTACGCCTCCCGCGATCACCACGCGCTCCTCATTCCTCGTACGGACCGCCGTCATTGTTTTTTCCACAAGAACATCCAGAACGGCCTGCTGAAAACCCGCGGCGATATCCGCGACCGGAAGTTCCCCGCCTTTTATTTTCACCTGACTGATTCTGTTAAGAACCTGTGTCTTAAGTCCGCTGAAGCTGAAATCGAGACTGTCCGGCTCCAGATAAACTCTCTTAAAACGCTCCCTGTCAGGATCTCCGTCCTGCGCGGCCCTGTCTATGGCAGGGCCTCCCGGATATCCGAGTCCGAGTACGCGCGCGACCTTGTCGAACGCCTCACCCGCCGCGTCATCTCTGGTAGAGCCGAGAATCTCAAAATCGACGTAATCTCTGACTTCCGCTATACCGGTATGCCCGCCGGAAACTATGAGCGCGAGAAACGGCGGCTCCAGATCCGGGTATTTCAGATAGTTCGCGCTGACATGCCCGTGCATGTGATTCACTCCGACAAGCGGTATTCCGGTTGCGAATGACAAAGCCTTGGCGCAGGCGACTCCGATAACGACACAGCCGATAAGGCCGGGGCCCTGTGTCACCCCGATAAGGTCTATATCCCGGAGCGTAACTCCTGCCTCAGCGAGGGCGCGGTCCAGCACGGGATTGATGTTCTCAAGATGGTTCCTTGAGGCTATTTCCGGCACCACTCCGCCGTAGGCCTTATGTATGTCAATCTGGGAGGAAACAATATCGGACAGAATCCTCCGCCCGTCTGCCACAACGGCAACCGCGGTTTCATCACAGCTTGTTTCTATGCCGAGTGTCAGAAATCTGCCGTCTTTCATTTTACTCCCTGTCTGTGCCCGGCCGGAGCCGGGAATAT
>CAZTIY010000034.1:0-12626 GCA_964613765.1 uncultured Eubacterium sp.
GTGAAACTGCATGCTCAGCTGCGGAAAATTTCCGCAGCGGTGTTATGCCGCCGCCATGATAGCTGCCTATGTTCACTTATCCTCTGAACAGTAACGGCTTCCTGAATATAAAGTATTTTTTAAGGCAAGCTTATTGAAGTTTTTCCGCCGATGTACTACAGTAAAGTCGCCTTGCCGGACTTATTCCCGGCAGGTTTCAATATGCCGTTAACACTGTTTCCGAAGGGAGCGCCTATGGATTTTGGATTCACTAAAGAGCAGGAAATGCTGAAGAAACTTGCCTGTCAGTTCGCTGAGAATGAACTGGAACCTTCCGCCGCGGAAGCGGACGAGTGCCGTACATTTAATATGGAGAATTTCCGTAAGATGGCGGAGACAGGTTTTACCGGAATAGGCGTCCCTGAGGAATACGGCGGAAGCGGCGGAGGCATGGAGGAGGAAGTGATAGTCGTTTCCGAATTTGCGAAGAAATGCATGGCATCAGCCGCCACTCTTTCGATTCACCTCATAGCGCCGCAGACGATAGCGGAGTTCGGCACAGAGGAGCAGAAAAGGAAATATATACCGCGTCTTACTACGGGCGGTGAACTCGGAGCGTTCGCTCTTACAGAACCGGGAGCGGGTTCCGACGCCGCAAGTGTCAAAACGACAGCCGTATATGACGCGGAAACAGATGAATATGTGCTTAACGGGACTAAATGCTTCATAAGCGGAGGTTCGAGGGCGGCGATATTTATCGTGTTCGCGTCGACGGATCCCTCTGCGGGTGTGAAGGGACTGACCGCGTTCATCGCGGAGCGGGGCATGAAAGGCTTTTCGCACGGGAAGATAGAGAATAAAATGGGGCTTGCCGGTTCCGAGACTGCTGAACTCATATTCGAGGATGTGCGGGTGCCAGCCGCCAACATACTGGGTCAGAAGGGGAAGGGGTTCAGCATAGCCATGAGGGCGCTCGATTCCGCGAGGATCGGCGTCGGCGCGCAGGCAACCGGTCTCGCCCAGGGCGCCATAGACCTCTCGGTGAAATATATGCATGAGCGCGTGCAGTTCGGCAAACCCATAGCGTCGCTTCAGGGGCTTCAGTGGTATATCGCGGACATGGCGACAAAGACGGAGGCCGCTGTCTGGCTCGTTTATTACGCAGCCTACCGTAAAGATCACGGACTTCCGTTCACAAAGGAGGCGGCGATGTGCAAACTGAACGCTTCCGAGAACGCGAGATTCGTCACAAACCTTGCGCTTCAGATACACGGAGGATACGGATATATGAAAGATTATCCCCTCGAGCGCATGTACCGCGACGCTAAGATAACGGAAATATATGAGGGGACTTCGGAGGTCCATAAGCTGGTGATTTCCCGCGCCGTACTGGGGAAATGAATACACTGAAAACGGAATCTGAAATATGCCGACGTTACAATACTGTTAAATCGTTCAGAGGGTAAGTGAACATAGGCAGCTATCGGGGGTGGCGGCATAACACCGCTTCTGAAAATTTTCCGCAGCTGAGCATGCAGTTTCACGAGGAGCGGGGAAGTGAGCGGAAAGGCGCGGACACTCCAGCGTGAGTACATGCGGTAAGTGCGGGAATGCACAGGGTGATAATATAAAAGGCGATACTCACGCGTGAGTACATGCAGCAGGAGCGTCAGAATTTATTTATGTTATTGAGAGGGGAATGGCCATGAACAGAATCGAAGATACAGCGAGAAACATGAAACTGGAGAATCCCGTCCTTGCCGCCTGTTCCGGAGAAATGAGGAACGAAGCGCTCGCAAAAGTGAGGGATTCGCTCATCATCAATCAGGAGGATATATTCGCGGCTAACGCTGAAGATCTGAGGCGGGCTGAAGAAAATTCAGTGCCGGAGGCGATCGCGGGACGGCTTAAATTTGACGCGCATAAACTGGAGGACGTTATACGGGGAATTGACACGCTTATAGAACTTCCGGATCCTCTGGGCAGGATTACACTCGCGAGGGAACTTGATGAAGGTCTGACGCTGTACAGGGAGACCTGCCCGATCGGTGTCATCGGCGTTATATTTGAAGCGAGACCTGACGCCCTCGTGCAGATTTCCTCTCTGTGCATTAAAAGCGGGAACTGCGCCATTCTTAAGGGCGGAAGCGAGACGCGGGAGACCAATCGCGTCCTGTTTGAGATTATACACGACGCCGCCGTTTCCGCCGGTCTTCCTGCGGTATGTCTCGCGCAGGCTGATTCGCATGAGGATATAGACGAGCTTTTGACCTGCGACAGATATGTCGATCTCCTCATTCCGAGAGGCTCCAACGCTTTCGTGCGCCATATAATGGATAATACGAAGATTCCCGTGATGGGTCACGCTGACGGTATCTGCCATATATACGCGGACAAGGCGGCGGATATCGGAAAGGCTGTCCCTGTCATAGTGGACGCGAAAGTCCAGTATACCGCGGCCTGCAACGCGGTTGAAACGCTTCTGGTGCACCGTGATATAGCGGACGCGCTTCTTCCGGAGCTTTATAAGGCTCTGAGAGCTGAAGGCGTTGTCATCCGCGGGACGGAAGAGGTCATGGGGCTGATTCCCTGTGAACCCGCGACTGAAGAGGATTTCCGGACAGAATATCTGGATCTGATAGTTTCCGTTAAGCTTGTTGACAGTGTGGAAGAGGCGGTCCGCCATATCAACATGTATGGTTCTCACCATACGGACGCTATCATAACGGAAGATCCGGAGGCCGCTCGGAAATTCATGACTCTTGTCGACTCCGCGGGCGTATATCAGAACTGCTCCACGAGATTCGCCGACGGGTTTCGCTACGGTTTCGGCGCCGAAGTCGGAATCAGCACGGGAAAGATCCATGCGCGCGGCCCCGTCGGGCTTGACGGACTTATGACGTATAAATATAAACTTTACGGAAACGGTCATACGGTCGACGATTACGCGGAGGGACGCCGGAAATTCAATTTCCGAGATTTGTAATTGACGAATGCCGGGGCACATTTAGTTAATCCGTGTTGAAACATGTAATGTTTTCAAGTTATAATTACCGCGTATATTACGGTTTATTGCAGTGACATCTTTCCCGGCGCATTTACCGGGGCGGATGTCATTCGATAAATTCAGTTCAGGTAGGAGGTACTTATGAATTTTAAATTAGATAAGCCTCATCAGCTTATGCAGCAGCTGTTCCGGAACTTCGCCGAAACGGAAATAAAACCGCTCGCGAAGGACATGGACGAGAATGAAGCCTATGACATGGATCTTCTTCAGAAAATGCAGAAGGCGGGCTTCTTCGGAATCCCGTACTCCAGGGAGTACGGAGGACAGGGCGCTGATGAACTGGCTTACGCTATCTGCATGGAGGAGGTTTCCAAAGTGGATGCCAGCACGGGCATCACGATCTCCGTACACACGTCTCTTTGCTGCACATGTATCAATGAGAACGGTACGGAAGAACAGAAGCAGACCTTCCTTCGCCCGCTTGTGGACGGCTCAAAGATCGGCTGTTTCGGACTTACCGAGCCGGGCGCGGGTTCAGACGTACAGGGAGCGCAGACGGTAGCGGTTGAGGACGGCGATGACTATATCATAAACGGTTCAAAAGTGTTCACAACAAATTCCGGCTTCGCCGATACCTGCGTCGTATTCGCCCTGACTGACAGGACAGTTCCCGCGTCTAAAGGCCTTACCGCGTTTATAGTCGATCTTAAGAACACACCGGGAATCACAGTGAGTGATAATATCGAAAGAATGGGTATCCGTGCCGCTTCCAACTGCATCGTCACGTATGAGGATGTCAGAGTCCCGAAGAGCCGTGTCCTCGGCAAGGTGAACAAAGGCTTTAAGATCGCCATGAACGCTCTTAATTCCGGGCGTATCGGCATCGCGGCACAGTCCGTCGGCATAGCCCAGGGCGCTCTCGATGAGGCCATCAAATACGCGAAAGAGAGAAAACAGTTCGGAAAGCCCATAACCAAATTCCAGAATACACAGTTCCAGATCGCGGATATGCAGACGAAGATCGACGCCGCGAGAATGATGGTTTACAGAGCCGCGACCGCCGCGGATGACGGAGAGGATATCGCCGTTGTGGCCGCGCAGGCAAAGCTCTTCGCGTCCGACGTGGCAAACACCGTTACGAGATACGCTGTCCAGATGATGGGCGGTTACGGCTACTGCCGAGAGTATCCTGTTGAGCGCATGATGCGTGACGCGAAAATTACCGAGATTTATGAAGGAACATCGGAAGTCATGAAGATGGTCATTTCCGGTGCGCTGTTGAAATAGGGAGGGTAAGACACATGAGAATAGTAGTTTGTATTAAGCAGGTGCCTGATACAGCAGAGGTCAAGCTCGATCCTGTTACCAATAATCTGATCAGGGACGGCGTTCCCAGCATCATCAATCATGATGATAAGGCGGGTCTTGAAACCGCTCTCAGGATTCGCGAAGAACTTAACGACGGTTCTACGGTAAGCGTTATCTCCATGGGCCCGCCGCAGGCTGACGTTGCTCTGAGAGAGGCCCTCGCCATGGGCGCCGACAAGGCGTATCTGATGTCTGACAGAAAGTTCGGAGGCTCCGACACATACGCGACCGCTACCATCATCGCCGCCGGTCTCAGGAAGATCGGATTTGACCTCATCATTACCGGGCGTCAGGCTATAGACGGGGATACCGCCCAGGTAGGTCCGCAGATTGCCGAACAGCTTCATCTGCCTCAGGTCACATACGCCGAAGAACTTAAGTTAGAAGGAGACAGCATCGTGATCAGGCGCCAGTTCGAGGACAAGGCGCACATGGTGCGGATCAAGACCCCGTGCCTCATCACGGCGCTTGCCGAGCTTAACGAGCCCCGCTATATGAACGTCGGAAGGATTGTGGACGCGTATAACACAGAGGTCGGACTTATCACATTTGAGGATGTGAAGGATTTGCTCAACCCCGACTGGATCGGAAATCAGGGATCCCCGACCAACGTTGTCAAGTCGTTCACAAAACCGGCGAAGACCGCGGGCGAGGTAAAGAGCAATCTGACCGTTGAGCAGGCCGTAGACGCCATTATGGAAAAGCTGATCGAAAGACATTTGATATAGCGGGGAGGACGGAAGAATATGAGTATTGAAATAAAGAAAGAAGAAGCGAAGGGCGTGTACGTCATAGCCGAACAGCGTGACGGAATCGTTCAGAAGGTGACGATGGAACTTATCGGCATCGCGAATGAACTTGCTTCTGATCTCGGAGAGGAAGTCTATACCGTCATCCTCGGAGACGGGATTGAGGATCAGGTGCAGCCCTGCTTCGAGTACGGTTCCCCCAACGTCATCCTCATCGAGGATCCGATGCTTAAGGATTTTGTCACTGAGCCGTATGTTAAGGCGATTTATGAACTCATAGCCGCGCGCAAACCGAATATCGTTCTTTACGGGGCATCCAGTATCGGAAGAGACGTTGCGCCCCGTGTGGCGGGACGTGTTCATACAGGTCTTACGGCGGACTGCACGGGCCTTGCCATAGATAAAAGCGACACGGATGATAACGGACTTCTCAGAATGACCCGTCCCGCGTTCGGCGGAAACATCATGGCTACGATCCTGATCAGAAACTACCGTCCGCAGATGGCTACCGTCCGTCCCGGCGTGATGCCGCTTCCGGAGAGGAAGAAGGGCGCTTCCGGGAATCTCATCCGTTTCGACCCGGAACTCACTCAGGAGGATATGAATGTTGAGATCCTTGAGGTCGTGACGAGCGACAGGAAGGCTGTCGATATAACGAACGCGAAGGTTCTCATTTCCGGCGGCCGCGGCGTGGGAGGCCCCGAGGGGTATGAGCCTCTGAGAGAGTTAGCGGCTGAGTTTAAGGGCGGCGAGGTTTCTTCTTCACGTATCGGAGTCGATAACGGCTGGATAGAGAAATCGCGTCAGGTAGGACAGACCGGGAAGACGGTCCGCCCGGATCTCTATATGGCCTGCGGCATTTCCGGCGCTATCCAGCACCTCGCCGGCATGGAGGATTCCGAGTATATCATCGCCATAAATAAGGACGAGTCCTGCCCGATGATGCAGCTTGCCGATCTCGGCGTAGTGGGGGACCTGCATAAAATCGTACCAGCGCTTACCGAGGCGATCAGGGCATATAAAGCGAGCCAGCAGGTGTAACATATCCGCGTGTCCGGACTGTGCGCATAAAGGCATACATCAGGTCTTTCTTTGCTGACAATAAAATGATGTGTGTGCAAAAAGTCTGCGTGTCAACAGGCACAGTGTATGCGCATTTTTAAGTAAACACTATTTATCGGGCCTGTCGAAATAAAATGCGGTTCCGGCGCGCACATCATAAAATCAATAAAAAACAGGGTGCTCCGCGAAGAGCGTCCTGTTTTTTCGTGTGGTCCGGGACTGAATATTTTACTGATTAAAAAAGCGGCCCGTGAAAGGACCGCCCTTTTGATTGTGCTGAATTATTGAGAGACCGGAAATGCGCGTCTGTGTTCGTGAAAGAACCGTCCTTTTGATTTTACTGAACTATCGAGTGAACGTCAGTACGCTTCTTTGTTCCGGGAATAACCGTCTGTTTTACCGTACCGCGCAGGGTACGCAGGATTTAAAATTTACGCGTCAAGCATATCCGCGACACAATACGCAAGGTATGCTTCCACACGGTAATCGAGATCGGTCATGTCTTTTCCGAGTATGGATTTTATTTTCTTAAGATAATTGGTAACGGTATTTCTGTGGATATAAAGGCGTTCGCTCACTTTCTGGGGCTTGCCGCCGCATTCGAGATATACTCTCAGGAATCTGGCATATTCCGTTCCGTTTTCCTTATCGTATGCCTCAAGGGGACCCAGTGTCTCGTCATAGTAGCGCTTCAGAACCATCCTGTCCTTTATACCTTCCAAAAGATTCTCTATTCCGAGAGCCTCCCGCTCTTCCTTCTCTTTTTCAGGATCGGGATTGTAGTTTACCGTGATCATTTCATACCTTACATATTATTTCGTACCGGATTTTGATTGCTACAATTTTAACATATAGGCCCCGGCTTTACAACAGAAAATAGACCGATTGTATAGCCTTACGGGCGCGCATAAGGTTTTTTCATAGCTTTATTGTCAACACAATTATCCCCGGCGGTAAGACGCCCCGCGTAAGGTTCGCGTATCGCGGCGGCACAGTCTCATTTACAGGTCTGTTTTTCTGTTCTGTATGAGTTCAGCACTCCTTCCCTTATGAGTTCGTCCTCTTCTTCCTCCGTTAACCCGAAGACCTCCCGGTTGTGCTGTCCGAGGAGCGGCGCAGGGGCATCCACGCTCCCGGGCGTTTCTGAAAGTTTCATAACGCAGCCCTGGATTTCTATATCACCCATAGTCGGATGCTGACAGTGAACCATCATCTCACGGGCCTTTATCTGCGGATGCTCTATCGCCTCCTTTATATCCAGCACAGGACCGCATGGAATACCCGCTTCGTCCATCATTTCTTCTATCTCCGCCTTTGTATACTGACGGCACCAGTCGCCCACGGCATCCCTGAGTCCCGGTATATAGTTAAGTGTGCGATGCCAGTTATCGGAATATCTCGGGTCGTCCAGGAGTCCGGTCAGTCCGGTTTTACGGCAGAATTTCTCAAAAAGGCTGTTGTTGCCGACACCGAGGGCGACGAGGCCGTCCTTGCATTCGTACGCGTCGAACGGTGTAATGGCGGGATCTATATTGCCCTGTCTTTGGGGAATGGTATGACCGACAGTATAGCTTATAGTGGCGTTTTCCAGCACGCTGAAGACGGAATCAAGCATGGCGACATCCACAAACTGTCCTTTTCCTGTATTGTTCCTGTAATTCAGCGCCATGAGTATGCCGACTGTAAGATAAATTCCCATTATATGATCCACAATCGAGGGGCCCGCTTTAACGGGAGGACGGTCGGGATAGCCCGTAAGATTCATGATACCGCCCATAGCCTGTGCTACGATGTCATAACACGGTCTGTGCGCGATGGGTCCGTACTGACCGAAACCGGTACCGGACGCGTATATGACTCCCGGGTTTATCTCTTTTATCGTATCATAGTCGATTTTCAGTTTTTTCGTGACGCCGACCTTGTAATTCTCGACGACAATATCCGCGTCCTTAGCGAGTTTATAGAAAAGTTCCAGTCCCTTCTCCGATTTAAGATTGAGAGAAGCGCCTTTCTTATCCCGGTTGAAAGCGGCGAAATACGCGCTCTCCCCGCTTTTTTCATCCATAGGGCCCCAGTCTCTTGTCTGATCGCCGGCGGGAGTTTCTATTTTTATTACTTCAGCACCGTAGTCAGCGAGCATCATAGTGCAGAACGGGCCGCTCAGAGCTGATGTGAGATCGATAACCTTAAGTCCTTCTAACGGTTTAGCCATGCGTTTATCCTCCTCGCAAAACAGATAACAGCTTTCACGCTTCTACTTTATGGGAAAGAGTGCGGCGGTGTCAAGGGAAAATAACAGCGGACCGTGTAATCACGCGTGCGATTCGTCTTTAGATTCACATGTGCTCCGGAAGTAATCCGGATGAAATATACCGGATATGAGAGGAATATGCCGGGAGAACGCGGAATCAGGCGGCTGCCGGCTTACTGTTCAAGAGAAAAGTGAACATAGGCAGTTATCGGAGTGGCGGCATAACACCGCTGCGGAAAATTTCTGCAGCGGTGTTATGCCGCCCGTTCTGCAAATATCATGTGTGAACTGTAACGCTGCCGGGGAAAATACATTTTATTTCAGCCGTTAATATTCCTTTTTGCTGATATAAATGTTATCATGAATTCGTAAGAATCTTTCTCATATTTAAATGAAGGAGGTTTGTTAATATGATCGGAAGGAAAGTTACACTGAGAGTCAGAATGTCAGCAGGTGAAGCTCATTACGCCGGCGATCTGGTTAACGGTTCTCATATCGTTGATTTCTGGGGAGATGTAGGTACGGAACTTGCCATCAGACTGTTCGGTGACGAGTCCCTTTTCGCGGGCTATGAGGACATACGCTTCACCGCCCCGGTATATTCCGGTGACTTTATGGAATATACCGGCTGGATTGAGGAAGTTGGTGAGCAGCACCTTAAGTGTAAGTTTGAGGCATATAAGTACATCACTCTCCCGAGGGATCCGGAACTTGCCGACAGTGCGGCCGACGTTCTTCCGGAGAAAGTTCTCTGCGGTGAGGCGGTCGGAACGCTTGTCGTTAAGAAGCCGCTCCAGAGAATCGATCACGCCGATCCCGAGTTTCAGGTGAAGTAACCCTGTGTAAATGACGGATGTAATTTAACAGTGCCGCAGCATCGGAAAGTAAAGAGGGCGGACCGTTTTCACGGTCCGCCCACCGTCTTTCTGTTCGCTTTTACGAACCTGATTATTTACCGCCAGTTTCCCGGCACAGCGTTATGAGCATATCGTGTCGTTTCCCGAGACGGGTGAACAGGTTTCAAAGCCGTTGATTTTCCCGCTTTGGGAGCAGAAACCGATTATAACCTGACAGCAGACGCGCTGCCGGTTTCAGAACCGGTTATTTTCCCGCCTTGGGCGCGGGTTTCGGCTCCTCCGGTTTCGCCAGCTCGACTCCGTTCATCTCAACTTCATAGTCAGAGCCGAACGGGTTCGGGAACATATCGGGCTTCGGCGCCGGGAGGCTTCCCTCCTTCTTCTTCTGCTCATAGTCCTTGCCCCAGTATGCCTTGAGATAAATCTCCCTGATTTCGGAAATCAGCGGATATACCGGGTTCGCGCCAGTGCACTCATCGTTGAAGGCGTTCTCGCTCATCTCATCGAGTCCGTCCATGAACTTCTTCTCATCGATACCGTAATCATGGATGCTGGCCGGGATGTCGACAGCGGCTTTCAGATCTTCTGCGGCCTTGATGAAGTTATCGAAGGTTTCCTGATCCGTCTTTCCCTTCATGCCGCAGAACTCGGCAATCTCCACATAGCGCTCGAAAGCGTGCGGATAACGGTACTGCGAGAATGTTCCCATCTTCGTCGGGGTCTTCTGAGCGTTGTATTTGCAGACTTCCGTGAACAGCAGGGCGTTGGCCGTGCCGTGAGGAATGTGGTGCCATCCGCCGAGTTTATGAGCGAGGGAGTGGTTCACACCGAGCATGGCGTTGGCGAACGCGATACCGGCAAGGCAGGAGGCGTCGGCCATCTTGATTCTGGCCTCGGGATCCTTGGCTCCGTACTTGTATGCCCTGGGAAGATACTTAAACACATTCTTTATCGCCACGAGTGCGAAACCGTCTGTATAGTCACTCGCCATGATGGAGACATAGGCTTCGACGGCATGTGTCAGGACGTCATATCCGGAGGCGCGGGTCACGCCTTTAGGCATATTCATTGTATTGTCGGCATCTACGATAGCCATTGTCGGCAGGATGTTGTAGTCCGCGAGAGGCCACTTCGCTCCGGTATTCGCGTCGGAAATGATCGTGAACGGTGTGACTTCTGAACCGGTACCGGCTGTCGTCGGGATGCAGACGAGCTTCGCTTTCTCGCCCATCTTCGGGAATTCATAAACACGCTTACGGATATCGATGAACACCGTTGCGAGGTCGAGGAAGTTTACATCCGGATGCTCGTACATGACCCACATAATCTTCGCGGTGTCGATGGCTGAGCCGCCGCCGATAGCGATAATCACATCAGGCTTGAACTCATACATCGCGGGAAGTCCCTTCATGGCATCCTGAATCTGCGGGTCCACACGGATGTCATAGAAAATGCTGGTGGCGATTCCCATCTCGTCAAGCTGGTCGATAATCGGCTGGCACATGCCGATTTCAAACAGATTGGCGTCTGTAATAATGAACGCCTTCTTGCAATGATAGACGTCCTTCAGTTCCTTCAGGGCTACAGGCGTGCAGCCTCTCTTGAAGTATACTTTCTCCGGCAGTCTCAGCCACAGCATGTTCTCTCTCCTCTCCGCTACTATCTTAATATTAAGAAGGTTGCCGAAGTTCGTCTGTCCCGCGAATGAGCTTCCGCCCCAGGAGCCGGGTCCGAGTGTGAGCGACGGAGGTATGTCAAAGTTGTACAGGTCACCGATTCCTCCGAAGGAAGTCGGGGTATTGATAAGTATACGTCCGGTCTTCATGCGGTCAGCGAACTTGTCGATCTTTTCCTGCTCCAGGGGGTCGACATAGAGAGCGCCGGAGTGTCCCGCGCCGCCTTCATTGACCAGCTTGCAGCAGAGATCGAGCGCGTCGTCGAAAGTCTTTGCGCGGAACATTCCGAGCACCGGGCAGAGTTTCTCATTTGCCCAGGGATTGTCGTGGCCGGAATCATCCGTCTCCGCGATGAGGACCTTCGTGTCCGCGGGAACCTTGACTCCCGCCATCTCGGCGAGTTTCACCGCGGGTCTTCCGACGGCAGAGGCGTTTACGCCGTGGGTGGCGGGATTGAAGAATACTCCGCCCACCTTTTCGGCTTCTTCCTTATTCAGGAAGTAGCAGCGGCTGTTCTGGAATTCTTTCTTCACCTCGTCATAAATGCTGTCGAGGACCGTCACATGCTGTTCGGCTGCGCAGATCATGCCATTGTCGAACGTTTTGGAATGGATGGTTGATGAAACAGCGTTCTTGATGTCGCAGGTATCGTCAAATATGACGTTGCAGTTTCCGGGGCCTACGCCGACCGCCGGTGTGCCGGAGGAATAAGCCGCCTTGACCATTCCTGAACCGCCCGTCGCGAGAATCAGGTTGACCTCTTTCATCATGACCTGGGTCATTTCAATCGAGCCCTCATCCATCCAGCAGATGATATTCTCGGGAAGTCCCGCCTTCTCCGCCGCTTCCTTCATAATGCGGGCCGCCTCGATGGTGCAGCGCTTGGCGGTGGGATGCGGCGAAATGATAATCGCGTTGCGTGTTTTAAGACAAATCAGGATCTTGAAAATGCAGGTTGATGTGGGGTTCGTCGTCGGTGTGACGGCGCCCACGATTCCTACAGGTTCGGCGATACGTTTGGTTCCGAAAGCCTTGTCCTCGTCGATAACGCCGCAGGTCTTCACATGACGCATGTGATTCCAGATGTGCTCGGCGGCATAGTTGTTTTTCATGATCTTATCTTCAACTACGCCCATGCCTGTCTCTGCATTAGCCATCTTCGCGAGAGGAATCCTCGCCTTGTCGGCGGCCATCGCCGCCTGAATGCAGATCTCATCTACCTGTTCCTGGGTGAAAGTGGCGAAAACAGCCTGTGCCTTGCGCATCTCCGCCAGTTTCTTCTCCAGCGTCTCAACAGAATCCACTCTGTAGGTTGCTTTTTTCATAAGTGCCTCCTTTAGAAAAAAACAGTGGAATAGAAGTTTACTGAAAGTCGGATATCAGGAATCCGAACCTTCTGATAAATAAATTTTATCATTTTGTGCATTTATTTCAATGGTAATTGAATGCATATTTTCAATCAGCCGCGTATTTTGTTATATTCTGACATGTTGATGATATAGGAAAATTACAAAAAACGAACGTATTACGCGTACTATTCTTGAAATATAAATGTAAAAAAATACCTTTATAAATGCGCTTCCGAATGTCTTTTGACAGACGGGAGACGGCGCTCATTCCGGGTATAATAAGCGGTATCAGGCGACGAAGTTACTGGAATCTTGACATTGCGGGCGA
>CAZTIY010000035.1:0-1119 GCA_964613765.1 uncultured Eubacterium sp.
ATTGCATGCAGTATGCGGTATGCAGAATACCGAAGACGCGATTTCAGTTGCGGACCGGAGGGATCTGATGACGAAAAGTTTCAGTGAAAGCTATAAGGAAGCGGGAGTGGACATAACCGCTGGTTACAGATCTGTCGAACTTATGAAGAAACATGTCGCGAGGACAATGGTCTTCGGTGATACCGCCGACATCGGAGGCTTCGGCGGGCTGTACGGGCTCGATATGACCGGTCTTACCGATCCCGTTCTGGTGAGCGGAACAGACGGTGTGGGAACCAAACTTAAAATCGCTTTCCTGATGGACAAACATGATACTGTAGGCATCGACTGCGTGGCAATGTGCGTGAACGATATAATATGCACGGGAGCAAGGCCGCTGTTTTTCCTCGATTATATCGCCTGCGGCAGGAACCGGCCGGAGAAAATCGCAGATATAGTGAGCGGCGTTGCTGAAGGCTGCGTTCAGGCCATGACGGCTCTCACAGGGGGGGAGACTGCAGAGATGCCCGGTTTCTACCCGGAGGATGAATACGATCTGGCAGGCTTCTCAGTCGGAGCAGTCGACCGGTCTAAGATTCTGGATAAGACAGGCATAAAAGAAGGAGACGTTATTATCGCGCTTCCGTCATCCGGGGTTCATTCAAACGGTTTTTCTCTCGTACGTAAAATTTTCGATGTTGAAAACAAAGGACTTGACGGATATGTAGCCGAACTCGGAGAGACTCTCGGCGAGGCTCTGATCACTCCGACAAAAATATATGTGAGGCCGGTACTCTCATTACTTGAGAAAATTCACGTAAAGGGGATTTCTCATATAACCGGCGGCGGATTTTATGAAAACATTCCGAGGAGCCTTCCTCAGGGAATCGGGGCGAGAATCCCGAGAAGAAACGTGAGAGTCCTTCCGGTTTTTGATCTTATAGAGAAGACCGGGAATATACCGGAACGCGATATGTTTAACACCTTTAATATGGGTGTCGGCATGAGCGTCACCGTACCGTCAGACGAGGCTGATGAGGCGTTGAGAATTCTTCACGGAGCCGGAGAGGATGCATATATATTAGGCGAAACGGTCCGTTCGGAGGACGGAGTGATTATATGCTGATTATGTCCGTCCGG
>CAZTIY010000035.1:1219-12453 GCA_964613765.1 uncultured Eubacterium sp.
TCCGTCCGGGAAATTCCCGATGACACGCCGGAAAACGCAAATTATGTGAAAGGTCTGATGACATGCTGAAAGATCCGGTAAAAATCGCCGTGCTCGTTTCAGGCGGAGGAACCAACCTGCAGGCGCTTATAGACTCGGAGAAAAAAGGAATCCTGCGGAGCGGTAACATAGTTCTGGTCATATCCGATAATCCGGATGCCTTCGCTCTTGAACGGGCTGAGAAAAACGGCATAGAGACAGCCGTCACAAAAGATGAAGCCGAAATGCTCACCTTCCTGGATGCGCACGGGATCGACCTCGTTGTGCTTGCCGGTTTTCTTAAAATTCTTTCTCCTGAATTTATAAAGAGATATCCCGAAAGAATAATAAATATTCATCCTTCTCTCATTCCGTCCTTCTGCGGCAAAGGCGCTTACGGTATTCATGTCCATGAGATGGCTCTTGAATACGGAGTCATGGTTACGGGCGCCACGGTCCATTTTGTCAACGAGATACCGGACGGAGGAAAGATCATAGCGCAGAAGGCCGTAAAAGTTGAGGCGGGTGATACGCCTGAAACACTTCAGAGGAGAGTTATGGAGCAGGCGGAGTGGAAGCTTCTCCCCGCGGCCTGCGAGAAAATATCCGCTGAAATACGCCGTGAAAGGAGAAAATGATGCAGAATCATTCTTACGAGACTGTCGCTCCCGCGTCCCGCATGGCCGGAAATCCCTATGTGGGAAGAGGTATCATCCTCGGTCTTTCCCCGGACGGGGCCTCTCAGGCAGCCGCGTATTTCATAATGGGACGGTCCCGGAACAGCAGGAACAGAATATTCGTGAGAGAAGGGGATGACTTAAAAATACTTCCTCACGACCCGTCAAAGGTTGAAGATCCGTCACTTATCATTTACTATCCTGTGAGGAAAGCAGGCGACATTCTGATAGTGACTAACGGCGACCAGACAGATACGATTTATGACGAGATAGAAAAATGCGGCCCTGATGGAAGTTTTGAAAGGGCGCTCAGAACGAGGACATTTGAACCGGACAATCCGAACTTCACGCCGAGGATAAGCGGTATCGCGTACACAGGTCCCGACGGGCGCGGAGAGTATAAGCTCAGCATCCTTAAAAGCGGCGACCCGGAAGGCAGGACATCCGGAAGATTTTTCTTTGAATATGAACCGCTCCCGGGAACGGGACACTTCATCCACACTTACACAGGAGACGGTTCGCCGCTTCCGTCGTTTACGGGGGAACCCGAACGGGTGAGCCTTCCCGGAACCGCGGAAGCTCTCGCGGATGAAATCTGGAACGCGCTTGATAAGGACAACAGAATTTCTCTGTATGTACGTTATACGTCATTGTCTGACGGTAAATATGAGGACAGACTTATAAACCGCTTCGGGTGATTCTGACACCGGAAAAGGAGAACATGATGAGAGAATTTACGCTGAAATACGGATGCAATCCCAATCAGAAGCCTGCGAGGATATACACGGAGGACGGCGGCGAACTTCCCGTGACGATACTTAACGGCCGCCCGGGTTATATCAATTTTTTAGACGCGCTGAACAGCTGGCAGCTCGTGTCAGAACTTTCGAAAAGTCTCGGCCTTCCCGCCGCGGCCTCATTCAAACACGTCAGCCCGACATCCGCCGCGGTCGCGGTCGGAATGACTGAAGAACTCAAGAAGGCGGCTTTTGTCGATGACATAGACGGTCTCGACGATTCTCCTGTCGCGACCGCTTACGCAAGGGCAAGGGCAACCGACAGAATGTCGTCATTCGGTGACTGGGCTGCCCTGAGCGATACCTGTGACGAGGTGACCGCCAGAATCCTGAAACGTGAGGTCTCGGACGGCATCATCGCCCCGGCGTATACCGACAGGGCGCTTGAGATACTGAGAACAAAGAAAAAGGGAAATTACAATATAGTCAGAATCGATCCCTCTTATGTTCCTTGCGCGCTTGAAAAAAAACAGGTCTTCGGCATCACTTTTGAGCAGAAGAGAAATGACTATACAGTCGGTCCGTCAGATCTTACCGATATTGTGACAGACTCTGCAGAACTTCCCGACAGCGCAAAGAGAGATCTCACGGTGTCGCTGATAACTCTTAAATATACACAGTCCAATTCGGTGGCTTACGCCGCGGACGGTCAGGCGATAGGAGTCGGCGCCGGACAGCAGTCCAGGATACATTGCACCAGACTCGCGGGGAACAAGGCGGACTGCTGGCATCTCCGCCAGACTGAGCGTGTACTGGATCTTCCGTTCAGACCGGATATCGGCCGCGCGGATCGCGACAACGCTATAGATGTGTACCTCGGAGACGAGTCTTCCGATGTGCTTGCGGACGGAAAGTGGCAGAGATTTTTCACGGAGAGACCGGAGCCGTTCACGGCCGAAGAAAAGAGGGCCTGTCTTGACAGAGTCTCCGGTGTTTCTCTCGGAAGCGACGCGTTCTTCCCGTTCGGGGACAATATAGAAAGAGCGCGAAGGAGCGGCGTTACGTATGTTGCCGAACCGGGCGGATCCGTCAGAGACGATAATGTGATCGAAACATGTAATAAATACGGGATGACTATGGTGTTCACAGGGATGAGGCTTTTCCACCATTAACAGATAATATATATTTTGACAGAAAGGGGCAGAGTACGATGAATGTAATGGTTATAGGGGGCGGCGGCAGAGAACATGCCATTATAAAAAAGATTAAGGATAGTCCTGCGGTCGATCATATTTACGCTCTCCCCGGAAACGGCGGTATGACCGGCGACGCGGAATGCGTTCCCATAGGCGCGGAAGATCTTCCCGAAATAGTTAATTTTGCGAAGACTCATCCGGTGGATTTCGCCGTGGTAACGCCCGATGATCCTCTTGTCATGGGACTTGTGGATCTTCTTAAAGCGGAGGGAATACCCTGTTTCGGACCGGAAAAACGCGCCGCGGTTATAGAAGGAAGCAAGGCATTTGCCAAGAACCTTATGAAAAAATACGGCATTCCCACTGCTGAATATGAGACATTCACAGACATGAACGAAGCGCTCTCCTACGTGGAGACGTGCACCGTTCCCGTTGTGGTAAAAGCCGACGGTCTCGCCAAAGGCAAAGGCGTCCTGATCTGTGAGACGAGGGAGGAAGCGTCCGCAGCGGTTGTCTCCATGATGGAGGACAGGGCATTCGGCGAAAGCGGAACAACAGTCGTGATTGAAGAATTCCTTGAGGGACCGGAAGTGTCCGTGCTTTCTTTTACCGACGGAAATATACTGATTCCTATGGTATCCTCCATGGATCACAAGCGCGCTCTTGACGGTGACAGGGGGCTTAATACCGGGGGCATGGGAACCGTCGCGCCCAACCCTTATTATACTCCGGAGATCGCCGAGATCTGCGAAGAGGAGATTTTTCTTCCGACCATGCTGGCCATGAATAAAGAGGGCCGGACATTCTCCGGCTGCCTTTATTTCGGCCTTATGGTGACTGAGGACGGACCTAAGGTCATTGAATATAACTGCAGGTTCGGTGACCCGGAGACGCAGGTGGTACTGCCGCTTCTTGAGAGCGACCTGTTCGACATCATGCTCCACGTGGCGGACGGAACGCTTGAGGACGCCGATGTCAGATTCTCTGAAGGCAGGGCGGCATGCTGCGTGGTCATGGCGTCGGAAGGCTACCCGGGACACTATGACAAAGGCTGTCCGCTTGAGATACCGGAAGACCTTGACACGGTATATATAGCGGGAGCGAAACGGCTTGAGGACGGAAGTCTCGTTTCAGACGGGGGCCGTGTGCTCGGCGTCACAGAAACAGGATCGGATTTAAGAGAAGCTGTGGACAAAGCGTACGCTTCAATAGAAAGGATAAAATTCGACGGCGGATTTTACAGAAAAGACATCGGAAGACGCGCTCTCTCCGCGTCGGAAGGGAAGGACTGATGGTTCACAGGATCTATGTCGAGAAAAAGCCCGCTTTCGCGAGTGAAGCCGCGTCACTTCTTAAAGAGGCTAAGAATATTCTTCGCATACGGGGTATCGAAAATCTGAGAGTCATTAACAGGTACGACGCGGAGAACATTTCCGGAGAAATGTTTGAATCGGTCATCGATACCGTCTTTTCCGAGCCGCCTGTCGATAATACGTTCAGAGAGCTTGAGGCGGAACCCGGCGACAGGGTTTTCGCCGTTGAGTATCTTCCCGGACAGTTCGACGCGCGCGCAAACTCGGCTGCGGAATGTATACAGCTTATAACGAGGGAAGAGAGACCGGATATACGCACCGCGAAAATATATGTTCTGACGGGCGATATTCCTGACGAGGACTTAAAGACGTTCAAGGACTATATTATCAATCCCGTTGAGGCGAGAGAGGCGTCGCTTAAGTCTTTTGACACACTGAAAACGGATTATGAGATTCCGGCATCCGTAGAGAAACTTGCCGGATTCAATTCTCTTGACGAAGACGGACTTAAAGATTTTCTCAGTTCTCACGGCCTTGCCATGGACCTCGCGGATCTTGAATTCGTTCAGGAATATTTCCGCGACGAAGAAAAACGCGATCCCACAATCACGGAGATCCGTGTGATAGATACATACTGGTCCGATCACTGCAGACATACTACTTATAACACGACTCTTGACAGCGTGACTCTGCCCGACGGAGTCACGGAAAACACATATCTCGATTATCTGAAAACGAGGGAAGAACTCGGACGTACAAAACCTGTCACACTCATGGACATAGGCACTCTCGCCGCGAAATATCTCCGGAGGAACGGTCAGCTTGAAAAGCTGGATGAATCCGAGGAAATCAATGCCTGCACGGTCAAAATCGATGTCAATGTCGACGGCGGGACAGAAAAATGGCTGCTTCTGTTTAAGAATGAGACACATAACCATCCGACGGAGATTGAACCGTTCGGGGGCGCCGCGACCTGCATAGGGGGCGCCATACGGGATCCGCTCTCCGGAAGGGGCTACGTATACGCGGCAATGCGTCTCACGGGCGCTGCAGATCCGCTCGTGCCCGTTTCCGAAACCATGGAGGGAAAGCTCCCGCAGAGGAAGATAGTGACGACGGCCGCCGACGGCTACAGTTCCTACGGCAATCAGATCGGCCTCGCAACCGGGATCGTCGATGAGATATATCATCCCGGGTACGCGGCGAAAAGAATGGAAATCGGGGCGGTTATTGCAGCGGCGCCTGAGGAGAATGTCCGGAGAGAAAGACCCGCTGAAGGTGACGTCGTCATCCTTCTCGGAGGAAGAACCGGCCGTGACGGGATAGGTGGAGCTACAGGTTCATCCAAGAAACACACTCTGGAGTCGCTTGAGACGTGCGGCGCTGAGGTCCAGAAAGGCAACGCTCCCGAAGAGAGAAAACTTCAGAGGCTTTTCCGCAATCCGGAAGCTTCGCGGATGATAAAGCGCTGCAACGATTTCGGCGCCGGCGGCGTCTCTGTGGCTATAGGAGAACTCGCTCCGGGGCTCGACGTAGATCTTAATAAAGTTACAAGGAAATATGAGGGGCTTGACGGCACGGAACTTGCGATATCAGAATCCCAGGAACGTATGGCCGTGGTGGTGTCTCCCGAAGACGCGGACCGCTTCAAGGAACTTGCCCGGAGTGAGAATCTGGAAGCGACAGCGGTAGCGTCAGTAACTTCAGAGCCGTACCTTACGGAACGGTGGAACGGTGAGACAGTCGTTCATATCTCACGCGCCTTCCTTGATACGGACGGTGTGGAAAAACATACAGATGCAATTTGTGAACGGAGAAAACCTTATAACAGAGAGATTCCGACAGATTTCGCGGACGGAATGAAAAAGCTTGCGGGAGATCTTAATGTCTGTTCAAAGAGGGGACTCGGGGAACAGTTCGACAGCACCATAGGCAGGGGAACGGTTCTCATGCCTTACGGGGGAAAGTACCAGAAGACCCCGGTACAGGCGATGGTAAACCTCATTTCGCTCGAAAAGGGACACACAGACACCGTTTCCGCCATGGCGTGGGGATACAACCCGCTGATAGCGTCTCAGGACCCGTACAGCGGAGCGTATCTCGCTGTCGTGGAATCCGTTTCCAAACTCATAGCGTCCGGCGCGTCTTTAAGTGACACATACCTGTCATTCCAGGAATATTTCGGAAGGCCGGGTACCGTTCCCGAACGCTGGGGCAGACCTCTTGCGGCCATGCTGGGAGCGTTCAGGGCGCAGAAAGAGCTCGGCGTCGCGGCAATCGGGGGAAAAGACAGCATGAGCGGGAGTTTTGAAGACCTCGATGTTCCGCCTACGCTCGTATCTTTCGCGGTCACGACTGATAAAGCAGAGAATATAATATCACCTGAATTCAAGAAGGCGGGTGACAGACTTGTTTTCCTGGCGCCGGAAAAAGATGAGGAAGGTCTTCCGGAAGCCGCGTCGTTGAAGGAGCTTTATAAAAGGGTCAATGAGCTTATAGTCGGCGGAAAGGTCAGGGCTGCATATACTCCGTGTTTCGGAGGCATAGCGGAAGCGGTCTTAAAGATGGCCGCAGGTAACGGCATCGGCTTCCGCTACGCTGATGTTTCAAATGAACTTGTGTTCGGCTATAACTACGGAGGATTCCTTCTTGAAACCGGTCCCGATGACGAGATCACGGGCGCGGTAACGATAGGCATTCTTGAGGATTCGGGCTGCATTTCGAAAGACGGGATTAGTATCACTCTGGACGAACTTCTCGGCATATACGAGGGAAAACTGGAGCCTATCTACCGCTGCAATATAGAAACTGAAGAAAACCGCATTGAAACATTCGATTTTCGCGGAAGAGCGGACTGCATACACGCTCCCGGAGAAACATCCGCTCCCGGGGCGCTCATTCCGGTATTCCCGGGAACGAACTGCGAATACGACACGGCGAAACAGTTCCGCGACGCCGGAGCGAAAGCGGAGATATTTATCATTAACAATCTTACAAAAGAATCGGTTTCCCGTTCCGTGGAGGAATTCGCGAAGAAGATACGTGAGTCGCAGATTATAATGATACCGGGCGGTTTCTCCGGCGCGGACGAACCTGACGGGTCGGGGAAATTCATAACATCCTTCTTCAGAAATGACGCGATAAAGGAAGCGGTTTACGATCTGCTCGACGTTCGCGGAGGTCTGATGGGAGGCATCTGCAACGGCTTCCAGGCTCTTATTAAATTAGGGCTCGTGCCTTACGGAAAAATCACGGAGCAGACGGAAGGCTCTCCGACACTGACTTTTAACGAGATCAGGCGGCACCAGTCGAGGCTCGCGAGGACCAGAATATCCTCCGTTAAATCGCCCTGGATGAAATACTGCAAGCCCGGAGAAGTCTACCTGATTCCGGTATCGCACGGAGAGGGACGTTTCATCGCTTCCGACGAAGAGATAATAAGACTCGCGAAAAACGGGCAGATAATTACCCAGTACGCCGACACGGAAGGCAGAGTATCAAACGCGATTCAGGATAATCCTAACGGCTCGTACTTTGCGATTGAAGGAATCACTTCGCCCGACGGCAGGATAATAGGAAAGATGGGACACTCCGAACGGATAGGAGACCGTGTGTACGGAAATCTTTATAAGAATGTTCCGGGCAGACAGGATATGCAGCTTTTCCGTGCCGCGGTGGAATTTTTCAGGTAAGCGCTGTACCGTTTCAAAGATCTTTTAGTAAAAATAAGTAAAAATCCGCAAACCGGGTCTTAATCTCAGTTAATTTTTTGCGATTTTCCGTAAGTTCACCGGATAATTCCGGGTAAACAAAACCGGTAAAGGCTCAGATTATTACCGTCAGAGGCCCGATTCCGGATGTGAGTAAGGCAATACCGGAGATAATATGTATATGTATGATTGCATAAGCGCATATAATGTATGCTTGTATACATGTATGCATAAAGAACGGAGGTAACAGGAATATGGATATGTCACTTATAAAACAGGATGACTGTGTCGCCGCAGTAATCGATTATCAGGTGAAACTTCTTCCTCAGATACATGATCATAAAAAGCTGTGTTCTGAGACGGCGATGACGATACGCGGGCTGAAAGCTCTGAACGTTCCCATACTGGTAACACAGCAGTATACTAAGGGTATGGGTGAAACAGAGCAGGAAATAGCCGAAGCACTTGAGGATTATAAACCCATAGAAAAAAAGTGTTTCAGCTGCATGGGAAGTGAGGAATTCAGAAATGAGCTTGAAGCCACAGGCCGGCATACAGTGATCATTCTCGGTATAGAGGCGCATATCTGCGTATTACAGACCGCTCTGGAACTGACAGAGAACGGTTACAGGGTCGTGCTCGTCACTGACTGCATAGGAAGCCGAGAACCTGTGAACAAGGACATGGCCGTCAGGAGACTCACACAGGCAGGGTGCATACCGTCCACAAGCGAGGCGGTTCTGTATGAACTTATGAGGACATCGGAAAACGACGCGTTCAAAACAATCCTGAAACTTGTGAAATAGACAGACGGGGCCGTATCAGGGGAGAAGTGTATAGAGAGACGTAACTATTCCTAAAATCATAATTTTGGGAATAGTTATTTATATTCAGGCAGGCAGGCCGGGATACGCGCTCTGATTACAGAACTCCCCCGGACCGTAATTCTCACACGGTTTGCACGCGGAACCTGACTCGTTCCGTATCTGTACCCGTCAGTTATTATGCCGGTCAATCATTCTTCTTTTCCTGTGAGTTTTGTATAGAACCAGTCGGTGAAAGAGACAAGTTTCTTCCGGAACACTATCATGAGAAGCATAATTATGCCTACTGCTACGGCCATGACTAACATGGCCGCATACTTTTTTTCGGTATACAACCACCCGAAACAGATGCTCATGAACATCGTGGGTACACGCCCTGCCGTGGAAAGCACCATGAATGATTTTACGTCCATCTCGGATATTCCGGCGGCATACGCGAACAGATCCTTCGGCACTCCCGGAAGAAGGTACAGAATGAATACGAGAATATATGATTTTTTGCTGTTCAGAATCTTAACGAATTTTTCCGAATTCTCTTTTCCGAGCATGAGGAACATGGCGTCGGCGCCGAGGAACCGGGAAATATAATAAGTGATAAATGTGCCGAGAACAGCTCCGATGACAGACAGGATAAGAGCTTCAACTATTCCGAAAACTGTGCCCGCGGCTATCTGGAACACCTGACCCGGAAGTACGCTGACTACTATCTGTATAATCTGAAGCAGAATATAAATAAGGACTGTACTTCCGTGATACATTCTCAGGATGTTGACCGCATCGTCGATCGACCTCACTTCGGAGAATATATCGCGCCGGAATATAATTATATACGCCGGCAGCCCCACAACTATCAGAAGAAGAATTACAGCTTTTATTACGGCAAATATTCTTTTTTTTCTCTCAGCGTGAGAAATTTCTTTCATAAACCACGAGTCATCTCTGAATTTAAAACAGCGGACGCTTTTTCCGGTTCAGGTTTGAATATAAACGTCTTTATTTTCCGGCGGATGATATCAAATAACTTTTTTCTGCCGGTCGATTGTATTTTTCTGTCTTTTCAGGATATGCATTTAGCAGGCATAACTGAAGCATTTGTTATCAGTAAGCCGTATTGTTCACAATAATCCGTCTTTAATAAGGCTGTCAAGTGACATTATGACTCCAAGACGCGAATGAGCGTAAGTGAGGCCGCCCTGAAAATAAACTGTATAAGGTGATCGCATCGGTGCGTCCGCGCTCAGCTCTATGGATGACCCCTGAACGAAAGCGCCTGCCGCCATTATCACCTTGTCTCTGTACCCCGGCATATCCCAGGGCTCAGGGACGGCCGTACTGTCTACGGGAGCGGCTTTCTGAACGCCTTTACAGAAAGATATGACTCTTTCCGGAGTATGCAGCTTTACGCTCTGGATTATATCGCTCCTTGCATCATCGGGTTCCGGCAGGACATCGAACCCCAGGCTCTTATAAACATCCCCGCACAGGACAGCGCCCTTAAGAGCCGATGAAGTGACCTGGGGAGCCATAAAAAGCCCCTGCATCATGGTCCTCGTCTGTCCGAACATGAGCCCGCATTCCCCGCCTATGCCGGGACAGGTAAGACGATACGATATCAGATCTGTAAGTTCTTTCTTCCCTGCCACATATCCCCCGGAAAGCGCGAGCCCGCCTCCGGGGTTTTTTATGAGTGAACCCGCCATGACATCAACTCCCGCGTCTGTCGGTTCCCTTGTGTCGAGAAATTCACCGTAGCAGTTGTCCGCCATCGTGATTATTCCGGGATTTATTTCATGCACAAACCCGGCCCACCGTTCTATTTCATCTATTGTGACAGCCCTTCTCCATGCGTATCCTGTGGCCCGCTGGACGCAGCACATTCTGGTTCTGTCTGTGATCGCGTTTTTTACACCCTCAAGATCTATCGAACCGTCCGGAAGAAGCTCCACCTGCTTATAAGATATGCCGAATTCCTTAAGAGAGCCTTTCCCTTCTCCGCGTATTCCTATGACTTCTTCAAGAGTGTCATAAGGGGCGCCCGTACAATAAATCAGTTCATCTCCCGGACGGAGTATCCCCTGAAGCGTTATCGCGAGGGCGTGTGTACCGTTAACAATCTGCGTCCTTACAAGAGCGCCTTCTGTATGGAATACATCTTTATATAAACTCTCTAACGCATCTCTTCCGGCGTCGTCATAACCGTACCCCGTGTTCCAGGCGAAATGCCTGTCTGAGATCTCATTCTTTCTGAACGCGCTTATCACCTTGTACTGACATGCCCGGGCGACATCATCGATCGCGGTGAAACGTCCCCTGATTCTGTTCTCGGACTCTTTGACAATATACAGAGCCTCGCGTGAAACGCCGAATTCCTTCTCAAGAATCTCATCTTCGGGAGCGGAAACGAAATCTGTAACTTTCATGTTCTGTTTTATATGTTTTAGTGTCATAATTTTTTTACGGGTCGCGCTGCCGGGCCGGCGTTATATTCTTTTATTCACACCTCCGCCGGCGGCACACAGGCTGATTTTACAATAATTCAACTGATTTTTCTTAAAGATTATCTTAAGATTCCCGAAATTTTCCTTAACATTCCGGGACGTGTCCGGAAAACCTGCGGATTTCAGACAGATTATCTGCGCCGCGGCCTATATTAGTTACTGTTCAGAGGGTAAGTGAACACAGGCAGCTATCGAGGCGGCGGCACAACACTGCTGCGGAAATTTTCCGCAGCTGAGCATGCAGTTTCACGAAGGAGCGAG
>CAZTIY010000036.1:0-2073 GCA_964613765.1 uncultured Eubacterium sp.
TGAGGGTGTCCTCAAGATAGAGATCCTCATAGACTACAGTCGATTTTCCCGCGAGTACGGAGGAGTCAAGAGTAAATGTAAGATCTACTGTGCCTGACGCGCTTCCGTTCTTTACCGTGGAATTGGCGGTCGTCGGTTTAAGCGTCGCCTGTGCCGTTATCTCGTGTCCGTTCTTATCCTTAAGGGGATTTCCGTCACTGTCCATGAGTCTGCCTTTTACAGTGTATGTCAGGTCAGGTGTGAGATCCGTATATGTTACGGTATCTACGATGGTAGTTGTCTCTCCCTCTTTTGTGACTTTTCCTGTGTGATCCTTTGTATTTCCGTCTACAGCGGAGGTATGGATCTCAGGGTTAAGAGCCTTGTCAGCTTTCACGACGGGCTTGTCGTTGGCATTAAACTCCAGTCTCCGGGATGGCGCGTTGCTGTCCTCCTCAATATGATATGTCCCGACTGCAGGATCTATCTCATATCCGACCGGAGCTTTCGTTTCCTGAATCGTTACGGTTCCTCTCGGGAGCACCGCTTTGCCGGAGGAATTTATGAACAGGGGATCGCTTCCGCTTTCAAGACACTCCTGTGAAAGTTCGGCAACATATTCATTTTCGACTTTGTGATCATGGAGTTTCCACGTTCTTACAGGTGTCTTTCCGGACTCGTCGTTAAGCTGGTTCGCGTAGTATTTCACCGTGAAGACAGCGCCGTTCATGTTCTGGTCCTTATTAAGCGTTCCCGCCTTGTCCGGCGTTTCAGACGGCGTTTTGTTTATGAACGCCGTAAGAGGATCGAACAGAGGCACATCCTTTGAATTTACTGTTGCAGTCTTGCCGGGTTCTACCGTAACCGTATAAGTCGCGGTATCAAGCTGATATCCTTTCGGAGCGGTCGTCTCTTTTACCTTGTATATTCCAGCTTCGACATTGAGCGTATTGGTGGTTCCGTCAGCCTTGGTCGTAAGCGTTCCGATCTGTTTACTTCCTTTACGTACATCATACTTCGCTCCGGCGAGCGAATACATATCTCCGCACGCCTTTACGATTTCCTGTTCTTTCGTCCCCGCGTTCACTGCCTTTTTCAGCGTAAGATGCCCTGCGTTCATGGTTTCACCCGACTGTACGGTAACTGTAGCGTTGGCATTGACTGTCACCGTGTACGTTTTAGTGTCAAGAGCATACCCTGCCGGAGCTTTCGTCTCCTTTACAGTGTATTTTCCCGCGTTAAGCGTAAGAGTATTTGTCGTTCCGTCCGCTTTGGTCGTAAGCGTTCCGACCTGTGTTCCGGCACTGTTCTTCACAGAATATGTCGCACCCGTGATCGGGTATTTGCTCCGGATACTCTGATCAATATTTCCCGTTACCGATTTCTTCAGCGTAAGTTTTCCGGTTGAAACATTTATCCAAGTGAAAAAGTCCTGCTTGCCGCTTGCCGTTTTGATTCTGTAGACAGTAAATCCCGAAGGGGGATTGGGCTGTGATTTAATATAATTCCAGAACTGAGTCATTCCGGATATGCCGCCGTAGACTCTTCCCGTGCCGCCTCCCGCGTTATTAAACGCTTTCGTAAGAGCCATAGCTGTTACGGATATACCGCAGGCCTGTGTTTTGTTCTTTGCCTGATGAAGCAAAAGGTAGGCTTTGTTGTATTTAGAATTGGCGAATCCCGACCACTGTTTGGGACCTTTATACCCGTAATAAAGGACTTTCCTTACCGCGTTATCGGTGTATTTCACCATCGTGTATGTTCCTTTATTCCCTATTGTTTCTCCCATAGGTGTGGGCAGACCGTGTTCGCCGCAGTAGACGACCCCGCTGAGTTTGTTCCCCGTAAATATTCCGTGCAGATTTTCAGCCGGATAAGTGCCGTCCGGCTTAAAACTGGATACAAAACCTTTATACGTTACTGTTATTTTATTATTCGACGCTATCGCGTTCACATCGCTGTCGCCTTCGTCATCACTCTCCGCATCTCCGGATCCTTCCGGTGCAATCCCAATATATCCATAATTTTCTTCATCATTAGCAGCACCATTATCATTACTTTTTTCATCTTCTTTTGCCGTTTTCTGATCCGTTC
>CAZTIY010000036.1:2173-12328 GCA_964613765.1 uncultured Eubacterium sp.
GCAGCACCATTATCATTACTTTTTTCATCTTCTTTTGCCGTTTTCTGATCCGTTCCCGCCGTTTCAGAGGATTCGACTCTGGTTCCGGCGATTCTTTCATCATCCGCGAACGAATAGAAAGGCACATTTACACATCCAAAGAGGAGCGCGACGGCGAGAACCAAAGAAACATGCTTTTTGCATTTCTTAAGTTTCGCTGTACTCATACTTAGAAACCTTCTCCTTTCTTAAATTAACTTTCAATCAATGAACCGACTTCCCGCTGTTATCTTTCTCTCCCGGCATCACCTCCCTTCTCACCCGGTGCACGCGTCAAATCCGGCTCTTCTCGTATACGCCCGCCTGTTCTCTGAGATAAATATTGAATTTCTGTCTTGCCCTGACATAACTGTCGCGGCCCATGCTGATCGTACGGCCGTCAATAAACAGTATCGTGTCTCCCTCCATCTTCTTCACAAGGTCAAGATTTACGGTCATTCCCGCCATGCAGGAACAGAAGCGTTCATCGAGAAATGATCTCGCTTCTTCCATACGTCCGTAAACACATATCTCGCCGCCGTCCGCCGTCCATATCCTGAGCTTTCTTCCCTCTCTCATGATGAGCGCTATATCCCTGATATAGATTTTCTCACTCACGTTCCTCGTTATCACGGGCAGATATACACTGTCATCCATTCCGGCCTCCTTCCCGAATCCTCTGTATAAAGTATAAGAAGTTTTATTTGGGAAATATAGAGCGATTATTCGTGACATTCATACGTTATTCGACGTTAGTCGACGTTTTTCGCTATATTGACTGCCCTGACGCCATATCGTCGAAGCATTCCTTCACAACAGTATGCCTCTTTGAGCAAAATCCGTCGGAAAAGGCGCGCTGCCCGGCTGAATCATTTACCGGGCGGATTCAGGACTTTCACCCGTTAGAAACGTGCGCCGCCGGGCGCACCCAAAAAGACGCGGCAGCCGTAATCCGGCTGCCGCGTAACTTTTTGTAATTTATTCTTACTGTAATTGATTCTTACTGACTCCGGGCTTCACCGTACGAAACCGCGATTACGTTCCGGGGTCTGCATCAAAAGTCCTCTCTGTAAAGGCAAGTCCTTTCTGATGTATCGCACACGGTGAATCCCGTCTGAAATTTACGGTCTCCCATCAGGTCAGCGTGTCATTCCGTTCCGGGTGATCGTATCGAAACACGATTCAGAACGGCAGATCCGCCGCCTTATTTTGAGTCCGCACTTCATCCCTGTGCGGGAAACGGCGCAGGCCTTCACGAAACTCCGGTCCGACGCAAAAGTATCATCCGCAAATATCACATGATCGGAATCTTCACGGTGAGGTCGCTCAGAGGCCACGCGGAGCACGGATGGAACCAGTTCATCTCCTTATCCATCTCTCTCCGGCCGTCGCCGTAGGGTGATACGAATATTTCCCCGCTCAAAAGCTGGCTTCTGCAGAATCCGCACTCACCGTTGCGGCAGTGGGTATCCACGGGGATGGCCGCGCGCTCCAGCGCGACCGCGACGCTCTCCGAGCCGGAGGCTGTGATAACATCCTTCTGAATCCCGCGGATCACGCTGATCTGATAAGTCTTCTTCTCGGCCCCGACAGGATAACCGGGCATTTTCACGACAGGAGGATTACCCACAACATCGTGACGGAAACGCCTGCCGGTAACGCCCAGTTCCTTCATCGCGCCGTCGACGAAGCCGAACATCGCGAACGGTCCGCAGTAGAAATATGTGCAGTCATCGCTGCTGTACTTCTTAATGAGATCGGCGGTGATGAACCCCTTCTCGCCCTGCCAGTCCGGATCGTCAGAGATCACATGAACCACCTTGATATCGGGGCAGTCCTTCTCAATCTCCGCGAGCTCGTCCTTGCAGATAATGTCATCGGACTTCACGGAACCGTAAAGTATCGTCAATTTACAGCCCTTCATCTTGCCGTAGGCGATTTCCTTAGCCATGGAGACGAAAGGAGTTACACCGGCACCGCCCGCCAGGGCCACTATATTATTCGAATCCCTGAGAGGCTCCCAGTAGAAGCTGCCGAAAGGCATATTCGCGTTGATTTCGTCCCCCACACTGACTTCGTCAAAAAGGAAGTCGGGAACAAGCAGGCTGACGTTCCTGCGTACCGTAAGCTCCACGTACGGATGCTCTCCTCTCGCCTCAAACGGGGCAGAAGAGATAGTGTACGGACGTGTCAGAAGGCTGTCTCCGATCTTAAGCCTGAGGTTGATGTACTGGCCGCTCTGGAACACAGGAATGTGACCGTCCTCGCTCTCCAGCCGGAATGTCCTGGTTGTGGGTGAAACTTCACGGATATCCGCTACCCTGAACATCATGTCCGCGGGATGAAGAGCGTCCGCAACATCCCTGATGAAATCTTTGGGATCAGGCACCGGAGAGGCATTCTTTATGCTCTCTTCACGTAACTTCGTAACTCTGGAGGCGCCGCTGACATCCTTGAAAAAGCCTTTTACCTTGATGCTGCTCATTTTAACGCCCCCTTCTTCTCAAGATCCTCGCATATGGCTTTGGCCGCCGCCCTGCCGTTGGTAATCTGGGGACCCATGCCGTCTCCCGACATTCCGTGAGCGCCGGCGAATTCCAGCCCGTCAATGAAGTGGTCCTGCTCCTTCATCTGAAGGCGCGCCACCGCGTGATCCTCCATGCGGTGAGAATAACCGTATATGCTGCCCTTCCAGGCGCCGACATAGTGGGAAATGGTGACCGGTGTGGTAACCTCGACCTCTGTGATATTCTTCCGGAAATCAACTCCGGTAATCTTTATGCAGCTCTCCATCATCTGTTCGGCCAGTTTACGCTTCCAGTCGTGATAGTTCTCCTCGGTCAGTTTGCGGAAAGGCTCTACCGGCACCAGGTTCGTGATCGACACCTGAGTGTATCCCTCGGGCACGCAGTCCGGATTGGCGTAGTTGAGGCATATAGTCGTTATGTAGTTGTACGGCTCTCCCAGCTGGGAACTTCTCTTCCAGATCTCATTGGTGTCCATGGTATCGCCGGAGAATGTGGAGTAATTAGTAAATCCGTTCTCCTCGGGAGTTCCTTCAAGTACCATGATAACAGACACGGGGCAGACAGACAGCTCTCTTCCGTTAACCATCCTGATCGCCCCTTCCGGAACCTCACTGAGAGGCTCTATCATCTGGGTATAAACTTTGTTGGGATACGCGCCCGAAACAACATAATCGCAGTGGATCTCGTCTCCGCGTTTCGTACGGACGCCGTAAACCTTACCGTCCTTCACCAGGATCTTTTCCACTTCCTGGCGGAACTCATACTGAGCGCCGTTCTCCTCCACCTTAGCCTGCAGCTTCATGCTCATCTCGTGAGAGAACCCGCGGCATACATAGCTGCCCGTAAAGTAATCCGCCATCATGAAAGCGTAAATCGTGAACGGCAGTTTGTCCATCGGGGAGCCTACATAAACCCAGTACGGCGTCAGGAGTTCCACGGCTTTCTCCGGCAGGTCAAAGGTATTGATGACCTCAGTCGCGGAGTAGCCGACCACCTTGACAAAATCCGGATGCTTAAGGAGCATCATCGGCTTGCTCATCGGTGTCACCGACAGGATGTTCAGACTGTCATAGACCCTGCGGCAGAGGCACATGAGGTCATAAACCTTCTGATATGTGCCCGGCACCGCGGCGTCAATCTCGCGCGCCATGCGCTCATATCCGTCATGGAGCGTAACGTCAAGATCAGAGTTCGGAAGCACGACACGGTAGCACTCAGGCACAGGAAGCCAGTCGATATCAACTCCCATATCATCAAAGAACTGTCCGACCTTAAGGCGCTGTCCCGGCCTTCCGACAGACATCATCTCGTGAAGCGTCGCTTCTATCTCAAAGCCGTTTCTCACAAAATCGGTCGCGAGTCCGCCCGGAAGATTGTGCTTCTCCAGTATGAGAATGTCTTTTACGCCTTTGCTCTGGAGCTGAAGAGCGCAGTACATTCCGGCAAGATCACCGCCGATTATGACCACCTCGTAGTGTTCCTTATAAAAGCCCATTAATTAATTCCTTTCTCATAGAGAGCGCGTCTGCCGTATCGGCGGACGCGCTCCTTGTCCTGACAGCCTGTTTCAGTTAAAAGAACCTCTCTACCAGTTCGCGCGAATACTCCGCGGTCTCGTCCATGTCGCCGTAGCTCATGACTTCACCGGCATAATAGGTGTCATACTTGCCCTGCATCGCCTCTACGTCATCGTACCAGCCGGCGGCGTAATCCTCGGAGAATACATGCGGGAAGTAATATGTCGTCCACTCGTTGACAACATTGGAGGCCGGGTTCTTCATGACCTTAAGGTCTTCAAGAACAGTTTCCTTCACCTTCTCATACGGGATCTCTGCGGTGTTCTTATGCTTGCGCAGCGCGTATGTGGTGATCACCTGGTCCTTGGAATCCTTCCAGCGGCGATAGTAGACCATCAGATGGCCGAGGCGCTCCGGAACCATGTTGTCGAATACATAGTAGGAAATCTCGGGATGATCCTCGGGCTTTGTCTCGACAGCCATGACGTCATAGCGCTCGTATTCAATCTTATCGAAGTATTTCTTCTCATCCTCGCGGATATCGAAGTAGTCCGGCATGTGCTGAAGCGGCGAAGTCACGATGATCTTATCATACTCCTCGACATTGCCGTTCACGGTGACATACACCTTCCCGTCCTTGCGCTCCACCCCGGAAATATCGCTGTTCAGTCTGGCGGAATGCTTCAGCTTGTCGTTCAGATGCTCCCAGATGGACTGCGTGCCGTCTTTCCATGTCCACAGATTGACATTGACAAAGTTCATGCAGGTCTGGAAGTCCAGATACTTAAGAACATAAGCCGCGGGGATCTCGTCAAAATATCCGTAGCCGAATGCCGTATACGGCCCGATCCACACGTCCTGAATCAGCTCAACGCCGTTCTTCTCGCAGAAATCCTTGAACGGGAGGGCAAGGTCCTTAAGGTTGGGGTTCTCGCCGCTCACGGGCTCGCGGCCGGGGGTGACGGCGAATCCGTCATAACGGCCCTGTGCGACACCGCGGTGGCCGTTAATGTCATAACCCTTATACTTGGTCTCCAGAATTTCGCCGAACTTCTTAATCTGGTTCTTCATCTTGAGAAGGCGCGGAATCTTGGTGACGTTCTTCTTCGGATCAAACGGGTCGATAACATTGCCGTCCTTATCCTTATAATTTCTGTTCAGCTTGGGACCGTCATGAGTGATCCCGCAGAACTCCTCAACATCGTGTACGGCATAGTATGAAGGCACACCCATAATGGCGCCCATTTCATAACGCCGTCCGTTGTACGTCGGGGACCAGCACTTTCCGCCTACACGGTCGAGCTTCTCCAGAATCGTGTAGTTCTCATAGCCTTTCTGTTCCAGATACATCCCGGCGGACAGTCCGGCAGGGCCGCCGCCGATAATGCAAATGCGGACGTTCTTGTCCATAGTCAATTCCTCCTCTGTATAGCACATCAAATATGTGAAACTTTTTATCAGATTATATCGCAAAATGCCATAATTTGCACGAATGTTTTATTGATATTGTTTCCATTTCTGATATATACTTTTTCCCGGAAAGGAGGAATGTGCTTTGCGTTTCTACAGTTTTAAGAATCTTCTGGAGCATTACTCGAACGTCGCGGGAGACAGCCCGGCCCTGATATATGAGAAGGACGGAGAGCAGAAGGTCTCTTCCTACGGCTCCTGGTATAATACGATCATGTCCCGCTCCGAAGAGCTTCGCTCCGGAGGCGGAACATGCATGGGTATTCTGTCGGACGGCAGCTTCGACTGTGTGACGGAGATTTTCGCCGCCAATATCGCCGGGATGCAGGTGGTTATGCTCGACCCGTCTGTTCCCCCGGAACTTCTGCGGGAACTTATAATCTACACCGATGTTGACACTCTCTGGGGAAATGAAGAACTTTGCCGCGCCCTTTCTCCCTCTCTGACTAAAGGAGTCACGGACGGCGCCGGTAAAATTCTGTTCTTCACTTCAGGAACCACCGAGCGCGCGAAGGCTGTTGTCCTTACAGACGGCTCGCTGTGCGCCAGCGCGTGGAACGGGGGCGAGAAACTCCCTCTGTTCCCTGATGACCGTCTACTCTGTATGCTCCCCCTGGGCCATGTGTTCGGTTTCGTATGCGGACTTCTCTGGGGACTTTCCTCCGGCGCAACGGTAGCGCTCGGCAGGGGTCCCAGACATTATTCCGATGACTGCGCGTACTTCCGTCCGACGGCGGTGTCCGCGGTACCGACTCTGCTCGGCTTTCTCCTTAAGACCCGGGCGCTTAATGATGAGCTTAAGCTGGTCCTTGTCGGCGCCGGCGACTGCCCGGAGACACTTCTTAACGCGGCGAAGGCCCTCGGCGTCCGTGTATGCTTCGGGTACGGTCTCACCGAGACAAGCTCCGGCGTCGCCATCAGCGTTTCCGGTGATCCGTTCGCTATGGAAGTATGCCCCGATGACACCATAACGCTCGCGGAGGACGGAGAAATCCTGATCGACGCCCCGACATGCATGATGAAAGGTTATTATAAGCGTGCCGGGGATACGGAAGCCGTGCTCCGCGACGGAGTGCTGCTCTCCGGAGATCTCGGCAGATTCGACGATGACGGCAGACTTCACATCACGGGCCGGAAGAAGGATATGCTGGTTCTGTCCGACGGAACCAAACTGTTCCTCCCCGAGTATGAGAAAGAACTCTCTGAGGCACTGGGAACGGCGGAACTCGCGCTGGTTCTTAAGAACGGTCTCCCAGCGCTCGTGGTGCAGGGAGAAGGCGACGAGCACGAAACGCTGGAGCGCCTGCGCCCGGTGCTCGCAAGCCGTCCAAGAGGCCAGCAGGTGGCGCGTGTCATTTTCAGACATGAACCTATGCCCAGAACCGCAACGGGGAAACTAATGCGCTGGCAGATCCAGCAGGAGGTGGATGCACAATGAAATCGAGAGAAGAAATCGGCGAAGCCGTGGTCAAAGTTCTTCACGACAATTTTCCGGAAACAGATTTCGGTGAACTTACCGAGGACAGCATCATAAACAGAGATGCGGGAATAGATTCCATGGGCTTTGTATTAGTCATTTGCAAGCTGGAGGCCCAGTTCGATGTGCGAATCCCGGAGGATGAATGGCCCAAACTCATGACCATGGGGGATGTTATTACTGCCATACAGTCGAGGCTGCCTGAAGAATGAAATACTATGAACAGTCTTTCCGTATTCTGAGCAGTTATGTGGACGCACGCCGGCGCCTTCGCCTCTCCACTCTCTTCAGTATGTTCCAGGAGGCGGCTATCGCTCATACAGAGGCGCTTGGCATGGGAAGAGAAAAGACCCTTGACAGGGGGCTTCTCTGGGCGGTGACTATGCAGCGCGCCTCTGTCACGCGGCTTCCGGAATATGACGACAGGGTTAAACTGTACTCCTGGCCGGGAACGACAATGCACGTGCTTTTCCCCAGGTATTATGTGCTTACGGATGAAAGCGGAAGTCCTCTCGTTAAGGCGTCCGCTCTCTGGGTTCTCCTCGACCGGGACACCCGTAAATTTGTTTTTCCGGAATCATGGGGCATACAGATAGAAGGCGTCGCCACGGGGGTCGAGTCTCCCCTTCCGTCTTCACTCACCGTGGGGGAAACCGCAGGAATCGGAAGTTTTACTGTACCCTACAGCGCGGTAGATCTGAACGGCCATATGAACAATGTTAAATACTTCGACCTGGCACAGGACAGGATGCCTGCCGCGATGCGCGACCTTCCGGTGAAGGAGGCCGCCGCAGAGTACAGCGGAGAGGCAAGGTTCGGTACAGAGATTGAACTGAGTGAGCGCGTGGAACCGCAGTGCTACTCACTCCGGGGAGAAGCAGCCGGGAAGCACATCTTCCGGCTTTCAATCAGGGTCTGATTTAACGCGGAATATGCCCTGACCGCCCGGACACGGTACGTATACAGTCCCCTTTGAAGAGTTCCGACTCATTACCGTCAGGAAACATACTCAGAGTCCGCATGCCGTCCTTAAACAGCGCCGCCACGGGAAACTCCCGGGCGGCTTTCTTTTTTCTCTGACAGTTAAACTTATTTTCTGAAAAACAACGGACAGAGTCCTTAAGAAATCCCGAAAAAGGAATTGCGGTCCGGTCAATGTAAGGACGCCGTCAGATTCGCCGCAAAAAATAATATGATTCCTAATCGTCCCACATATCCCAGTCATCCGGGTCTTCTTTTCTCTTCGCATTCACTTCATTAACAATATCGATCGCCGCGAACCCCATGGATATCTTTTCCGTATCGCTTAACTCCTCAGCTCCGATAATGTCGTTTGAGTGTCCGCAGTTGTCGCAGAAAATGCCGTCATACGGTTCGAAACACACAGGGCAGATATACGGCCCGTCCCCGTATGTTACAACATCCGAAGTGTCTGATTCTTCCATTTCTTCGAGAATATCAGGGTCTATATCTGTTTCGTCTATTTCAGCCATATCCAGCATATCTTGTATAGTATCGTAATCCCGGCTGTCCATGGCATCCTGAAGCCTCTCCCGTATTTTATCCTTTTCCATTTCTTCGAGAAAATCAGGATCGATATCCTCCGTGTCTATTTCAGCCATATCCAGCATGTCCTGTACGGTATCGTAATCCCGGCTGTCCATGGCATCCTGAAGCCTCTCCCGGATATTATCCTCATCTTCGTAATCTTCGCCAGAAGTGTTACTGCGAGTATCAGAAGATTCCGGCATTTTCCCGGTGTACTCAGTATCTCCCGCCCCGGCTCCGGCCTTTCGGATTATATGCTTGTATTTTTCCAGCGGCAGACTGAGTTCGCTCTCCCTGACAATATTTACACCCATTACTCGGACAGTCTTCTCAGCATTGTTTGCATCGACAACCACCCTGTCTCCCGCGCTTATGCCTTGAAGATCGCAAATATAGTCGTACTTCTTTCCGCCGTCTGAAAACTCAACAGACACTATCGTGTATTCCGGATCTTTATCTTTTTTCGTCATGCCGCCTTCATTCGACTCCGCAGAAACCCCGGCCGGCACCGGCGACTTTTCCTTCCCGGTATTCTTTCCCGTTTTATTCTTTTCTACATCCGTCTTAGAGGATTCGTACTTCCAGGGGTTATACATTTCAATAAGATAACCGTATTTTCCGGAATTTGAGCCTTCCAGCTCGTACGAAAGATCCTCCGCGTGTATGCTGAGCTTGTTTACATTGTCGCTGGGACAGTAAAACCAGAGTTCGCCTTCCGTTCCGTTTTTCCAGTCTTTTGCCACACACCTTGTCGGAGCGAGCTTCTTTCCGGCGGCGCCCGGTATCACTTTTGCGGAAAACTCTTTGAAATCGTATCCGCTGTAATTATTCATTATGATGGCATAATTAGGTTCTTCCCCCTTCGTCTCTCTGTTTCTTATCGCACTGTATCTGCCTTTACTTACCACATCGTGGAACCACTCCAGTACCCCCGCGGACGAATGCATTTCATCTCTGCCGGCAAACACGTCATCCGCGTTCCCCGTTGCTGCGGCAAGGTTCGCATCAGCAATCTTCGCCGCTATACTTCCGTCTCCGTGCTCCTCTCGGGCTTTTTCCGTCTTCCTTCTCAGATATGCACTGTAAAACAAATTAATGACAGCGCATATGATCTTCAGCCCGAAAATAACCGCTAATATAATCAGTCCATACTTAACTAAAAAATAAAATATGTAACTGGTAAGAATCGAAGCTACAAACTCACCGATAATCACAGCCCGCTCCTGATGTTCCGCCCGGATATGAAATATGAACAAGTACTGTTATTTTACTACGTTAAATTCTGATATGAAATCGAAAACATTAAACCTGCAATACCCCGTCCTGTTCTCCCGGAATATACGTTATGCCCGTTCGTAATGATTATACTGCTTTATATACTCTGTATACGCGTCACTTCACTTTTTCCGGAAAATAATTACGCGCCGGATAATGCGGGTATTCCATATATTCAAGAGATGTTCTTCACAGTTACTTCCTTCTTCTTGACAGTTACTTCGTTACTGTTCAGAGGGCAAGTGAACTTAGGCAACTGGCGGGACGGCGGCATAACACCGCTGCGGAAATTTTCCGCAGCTGAGCATGCAGTTTCACGATG
>CAZTIY010000037.1:0-11784 GCA_964613765.1 uncultured Eubacterium sp.
GGTATACGCTTCATGAAGCGTGACGCCGACCGTAAGAGAATGAGAATCCCGGATAAGCACAGCGTTCCTCCCTGACAGGGCCTTTTTCATTTTCTTACTGTTCCGGGGAATTTCCGTAATCTCAGGGCCGAGAATCTGAGCCATGTCCTCAAGCGCAGCGCGTATCGCGCCATGAGTATCCAGTATCCTGCCGACATACGGTGTTTCGGATAATATTGCCGCTTTCAGAACCTCACTTCCGGCGAGCACTTCAGCCTCCGGACATGAGGACGGCATGACCTCAGTTATGTCATCTTCTGTAAGCGCGGCAAAGTCAGCGCCGGGTTTTGTCCCGATTATCCTGTCCCCGTCCCTTACGAGGATCCTTTTCATTGTGCCCGCTCCGTATGGCAGATCATTGATCATACCCGCTATTTCCCGAATCTTACTTACTGAACTGCTCATCCCGATTCTCCGTTACAAACACTTACAAATACTGTCCCGCGCGTACGGCATGCGTACCCGGTACCGTGACCGGAAAGCACAGTCCGCCTGCCGCGCAAGCTGTGCCTTCAGGCTGTCCGACCGCGGTTCCCGGGCTGTCACCTGACCGCGAAACGGAAACCGTCCGCACACGCTCTGAGAAAATTTCACTGTGTATTATATATCTCTATGATTTCCTGTCTGATGAACGAACCCGCCACTTTCGACATAACCGAAAGATCATGGATTCTGGCGTATCCTGTTCCGTAGATATCCTGAGCCCTCATCACATCGTCATCCTTTCCGTAGACGATACCGGCGACCCTCACTCTGTCATTTCTGATGACCCTTACTTCATGAGCGGTATCGTTTACGGCGTCATGACCCGCGTAGCTTCTGGTGTTGAACCCCTGCCCGCTCACGGGAACCGTGTCGTCATCGTTCGGACTCGCATCCGTCAGGACGAGGAGCAGATTATATCTGTACCGGTCTGTGTCTATAAATTCGCGCACCGCGCGCAACGCGAGTCCGTCACGGTTGCACCCCATGGCGGAATACCTGAAAACAGTGCGGTTCCTTTCCGGTGTGGAATCTCTGCCTTCAGTAAGCTTCTTCAGTCTGTTCATAATCGTGAATCCGGAGGCGCTGCAGAACGACCATATCTGTGTATCGATATCATTAAGGCGGAGACTCTCCGCCAGAATATAGGCCTCTGAAGCGATTATTTCCTGATGATCCGACTGCGATGACGAGGCATCCAGCAGAAGTGTAACACAAAAATCGCCTCCCCGTTTGATTTCTTTCTTTTGAAAAACCCTCGGCTCATTAAGGATCGCGCCTTTCCAGACTCCGGCGGGATCTATAAGTCCCGTCCTGTCGGGGAAAAACTCATCAGCCTGACTTGTCAGGATCGCGTTTCTTATCATCGCGGTGAGCTGCCTTATCTGGTTCTGAAACTGGACACGGTTTTCGTTATAAAAGGTTTCATTCTTTTCTGTCCGTATCCGCAAATCCTCACTTTTCATTTTCGCTCCCGGACGCTTCGAACCCGAAGCGGCAGGCTCCGCGGCCCCCGCGGCCTTACGCGCCCCGTCCGCGAAATAGAGGTGACAGCCGTTATGTATGCCCGTGCACAGTTTTTCCTCCAGAGCGGTTACCCTCGACTCGTCAAACAGAGAATCACCGAAGAATATTCTGATGCGGCCTTTGATCTCTTCCGGGTCGAATTTTTTCGTGAAGAATCTGCCCGCGAGACTTGAGCCTTTACCCGCGGCCGCGCTTCCGGATTCCTTTTTCGCCGCTCCAGGACTTCTGATAAGACTGTATCCTTTGCGTCCCCGGGGTTCCCTCTTCATGTGGTCCGCTGTCAGGACTTTCTTTCTTCTGGTATATCCGTGACTGAGATCGACATGGTAATATGACCGGATTACATCCTTCAGCATCGCGGATATCTCCGCGCCGTTCATGCCGTCAGTGTCAAGAAGTTCCGACAAAAGCGCCTCTTCGCGTTTTCCGGGTTTCTCGTCAGGTGCGCGGCCGAGTATCCCGCTGTAATAATTTTCCTGAATGATTTCGGCCGCGGTGATTCGCGGTCTGTCCCGGAAATGAACTATTTCTTCACGGGCGTAAGCTGTTCTGAGTGAATCAAGAGCGGGCCTCTGCTCTCTCTCAAGCTTCCAGACAGCGTGCTCCAGCGACAGCCATACAGTTCCCTCCAGTTCTTCCTGTCTCGGAGCCTCGTCCATGTTTAGAAAAAGTTCCTCGAGCGGCTCCGGGTCGAACCATTTGTGAACCAGCCCGACGACTATATTAAGGTAGAAATCTATGTCTTCATCACCTGTCGCGGCGAGAAAATACGGCGTGAAAGAATAGTCCCCCGCAGCGTTCCATATTATGTTTCTCGCCCGTTTCACACTGACTTCGAGTTTCCCCATATTTCACTCTGTTAAATCCGTCACCCTGTCCCTTAAGCACGCGCCGGTTTCCGGCTGATCCGCCCGTTTTCAACCGGTTCATGCTCCGTCAGTCAAATAATTTGTCCCGAGTAAGGTCTTTCGGAAATCTGCTCCGTATCATATCACGCACGAGCCCCTGCTCATACGGGTCAAAAGATTTATCGGTTATGCCCATGTCAAGAGCCGGATTGAGTTCAAGTCCCCGCCGGGCGAGGTCTATAGCGTCAATCAGCCCGCGAAGATCGAGCGCTTTCTCGGAAATCTCGGAATTGTCCGCTTTTTCTTTTATGTCGAAAAACAGAGCCATGAACTGTTTCCGGTATTTTTCGTTAAGTTCGGGGAAAGTGTCTGAAAGAAGACGGTTCAGACTGTTCTCCGATATGAACGGCATGCTTATAACGACGAATCTTGATTCCAGCGCCTCGTTAAGTTCCCTCGTTCCCGCGTATCCGTAATTCATGGTCGCGATAAACCGCGCCTGCGGGGCTACCGGGATTCTGTCATAACCCGGAATGTCTATTACATGGCGGAAATCGAGAAGTCCGTGGAGAACGGCGAGCGCCTCGTTTTTAGCCATATTGATTTCATCAAGTATGCCGAATCCTCCTTCTTTCGCGCAGCGGGACACAGGCCCCTCCCGGAACTCGACCTGTCCGTTCCGGAATGTGTCCGAACCTATGAGCGAAGCGGCGTCGGTACTTATATGAAAGGAAATATTATATGCCGGCCTCTGAAATGTGAGCGCGAGATTCTCTGCAAGCACATTTTTCCCTGTGGCCTTGGAACCCGCCAGAAGAAGATTTTTCCCGGTGAGCACCGCCGCGATCGCCTTTTCCCATATATCTTTACCATAGTATCTGAAGGCCGGCCTCGGGATGAGATCCTTACCCGCTCGGGCTGATCCGGCAGACGCCGCTCGGACGGAATCTGAGTTTCCGGTATGACACGGGCTGACGGAACCCGCGCCGTCGGCCGATCCGTAACTTTCCGAAATCTGTCCGTTCTCCCCCATCGCCCGGAACTCTTTAATCCCCTCGATAAGATCCCTGTTTACTCCTTCATGCAGCAGAAATTCTATCTCTCTGTCTTCTCTTTCCGTACTTTCTTCCATGATATCCACCGCTTTTCACCGCCCCAGGCTCACTCCGTCGCATTTCACCGACTTAACGAACAGAACTTTCTTCAGCCGGAATTTCACCGTTTCTTCTGTTTCAAGTTTCATCGGCGGGAACAGAACCCTCCCGTGTTCGGTTTTTATCTCACGGTAACGCTTTTTATCGATAAAACGCCGCGCAATCTTATCGTCAGAGAGATGAACATAAAGCTCCGATACCTCAAAATCAGAATTCTCGGCTGTTACGAGTTCTATCACGATTGTATCCTGTCCTTTTTCTTTCATATAATCGAGGAGGGCCTCGTCATATTCAAAATGTATCTCATTAAGTTTCGCCATATCAATATCCTCAGATGATCCGCGGGCAGAAATCCCGTACATTCAGTGTCCGATCAGATCCCGGATAAGCGCAGGTTATAAACATTAAGTCATAATGTCAAATAATCCGTCCCGCGCGTCAGGTTTCCGTTCCTGTTTGTTAATATTATACACGATATATGTCAATCTGACGAAAAATTCCCCCGCGAATTATCGTTGACGAGTCGTTAAAGCGTCAATATAATTTGAGTAGTTTTATGTCACGTTTGAAAGCGCCGGTCACCGCAAAAAGCGGTATAATACGAGTTACGGCAGTTTCAGGATGAAACGTCATAAACTTCCCCGGCGGCATCAAACAGCGACGTCTGTCTTAACATTTTCAGGAAAGGTGAAGAGAAAATGAAAAAGAAAGGAAAGTTACTGTTAAGCATTATGCTGATCGCAGCCATGGTGTTCGCTCTCGCGGGCTGCGGCGGAGGCGGAGAAGATTCATCATCTTCGGAATCTGACAAAACCTATAAAGTAGGCATCCTTCAGCTTCTTGAGCATCCCGCTCTCGACGAGGCTACCAAGGGCTTCAAGCAGGCCATGATAGATGAACTCGGAGAAGACGGAGTGGAGTTCGATGAAGAGAACGCCCAGAATGAAGTCGCTAACTGCTCTACAATCGCGGGCGGTTTTGTCACGGACAAGGTGGATCTGATCCTGGCCAACGCGACGCCCGCTCTCCAGGCCTGCGCTGCGGCTACAGACAAGATCCCCATCGTCGGGACTTCCATAACGGACTACGCGACAGCCCTCGACGTGAGTGACTGGACCGGAAAGACCGGCAATAACATTACCGGAACTTCAGACCTCGCTCCGCTTGACGAGCAGGCTGCCATGATCAAGGAAATCGTGCCTGACGCTAAGAAAGTCGGCATCCTGTACTGCTCCGCCGAGGCGAACTCAATCTATCAGGCGAAGCAGATAGAGAAGAGCCTTGACGGGCTCGGACTTGAGTATGCCGAGTATACCGCCGCTGACTCCAACGAGATCCAGTCCGTCACGACCAAGGCCGCTTCTGAATGCGATGTTCTCTATGTACCGACCGACAATACCATGGCGGGAAGCACAGAGACCATTAAGAACGTGGTCGTTGAAAAGAAGATCCCCCTTATCGCCGGCGAACAGGGAATCTGCCAGGTATGCGGAGTGGCCACTCTCTCAATCAGCTACTATGATATCGGTTATGAAGCAGGCAAGATGGCTGTCAGAATCCTGAAAGACGGCGAGAATCCCGGCGATATTGAGATCGCCACCGCTCCTAAAGTTACGAAGCTTTATAACGAAGAGCTTTGCAAACAGCTCGGAGTCACGATACCTGACGGATATGAAGCTATAGAAGTTGAGGAAGATTCTGAAGACTGATGCGGATTGGCACGGTTCCAAACGCTTCTGAATTTAAAAAGAGAAAACAGAAGTAAATACCGTTATCCGGTTTGTTTGATTCCGGTTCCGCGGTTCAGTCTTTATGTGACAAAAACTGAATATATTCTCCGGGATAGCTATATCCCGGAGAACAATATTTTGAAAGTTCAGTGAAAGAACGATTATATAATGAATATTAACGACTTTTTTATGGCACTTCCGCCTTCGATAGCGCAGGGTCTTATATGGGGCATCATGGCCATCGGAGTGTTCATGACATTCAGAGTACTGGATTTCGCGGATCTCTCCGTGGACGGGTCGCTCGCACTCGGCGGGGCCGTCGCCGTTATGGCCATACTCGGCGGCATGTCCCCCGCTGCCGCGCTTGTTATGGGCTTCTTGTCCGGCATTATCGCGGGTCTTGTCACGGGACTTCTTTATACTCTTCTCGGTATTCCGGACATACTCGCGGGAATACTGGTGCAAATATCACTGTATTCTGTTAACCTCGGAATAATGGGCCGTTCCAACATGGCCGTCAGCGTGGACAACTATAACCTTATAGTTTCATTAAGGCATATAAGCCATACGATGATAGTTGCACTCATTTTCCTCGCCGTCATTACGGCTTTGCTGTACTGGTTTTTCGGAACCGAACTGGGGCTTGCCATCAGGGCAACGGGCTGTAATAAGGACATGGCACACGCGCAGGGCATCAACACCGGTTTCGCTTCAGTACTGGTGCTGGCGCTTTCCAACGGCCTTGTCGGACTTTCCGGAGCGCTGATAGCCCAGTATCAGGGCAACGCCGACGTCAACATGGGGCGTGGCGCCATAGTCATCGGTCTTGCCGCGGTCATTATAGGAGAGGTCCTCGGGAACGCCGTACTCGGAAAGCGCTTCAATTTCGCGATGAGACTCATATTCTCCGCTGTCGGCGCCGTGATTTATTACATCGTGATAACGTTCGTTCTCTGGCTCGGACTTCCGTCGGAAACGCTTAAACTCTTCTCGGCCATAGTCGTGGCCATATTTCTGGCGATACCTTATCTTAAGAGCAAGTACAATTCTTCGTTCTACAGGATAGCGAGAAAAGGAGCGAAAACCGATGCTTGAAGTCAGAAACGTCTCAAAAACATTCAATAAGGGAACCGTGAACGAAAAGACCGCTCTCAGAAATGTTTCGCTCAAACTGGATGAGGGAGACTTCGTCACGATCATCGGCGGGAACGGCGCGGGAAAATCGACTCTCCTCAACGCTGTTGCCGGGGTGTGGGCTGTTGACGAGGGCCGTATTTTTATCGGCGGAAATGATGTTACCGGGATGCCCGAGCACAGGCGCGCCAGATACCTGGGCAGGGTCTTTCAGGATCCCATGACAGGAACCGCCGCGGATATGTGGATAGAAGAGAATCTGGCTCTCGCGATGAAGAGAGGCGATAAACACACGCTGAAATGGGGTGTGCCGAAGGCCGATAAAAAAAGATACAGAGAGATGCTCGCCAGTCTCAACCTGGGACTTGAGGACAGACTGACCACCAAGGTAAAACTTCTTTCAGGGGGTCAGCGACAGGCCGTAACGCTACTCATGGCGGCTCTTAAGAGACCGGATGTGCTGCTTCTTGATGAGCATACCGCGGCTCTCGACCCCAAGACAGCCGTTAAAGTGCTTGAACTTACGGACCGGATAATAAAGGAAAACCGCCTCACCGTCCTGATGGTCACTCACAACATGAGAGACGCTATCGCGCACGGAAATCGCCTTATCATGATGGACGAGGGTGAGATAATATATGATGTGCGCGGCGAAGAGAAAATGAACCTTGAGGTTTCCGATCTCATGCGGAAGTTCGAAGAGGTGAGCGGCGAGGAATTCGCGAATGATGACGCTCTCCTCGTGAAAGGCGGATGACCGGGGTTCCGCTCTGAATACCGGTATCAGTAATTTCGGATGTCCCGTTCACACCGCGGGGAAGCCGTTCCGCCCTGTTACCGCACGTAATCCGGGCGGTCCTTTTTTATATTTCCACGGGAACGAATGCAGCGGCGGAAACGAGATAAAGGTCAGCCTCTTTTACTTTTTTACCTGTACCTTCACTGAGCGCTTTAGCGTACAGACTCATCTGAACCTGATACATCTCCCTGATACGTTCTTTTTCTTCCGTAAGAGGTTTTGTGAAATCAATACGGTTCGTCTTGTAATCTATAAGGACGAGACCGTCATCCTCCTCAAAATAACAGTCTATTATTCCCTGCGCGAAAACTCTTTCCCCTTTCATTGTAAGCGCGAGATCGAAAGACTCCTCCCGGTATAATTTACCGGCTCTGTAAGCCTCAGCCGCTCTCTTTCCGATATCCGTCCGGAAAAAGCGAACCACGTCCTCCGGGTTCACGGCTTTCAGCTCTTTCTCGGTAAAAATTCCGTCAGAAAGGAGCCTGTTCATTGTCTGCTCCACAAACTGACGTCCGCCAGATGCACACCCGTCAGGTTCGATCCTCTGCATGATACCGTGAAAAACTATGCCTTTTTCCGGAGCTGTGAGCGGTTTATCCTCCTGAAGAAAAGCGGGAACGTCAAAACGCACTGTTCTCCGCTCTCCGTCACGAACTGATGTTTCAAATGGACCCGTGCCGGGAAAATAACCCTCCCTTTCTTCAAGCGCCTCCAGTCCCGGTCTGTTCAGGGCGGTAACGGAGTATTTGCTCCTTACATCTGATGCTACTTTGTACGGATATTCATAATCCAGCTTTTCGTAAATTCTTTCTTTCAGTTCGGCGGACGGAAGTTCCGTGAACATCTCATCACTTCCGGAATCAAATCTTATACCCGCCGAATCCGGAGAAATCTCTGTTTTTTCATAGACGACTTTCGGGAGCGGCCGGGCCAGAAGGCCGAGAAAGCTGTTACTGTTTCTTATCCCTGATTTTATCCGCCTTGAAAAGATCTCCTCGGAATCTGTAACGCCCGTAATGTAGAGTCTGTCCCGTGCCCGTGTGAGAGCCACATAAAATATTCTTATCTCTTCAGAGAGTCCCTCCTCGCGTTCTCTCGCGCGTATCAGTTCCAGATCAAGGGAACGGAGAGAAAGATGCTCGTCCGGATATTCCAGATTGAGACCGAGCCCCAGATCCTTATGAAAATCGATTTTATGCGCTGTCCTGTCTCCTGTTTCCAGCCGTTTGCCCGCCCCGGACACAATCACGAGCGGAAATTCCAGACCTTTGCTTTTATGAATGGTCATCATCCTGACTACATCGTCATTCTCTCCGAGGAGTCTCGCCTGCCCCGTTTCAGCGTTTTTCCCCGTAAGGTTGTCTATATATCGAAGGAACGGGTAGAGAGACCCCTGTTCCTCGCGCGAGAAAGCTTCACTCTTAGACAGTATCAGGCGGAGATTCGCCTGCCTCTGGGCGCCTTCCGGCATGGTCCCGGCGAGCAGATAATAGCGGCTTTCCTCAAGGACGCGCCATATAAAATCAGGGAGAGGCAGGAACATGGACAGATGTTTCCATCGTCTGAGTTTATCCGCTGCCGTCCTGCACTTGCTTTTCAGGGCGAAAAAAACATCCGTCGGGACACCGGTGTCCCCGCGGCATGCGACGCCGCATTCGCTGTCAGGCTTACTCATATCAGGACCGGCGTTGTCCGCGCCGTCCGCGGTTGAAACGGCCCTGCCCGGACGGACGGTTTGACTGTTTAACTGTTCCTCTTCGTCACCGCACATGGCGAAAAACGCGCGGGCATAAGACCCTTCGGGATGACTTAACCGGATATCGGCGAGTTCGTCCGCCGTAAACCCGAAAATCTCCGACCGGAGAACGCTTATGAGCGGCACATCCTGATACCTGTTGTCTATGACTCTCAGAAGATTGAGGAACACATGGACTTCTGTCCGGTCGAAAAGCCCCTTATTATCATCCACATAGAACGGAATCCCGAGTTCCTTCATAACATCACGGTATATGCCGGAGGAAGAAGCGACCGATCTCTTAAGTATAACCATATCGCGGTAACGCATAGGACGGGTTTCCCCTGTCTTTGTATCATAGAATTTCTTTCCGCAATTCTCCTTTATTATTTTAGCCGCGAGCCTTGCCTCCTTCTCATCATTTGCCATATCACGTAGCGCGTCATCCTCCTCCTGATCGTCTCTCTCTTCTTTTTTGTCGATAAGGCGGATCTCAACTGACGCGTCTTCCGCGCCGGGAGGTACAGAAAGCCCCGGATAAAGAGCCTGTGAATCGTCATATCCCTTCATGACCGGCCGGAAAATCTCATTTACCGCGTCCAGAATCTCCTTTCTGCTGCGAAAATTCTGATTGAGATCGATTTTCATGACGCCGCCGTCACCCGCTTCAGCCGCTTTTCTGTAACTGTCATACTTGTTCAGGAATATCTCCGGTTCGGCAAGTCTGAACTTATATATGCTCTGCTTTACATCTCCCACCATAAAAAGAGAGCCCGGGCGTCTGATCTTATCAATTATTGTTTCCTGAATCAGATTGGTATCCTGATATTCGTCTATAAACACGGTCAGGAACTTTTCTCTGTAGAAATCCTTCGCCTCATGATCCTTATGATTAAGTATTTCCAGAGCCAGGTGCTCAATATCCGTAAAATCCAGAACATTCTGTTCTTTCTTTTTTTGTGAAAAAATCTCATTAAAGGCAATCAGAAGACGCTCAAGCTCCTCTGCCGCTTCACGCTCCTTCAGTCTCTGCTCCTGCCAGTCAGAGAGTGAGACGCCGAAAAGGCTGTCACTTAAGGATTCAAACTTCTCTTGCGCATCCTTTTTAAGAGCTTTAGCCTCATCCTTATAAGGAGTGAAATCGCCGTATTTCTTAACGCCCCGTAAATCGGGAAAACCGGAAATAATACCGGACAGCGCCTCACGGGTCCTGTCAATATCTTTATCTTTGAACTGTTCTTTTAACAAAAGAGCCTGACCGAACAAATCCGTGTACGACTGCTCCAGCTTTTTTTGACCGCTTTCGGCGAGAACATTTATCAGTGCTCTGAGTGAATCCAATGCCTCGTCTGTCCGCTCTTCCGCGAGTTTCCACAGATACTCCCAGGAGCTGCTCTCCTCCGCAGGCTCTCCAAGTTTTTCGACAGATTCTCTGAGCGATTTCCACGGATCGGGAAGTGCCATGATTTTTTTGTATATAGAAATTATAATATTCCTTACGTCATCATCATTCCTCACATCAGCGTATTCATCCATGAACCTGAGAAACTCGGGTCTTTTTTCTTCGTATGCCGAATCGAGAACATCGTCCAGCGCCTCCTCCTGCATGAGTTCGCTTCTGCCCTCGTCGCAGATTCTGAACCCCGGCTCCTGATCCGTAAGATAGAAAAACCTGCGTATGATCTCAAGCGCGAAGCTGTGGAATGTTGATATCTGCGCCCTCGGCAGGATGTCAAGCTGCCTACGGAGTTCCTCCGCGTCATCCTTTTTCCCCTCTTCCATGGCCTCCTTAAGTTTTTTCCGTATCGCCCGCCTGATTTTCTCTTTCATCTCTGAAGCCGCGGCATTTGTGAAAGTGACGATCAGCATATTATCGAGGGATATCCTGTCCTCCGTTATCATCTTCGTCACGCGCTCGACCATGACGGCTGTTTTCCCCGAGCCCGCGGCCGCAGACACGAGGATATCCTTATCGCGAACGTCTATTGCCTGTCTTTGCTGAACAGTCCATTTCATAATTGTGAACCTCTTATCCTGCCTGTTACGGCTGCTGTACAGTACGGGAATGTCCCGCAGTCTCCTGACTATCCCGAGTTGCGCCGGTACTACCGGTATCCTGTGATTACCCGGTCCCGGCGCTTTTCTGTCTCCACAGCTGCAAGCCTCATGAGACCTTTCTATAACGTTAGATTATATCACACCGAATGTGACGGAGAACGTACAAGAAATCGTGATTTCGATTATCATTGAAGTAAGCATTATCCATCCCTCAGAATCCGTTTTATGATATCATTTAATCAAGACCACCCGGCAATCAGAAATCGAACAAAAAATGTAAATTTACATCAATTCGTTACAAAAGGAGAAACATCTTATATGTATATCGCACATATAAACGAAGAAACTGGTGTAAAAGAATCTGTTAAGGAGCATTCCATAAAAACAGCGGAGCTGTGCAAATCTTATGCTGTACCCGAAATGAAGGATATAGCGTGGGCTATGGGGCTGCTTCACGACATCGGGAAATATCTCGACGCATTCCAGCACAGAATCAAAGGTGACGTGAATATTCGTGTGGAACATTCTATATGCGGAGCGATGACCGCTGCAAATAATTATAAAGGCCCCGCGGGCCTGTTCATGGCATACTGTATAGCAGGCCATCATTCAGGAATCCCCAACGGTATGAATGTCAACGGCGACAACGGCGGCTCTTTATCGGAAAGGCTGAAAAGAAAGCCCGGAGATTACGGCGCGTACAGGGAAGAATTGCAGCTTCCTTCGGTTGATGAGATGAAGTTCACGGAATTCCTGAGAAGAGACTGTAAAAATCAGG
>CAZTIY010000037.1:11794-12230 GCA_964613765.1 uncultured Eubacterium sp.
ACAGATGCGGATTCGATAGCTACATCTGAATTTTGCAATGGTGAAACAAACCGCCATCTGTCTGCGGACTTTGCCGAATGCCTGAAGAGAGTGAATACCAGGCTCGCATCCTTTAGGCCCTTAACAGAACTGCAGAAGGCGAGAAATCTTTTACAGAAGCAGGTCTTCGATAAGACCGAATGCGACTCGGAAATCTATCTTATGAATATGCCTACCGGCAGCGGCAAGACTCTTTGCAGTGTTAAGTTTGCGCTTGAGCGAGCTGTGAAAAAGGGCAGAAAGAGAATCATATATATAATCCCGTATAACAGCATAATTGAACAGACAGCGGCTGATTTTGAGGAAATGTTCGGCGATGATGCGGAAATTCTGAGGCATCAGTCAACCTTTTCCTATGATGAGGGTGAATATGAAGAGGATTACCGTAAAACAGTCA
>CAZTIY010000038.1:0-12167 GCA_964613765.1 uncultured Eubacterium sp.
TTTCCGCAGCGGTGTTATGCCGCCGCCTCGATAGCTGCCTGTGTTCACTTGCCCTCTGAACAGTAACATTTTAAGAGCGGTCAGCGGGCAGGGAAAACCGGAATCAGGATTTCGGTGTGCGGTCGGCTCTCCAGAATGTCCTGGAAAACAGAAGGATGACAGGATAGATTTCCAGTCTTCCGGTCATCATGAGTATCGTGGTGAAGAAACGGCCGAAACCGGAGAACAGGCTGTAGTCGGAAGCCGCCACACCTCCGAAACCCGCACCGGCGTTTGTAAGTGAAGCGATTACGCAGGTAAATGTCGTCTCCATGTCCTTATTCTCAAGTCCGAGTAAAACACAGCCGATCACGAATACACCGATATAAAGCAGAATGAATACCGTGATGGACGAAGCCCTCTGTGCAGGAACAGCGCGTCCGTTTACCGTGACGGCACGGGTTGAATTTGGATGGATCCGTTTATCTATGCCGCGTATAATGAGCCGGAAGAATACGATGGCCCGGCCCACCTTCATGCCGCTTGCGGTTGAGAAGCTGCATCCGCCTATGAGCGCGAGAGAGAGAAGCATGATTTTGCAGAACGAGGGCCAGTTGTTGAGATTATCCATCGTGAATCCGGATGTCGACGCGAATGAGACAGCCTGCGCGGCGGCGTTTCCGAGCGCGTGCGGGAACGAGTCGAATGTGCCGGAAAAATACAGAACGAGAGCCATAGAAATACTCGCGAAGAAAATTATCCGTAAATATGTTCGTACTTCATAATTTTCACGCGCGAGTTTCGCTTTTCTTCTGAAGATGTAGTAGTAAGTGAAGAAATTCAGTGACGAAATTAAAACGACGATTGTCAGAACTGTCTTTATATACGGTGTTACGACAAAAGATCCGCTTGTTCCGCTGATATCGATAAGGCCTGCCGTACTTACGGATGTCATGGCGTTCAGCACGGCGTAAAACGGATGCATGCCGGAGGGGGCGAGCAGTATCAGGGCTACGGCGGTTATTACGCCGTACATGATGCAGGATATCCTGAGAGTATCGTACAATTTCGGGGAAAGTTTTCCAGCCCCGGCGCCGGTGAAATCGCTGTCGGTAATCTGCTGTTCGGAAATTCCGAGTTTCGGGAACAGAGAAACTGACAGAGTGAGAAGGACCAGTCCGCCGAACCAGCTGTTCATCGCTCTCCACAGAAGAAGTGTTCTCGGGACCTTTGCGAGATCTATAACGGTGGCGCCGGTAGTCGTCCATGAAGCGGCGGATTCGAACCAGCTGTCGAGGAGAGAATATCCGGATCCGGACAGATAGTACGGAAGCGCGGAAAGAAAAAGGAGAATCAGCCATCCCAGTACTATGCTGAGATACGCGTCTCTCGGTTTGACATGAGAAGTCTTTCCGGGCGTATGTTTTTTGAGTGAGTTACATATAAATCCGCCCATAAAAAGGAGCGGAATCAATGTGATAAAGGCTCTGGCGCAATTGTTCTCACCGGCCGCGACCGCAAAAACGGCGGGAACCAGCATGGCGCAGCCCGCGAACAGGAACGCTATGGAAAGTATTCTGAATATCTGTCGGCGATTAAGTACCATACTGACTCCTGCTGTGTCTCCTGCGAACCTCTTTATGATTCCGCACTTGCAGTGAATATTTACCGGCCGTTTCTCTCAGCGCGGAAGTAATAAGACCCCGCGCCGGTTCACGGACGCATATTCCGATTCAACGTTTAATTCAGTATCTGTCGGCGTTCCAGTAACGGCGGAAGAACGGGATGAAAAATGTGAACAGTTCCAGTCTCCCGGCGATCATGAGAAGCGCGAGGATGATTTTGCTGAACGGACTGAATATGCTGAAATTGCAGACAGGCCCGACGAGCCCGAATCCGGGCCCCACGTTTCCGACGCAGGTAAGCGTAGCGGAGAATGTGGTCATGAAATCAAATCCGTTGAGCGAAATCAAGAGGGCTCCCGCGATAATCACGAGAACGTAGAAAAACAGGAAGTTGCAGATATTCGTAGCCACTTCACTGCTCATTGTTTTGCCGTTAACCTTTATATTGTAATACCTGTGCGGATGCACTTTCAGTGCGATATTCCTTCTGATGAGCTTAAGCGCTATCACAATACGTATTATCTTGGGGCCGCCTCCTGTCGATGAGGAAGATGCCCCGGTGAAGAAGACGACGAGCAGCAGCATTTTTGAGAAGGTGGGCCAGATGTCGTAATTCTCTGTCGCGAATCCGGTGGTCGTCATTACGGAAGATACGTGGAAAGCCGCCGCGGTAACGGATTCAAACGGATTACCGATAACGCCGTGAGCGATAAGGTCGACAGTTATCCCGGCTGCGCAGCAGCCCATGATAATAATATACAGTCTGAATTCTTCATCCTCAAGAAACGCCTTCAGCCCCTTCTTCGGGACGGCAAAATAGAGATTGAAATTGGTTCCGCACATGACCATGAATACCGTGAGCACCCAGCAGATGTACGGACTTCGGAAATGCGCGATACCGTCGTTATAATTTGAGAAACCTCCCGTGCCTACAGTGCCGAATGTTTGGATCAGAGCGTCGAACAGACTCATACCTCCCAGCATGAGAAGGATGACTTCCGTCGCGGTAAAGGCCACATAAATAAGGTAAAGCCGCTTTGCCGTATCACTGTACCTTGCGGTAAGTTTGTCCTTTGTAGGTCCCGGTGTCTCCGCATTTGCGATAAGCTGTCCCTCGATACCGAGAGAAGGCAGTATTGCCGCCGTAAACACTATGATTCCCATGCCTCCGATCCAGTGGGTGAAAGAACGGAGAAAAAGCATTGATTTCGGAAGAGCCTCTATGTCCGTAAGAACAGTGGAGCCTGTGGTGGAATATCCGGAACACATCTCGAAGAACGCGTCGACAAAATCAGGGATAGCGTGCGAACCGGTGAAAGGAACGGCGGTGATCAGAGAAATCAGAATCCAGGTAACGGATACTATGAAATAGCCGCTCCGTCTTTTTAATTTTATCTCCTGCCGGCGGGAAAAATAAAGTATAAGAAGCGCCGGCACAAGACAGGAGATGACTGTTCCCCCGAGCCAGCGGAGAGGGACGGTCTCACCGTAGATCAGAGCCACAATAAAAGACGGGATGATGCAGAAGCTCACGACAAGAAGCAGTATCCCGACAAGACGTATATATTTGTTGAAAGCATCGCGCATGATCCGTTTACAACCTTTTTGGGTTTGAAATAACAACCTCTGAGATGTTCCGAACGTAACGGGGCCCGGCGGACATCAGGGAAACCCATCAGCCCTTTCTCGGCCTCAGGAATTTTTCGGCGCTGTCTATATCTGACAGGAGGCAGAGAACCGTCACCCGGTCTCCCGGCTCAAGTCTGGTGTTCCCGTCTGGAATTATTATCTCCGAACCTTTATATACAGTCGCGAGAAGAAGATCATCGGGGATATCCAGATCTTTAACGGCCATTCCCGAAACGGACATATCTTCACTGATTATTACTTCAATAAGTTCCGCCTGCCCCTGGATCAGTGTGTATGAGACAATCTTGCGGCTTCCTTCAATATATCTTGAAATGTTGCTCGTCGCGATGTCCATCGGGTTTAACACCATATTCACGCCCAGTTTTTCGATAAGATCTTTATAATTCGAGTGTGAAACCTTGGCGATGACATCCGGTACGCCTTTGTTTTTAGCCGAAAGGGCAAGGAGGAGATTGTCCTCGTCATATCCCGTCGCGCTGATGAACGCATCCATTTCTTCTATATTTTCTTCTTCGAGAAGATCCCTGTCTGTTCCGTCTCCGTGGAGGATCATCACTCTTTCAAGAGCCTGGGAAAGAAAATGACAGCGTTCCTGACTGTTTTCGATAATTTTTACGCCGGCGCCCGCTTCGGAAAGCCGCTTGGCGAGGTAGAATCCCGTTTTACCGCCGCCGATGATCATTACGCGGCTCCTGAACTTCCCCGTTTGCCGTCTGTCTTTCCTGACACGCTCTATAAGCGGACGGATTAAGTTATTCTCACCCAGCATATAGACGAGGTCGCCTTTTTCAACATAGTCTCCGCCGTGGGGGATCATCACATTGCCGTTTCTGGACAGCGCTACTACCAGAAAATCCGGATAAATCTGTCTGACCTCAGGTATCTGCTTTTCGCATATCTCCGGGAGAGATACCGCGGGGAACTCTATGAGAGAAACTTTTCCGGTGTCAAAAATACCCGTAGAAAGCGAGTATTTATTCGACAGATATTTATATATCTCTTTCGAGATGACCATATCGGGGTTAATTATATCGTCGATGTCCATCTTTTCTTTGATGAAATCGAACTGGTCCATGTGCTCGGGGTCGCGTATTCTGCATATAACATGTTTGCAGCCCAATTTCTTTGCGAAAGACGTTATAACTATATTGGTTTCATCATCTCCGGTGGTGGAAATCAGATAGTCAAAATTCTCGATCCCTATATTTTTAAGAACAGACGTATTCCGGGCATCCTCGTTGATGGTCATGACGTCAAGGACCGGGGCTATTCTGTTGAGGACGGACTCCTGACGGTCGATGACCGTGATGGAATAATCTCCGCCCGTAAGGGCGGTGGCGATTCTCACTCCCAGTTTTCCGGCGCCGACAATTGCGATATTCATGTTCACTCCTTTGACACGGAACTGATGAGATTCACGGAAGTCGCGCGACTTCCGCGAAACCCCGGAAGAACGGCTTACGGCGGCCTCCGCAAAGTACGGATGTAACGCTGCTACCAAAGTAAGGATCACCGTCTGTTCAGGGTTCAATACGGACATTCTAATGCGGCGGGGTGTTTTTTGCAACGTTTTTTGCGACAGCTGTATGATATAATCAGAATGAGTGTTACAGTTCACACATGGTATTTGAGGGACGGGCGGCATAGCACCGTTGCGAAAAAGTCCTCGCTTCGCGCAGTTTCTGCGAGTCGCTTGTCGTTTGCGGGGCGCGGGACGGGAGATTATGCCTGAAAAGGCATGGGGAAGAAAACAGGTAATTATGCAGGATATCAATAAGGAAAAGCAGGATAAAAAAACGGGAAACGGCCGGGAGAATAAGCCGGAAATAAAGATGATCGCGCTTGATCTCGACAATACCACTTTAAGAAGTGACAAAACGCTCTCTCCGATTACAAAAAAGTCCATTGAAAAGGCGATCGAAAAAGGTGTAAAGGCGGTGATTTCGACAGGCCGCGTTTTTTCTTCACTTCCCGTGGAACTTCTTGCCGTGAAAGGTCTTGAATATGTGATCAATTCAAACGGCGCCGTAATCAGAAGGCTCAGTGACGGAGAAGTTATAAGAGCGCGCTATCTGGGACGCGAACGCGCGGAAGCGATAGCGGACATCGTCAAAAAGAGCGGCCTACCGATTGAGTCTTTTTCCGACGGTAAAGCATATACGGACGCCGGAGTATATAATGATCTCAAAGAACACGGATCGCCTGTCCGAAGTGCCGATTACGTTCTTAAAACCAGGACTCCCGTGGATAATATATGGGAACATATCGACGAGACGGCTGACAGGATAGAAAATATCAGTATAACTGTCGCGGACAGGGATATGAAGAGTGAGCTTATTCGAAAGCTGTCACTGATTGACGGGGTTACGATCACTTCATCCGTTCCGTTCAATATAGAAGTAGAGGGACCCGATACGAGCAAGGCAAGCGCTCTCAGGTTTCTCCTTGAGCTTACGGGGATAAAGCGGGAGGAGCTTATGGCCTGCGGCGACAGTCCGAACGACATGAAAATGATTGAATTCGCGGGACTCGGGGTCGCGGTGGCGAACGCCGAGCCGGAAGTCAGAGAGGTCGCCGACTATGTGACGGACTCCAATGATAACGACGGCGTGGCGAAGGCGATAGAAAAATTCGTTCTGTTGTAAAAAAAGTGTTGACATAAAATGGTAATGATGGCAAAATAAGTTTTGTGAATGAGAGCCGTCCCGGGAGAAGGACGGACTGATGGAAGACAGAGTTTTACTCGGACGCCTGGGCGAAGAGCTTGCCGCAGGACTGCTCTACGCGGACGGATACGAGATACTGGAGCGCGGATTCCGCTGCAGATCGGGAGAGATAGATCTCATAGCGCGGAAGGATGACGCGCTTATTTTCGTGGAAGTAAAGGCGAGAACCGGTTCGGGATACGGACTTCCCAAGGAGGCGGTAGATAAAAAGAAGAGAGAAAAAATACGAAAGTGCGCGGAATATTATCAGATGATCAACGGGTTTGAGGGGCTGAAATGCAGTTTTCAGGTCATCGGGATCCTGATAGAACAGATTCCGGACGCTTTCTGAAGGAGGGGGAAATGCTTTCTAAGACTTTAACGGCGGTCGTCCGCGGACTGGAAGGGAACGCGGTTACCGTAGAGACGGATATTTCACCGGGTCTTCCGAACTTCAGCGTGGTCGGGCTCGCGGACGAGAGCGTTAAGGAAGCCAGGGACAGGATACGCGCGGCATGTGTGAACAGCGGTATGAAATGGCCTGACGGGAGAATCACGGTCAATATGGCGCCTGCCTGGATAAGGAAACGGGGCTCCCATCTTGATCTGGCGGAGGCTTTGGGAATACTGACCGCTTCCGGGCAGGTAATCGGGAGAGGAACGGAAAAGACAGGACTCATAGGAGAACTTTCTCTCGACGGGCTTCTCTCCGAGACAAAGGGCGTTCTGCCTCTCGTTCAGGCACTTAAAGAAGCGGGGGCGGAAGAGGTGATTATACCGTACAGAAACAGAAGAGAAGCCGAGCTCGTAACGGGAATCAGGGTGCTTCCCGCGGGTTCGCTCTGGGAAGTTATCTCGCATTTTAACAGGAAAAAGACGCTCTCTGAATTCCGCCGCGAAGAAAATGAATCTTTTATTTCACCCGCCTCTCAATATACAGAAGATTATTCGGACGTAAAGGGACAGGAGTTCGCGAAGAGAGCGCTTATGGTGGCGGCGGCGGGCGGTCACTGCATTTTAATGGTCGGAAGTCCCGCGACGGGAAAGACTATGCTGGCGAAGAGGATGCCGGGGATCCTTCCGGAGATGGATAAGGAGGAAATCATGCAGGCGACCGTCATCCATTCTGTGGCGGGCGAACTCAATCCCGATGTGGGAGCGGTGCTTAAGCGGCCGTTCAGAGCCCCGCATTATTCCGTTACCAGGGCGGCGCTTATAGGAGGGGGACAGGTTCCGAGACCGGGAGAAATATCACTCGCCTCGGGAGGCGTGCTGTTTCTCGATGAACTGACAGAATTTATGCCGGGAGTAATAGACGCGCTGAGAACCCCGCTTGAGGAAAGAAAGATCACTATCGTGAGGCAGGGTGAAACTGCGGTTTTTCCGGCTGATTTTCTTCTGGTTGCCGCGGCCAATCCCTGCAAGTGCGGTAAATACGGTGATCCGGACGGGGGATGCACCTGTACGCCCGCGGAAATCATGAGATACAGACATAAGATATCAGGTCCGGTGCTTGACAGAATAGATATGCATATCAGGCTGACCCCCGTAAAATATGATGATCTCAAGGATAAATACTCTTTGTCGACAAAGGAAATGAAGGAGATGGTCATGACCGCCAGAAGACGCCAGCATGAGAGGTTCTCCGGAGGAAGGTTCGGAAAGAATGTCAGGGTGAACGCGCGGATACCGGAACATTTTCTGGAAGAAGCGGTTCCTCTCGATGATGAAACCGAGGGTATTCTGAGACAGGCATATACGGTAATGCATCTTGACCCCAGAACCGTAGCGAGAACGAGGAAAATCGCGAGGACGGTGGCGGACATAGAGGATTCCCCCGGCGTAAACAAGGAACACATAATGGAAGCGCTGGGTTACAGGCAGCAGGAGTTCGGGGGAAGACCGTAATGAAACTTACCGTGAGACCCGGTGACGGGGGATATCCCGTAAGGCTGATGGACATTCCGGGAAAGCCGAAACAACTGTATATAGACGGAGATCCTTCGATTCTGGAAGGACCTGTAATAGCCGTTGTGGGGAGCAGATCCTGTTCCGCGTACGGCAGGCATGTCGCGGAAATGATAGGAAGGCGGGCGGCGGAATGCGGCGTTACACTCGTGAGCGGTCTCGCCCGCGGAATTGACAGCGCCGCGCAGCAGGCGTGTATTGACGCCGGGGGAAGAACCGCGTCCGTCATGGCATTCGGCCTTGATATATGTTATCCCGCGGAGAACCGCAGGCTGATGGAAAAAATCAGAGAGAAGGGTGTTCTGGTATCAGAATATCCCGAGGGAACCGAACCGAGACCTTTCAGATTTCCGGAGAGAAACAGGATCATAAGCGGTCTCTCTGAAAGTGTGGTCGTAGTTGAAGCGGGATTTCACAGCGGCGCGCTTTTGACCGCTGAGCAGGCTGCGGAACAGAGCAGGGATATCTGGGCCGTCCCGGGTGATATAACACGTAAAGGGAGTCTCGGCACCAATAAACTCATTCAGGACGGCGCGTACATACTGACAACGCCGGGTGATCCTTTTACGGGGCTTCACGCGGTTACGGGAAACAGAAGAAAGGATGACAGCCTGGGTGAGGATGAAAGGATAATTTTTGACGTTCTCTCTGAGAAGGGTGAACAGACCATGGAGGAGCTCGTGGCGGGGACCTGTATGTCGCCTGCCGGGGTGGGACGGATTGTAACACTCATGGAGATGAAGGGGATATTGACGACCTGTATGGGAAGAGTGTTCATAGATGAAAGCTTTTTTGACTGAAACCCGCGGGCGTAGTATCAATGCGCGGGTCATACAGATTTATTGTCTTCTTACCGCGATAACGGCCGGGAATGTGATTCATAATATACATTCACAATTTAATAATTCATAATTCATTTGACATTTCGCGGATAATATGAAAATATAAAAACCGCTGTGACGGCAGTAACTTAACGCTTTGAATGGTAACTCACATGGGAAAATCCGCATCAGACGCAAGAAAATCGACGAAAGCTTCTCCGGAAGCTTCCGCTGAAACTTTAAAGAAAACTTCGGGAAGGACTAAAGCAGGAACTTCTGCAGGGGCCGTGTCCGAACCGGCGAAAGGCGCCCGGTCAAAGACCGTGTCCGGCCCCGGCGTGAAAAAACCGTCCGGGATAACAAAAGCGGCAAACGGTTCAAAGAAAAAACTCGTGATCGTGGAATCACCGTCAAAGGCAAAAACGATAGGAAGATTTCTCGATTCTTCATATAAAGTAATAGCTTCGGTAGGTCATGTCAGGGATCTCCCTAAAAGCAAACTGGGCGTGGACATCGATAACGATTTTGAACCTCAATACATCACAATAAGAGGAAAGGGAGATATCATAAAGGAGCTTCGCAGGGAGTCGAAGAACGCGTCCGCGGTTTATCTGGCTACCGACCCCGATCGCGAGGGGGAGGCCATATCCTGGCACCTTGCCGCTCTTCTTGACATAGATCCCGGGACGAAATGCCGTGTAACGTTCAACGAGATAACGCGGAATGCCGTAAGGGCCGCTCTGAAGGAGCCAAGAGCGATAGATATCAGGCTGGTGGACGCGCAGCAGGCGAGAAGAGTACTGGACAGACTCGTAGGATATCAGATAAGTCCTCTTTTGTGGAGAAAAATCAAGAGAGGGCTTTCGGCCGGCCGCGTGCAGTCCGCGGCTCTTAAAATCATCTGTGACAGAGAACGGGAGATTGAGGCGTTCGTACCGGAAGAATACTGGACGGTTACGGCCGATTTTAAGAAGGGGAAAGCTTTTTCGGCCAGACTCGCGACTTACCGCGGGAAGAAACTGACGATACATAATGAGGAAGAGAAAAATATCGTTATGGAGGAGCTCTCTAAAGGGAATTATAAGGTCGCTTCCGTGCAAAGGAAGGAACGGACCGTAAGACCTTATCCTCCCTACACGACCAGCAGTCTCCAGCAGGACGCGTCCATAAGGCTGAATTTTAATACGGGAAGAACGATGAGGATAGCGCAGCAGCTGTATGAGGGCGTAGCGGTTCACGGTCGCGGAACGACAGGTCTGATAACGTACTTAAGGACTGATTCGGTCAGAATTTCTTCCGAGGCAAAGGCAGCTGCGGGATCATTCATCAAAGAAAATTTCGGCGAACAATATGCCGGGAATAATTTTTACGCGAAGAAGAAGGACGCGCAGGACGCGCATGAAGCCATAAGGCCGACGGACATAACGCTTACGCCGGGGGACGTAAAACCGGAACTCACGCCGGATCAGTATAAACTGTATAAACTGATATGGGAACGTTTTACGGCGAGTCAGATGACTCCGGCAGTTTACAGCGGTGTCCGGGCGGGTATAGAGAACGGAGATTACGGTTTTTACAGCACGGGCTCCTCTGTTGTTTTCGACGGCTTCAGGAGAGTTTACAAACCATCGAAACTTGAAGAGAAGGATGCCGTACTGCCGGAACTTATTGAGGGGGAGGAACTGAATCCGGAAAGGGTGAGAGGAGAACAGAATTTCACCCAGCCTCCTTCGCGTTATACAGAAGCGAGTCTTGTGCGTGAGCTTGAGACCCGGGGGATCGGAAGGCCGAGCACTTATGCCCCGATTGTCGTCACTCTCACAGAGAGGAAGTATGTACGGCGTGAGAAGAGGACGCTCATTCCTACCGATATGGGGAAGGTAGTGAATGAGACTATGGAAACATATTTCAGCGATATAGTTGATTCCGGTTTTACAGCCGGAATGGAAGAAAAACTTGACAGGATAGCCGAGGATGATGAGGACTGGAAGCAGGTGATAAGAACATTCTACGGTCCTTTCAGCGAAGAACTAAGGACGGCCGACAGCAGGATAGAGAAAATAGTCGTGCCCGACAGACCGGCGGGGGTAAACTGTGAGATATGCGGCCGCCCCATGGTTATTAAAAACGGAAAATACGGGGAGTTCATGGCATGCAGCGGATTTCCCGAATGCAGAAATATCAGGTCAATAGCGCAGGAGATCGGCGTAGACTGCCCGTCGTGCGGAAAGCCAATAGTGAAAAAGCGCGCTAAAAGCGGCAGGATATTTTACGGCTGCAGCGGTTATCCGGACTGTACGCAGGTGTTCTGGAACAGGCCTGTTAAGAAAATCTGTCCCGAGTGCGGAAGTCTCCTTGTTGAAAAGAAAACGGCAAAAGGAAGGCTCGCCTGCTCCAATCCGAAATGCCGCTACACGGAATAGCTGATTGAAAAGCTTTAACGGGCAGTGTCAGGGACGATAAATAACAGTAATATTAAAACGACAGTAAAAATACGTTTATTACACGTTCAACTGGATAAAATATTATATGGATCGTGTGAGGCGGTTGCTGCACGGCTTACGGCAGTAATAGGGCCGGCTGCAGCGGTCCGGACGTGATGAAACGTATCTTGCGTATCATGTGTGATAAAACCGCGCGGGGCTTTCGGCGGCGTAACGGCGGCGCCGGTTCACTGAACGGTAATATTTGAACGCGGAAACGCGGAATCTGCCTGATTATCAAGTAACGCGAAAGGAGATTCTACAAGATGGTTACATTCCATGCGACGACGATATGCGCAGTCAGGAGAGGCCCTGATGACGTAGCGATCGGAGGAGACGGTCAGGTAACGATGGGCGAGACTGCCATCATGAAAAACAACGCGAGGAAGGTCAAGAAGATCTATCACGGGAAAGTTCTGACCGGATTCGCGGGTTCGGTCGCGGACGCTTTTTCGCTTACAGAGAAATTCGAGAAGAAACTTGAGGAGCACGGCGGAAATCTCCGGCGCGCTGCGGTAGATCTCGCGCAGATGTGGCGGTCAGACCAGGGAATGCGCAGTCTGGACGCGCTTATGATAGTGGCTGACAAGGACGAGCTTCTTGTCATCTCCGGGAACGGGGAGATAATCGTCCCGGATGAGAGTTTTGTCGCCATAGGTTCCGGAGGTAACTTCGCGTATTCCGCGGCCAACGCTCTTTATAATCACACAGACATGGACGCGGAGGCGATAGTCAGGGAATCATTGAGGATCGCTTCTTCAATCTGCGTATATACTAACGATCATTTAACCGTGGAAAAACTGTAATAATGTTACTTTTGAGAGAATAGGTGAGCATAGTCAGTTGCGTGGGTTGCGGCATAACACCGCTTCGGAAATTTTCCGCAGCTGAGCGAGCAGTTTCACGAAGGAGCGAGAAAGTGAGCGGCAGGGCGCG
>CAZTIY010000039.1:0-3896 GCA_964613765.1 uncultured Eubacterium sp.
CCCCGCAGGAGGCGAGCGACTCGTAGAAACTGCGCGAAGCGAGGACCTTTTTCCGTAGCGGTGCTATGCCGCCCGACCCTCAAATACCATGTGTGAACTGTAATAATTTTCGTAAATCCCCGGGCGATAACCTGTTTCGTACTTATTTTTTCTGCCTGAAAGTGATAAAATATCAATGAAGAGGACATCTTGCGGAAAGGAGGCGCGTATTTATGTTCCGGGTCGGCGACCTGATCATGTACGGAGGTACAGGGGTCTGCAGAGTCAAAGAATTGATGACGACCGGCTCTGATGAAACCGGGGAAGACAGATATTATATTCTGGAGCCGGTATATCAGAACGGAATCATTTACGCGCCGATAGGGAGCGAAAAGGTTTTTATGCGCCCTCTCATATCTGCCGCTGAGGCCCTCGATATCATCGACACCATGCCCGGCATAAGTCCCGACGTGTTCGTCGGGACGAGCACACAGCAGCTGGCGCGTCATTACCAGGAAATAATCTCATCCCACGATACGACCCGGCTCATCATGATGGCAAAGGCGATTCATCTCAAGAACCGTAACGCGATGAAGCAGAACCGGAGGCTCGGTCAGATAGACAAAAAATATATGAAACTCGCGGAAGATTTCCTTTTCGGTGAATTTGCCTGTTCGCTTAATATTTCCCGTGACAAAGTCGAGGATTTTATCAGAGAACGTCTCGGAACAGATCCCATGGAATCGGAGTGACTCTGATTCCTTTTTTCTTTTCCGTCCGCGGAACCGCTCCCGTTTTTAAGCAACGGAATCAGGCGGTTCTGTTTTTATCCGAGCGGAATCGGACTGATTTTTTCCACCCCCTGATTCTGAGGAATCGCGTGATTCCGGAGTAAACGCTCCTTTATCAAAGTGATTTCGACTTCTCGCAGCAGGCGATAACGGCTTCCGTAACGGCAGATCTGAAACCTTCCGCCTCAAGAACTCTCACAGCTTCTATGGTTGTTCCGGCGGGTGATGTCACCATATCTTTAAGCGCTCCCGGATGCATACCCGTCTCAAGCACCATTTTTGCGGAGCCGAGAACAGCCTGAGCGGAAAACTCGTACGCCTTGTCGCGCGGAACACCGCAGGCGACAGCCCCGTCCGCCATAGCCTCTATGAACATGAACACATAAGCCGGGGAACTTCCGCTTACCGCGGTCACGGCGTCGAAAAGACTCTCCGCGATCTCTTCCGCTTTCCCGAATGAAGTGAATATATCGCTTACCTGTTTCCTCTCATCCTGAGTGACACTGTCAGTCATGCAGTAGACGGACATGCCCTCACCCGCGAGGACAGGTGTGTTCGGTATGACGCGGACGATCTTTCTTCCCGGGTCATCATTTCCGTTTCCGAGAGAATCCGCGAGCTCCTTCATGCTGACGCCGGCCATAATGCTGATTACGGGCTTAGCGGCGGGAATCGCTCCCCGGATCTCTTTACTTACCGCATTTCTGAATACTCCGGGTTTAACGGCGAGAAAAACAGTTTCCGACTCCCCGCACACCTTAAGATTATCCGCAGTGACAGTTATACCGCTTCCGGCGGCCTTCCTCCTGCCTGATTCCGTAGGGGCGGAGCCTATAATATCAGATGCTCCGGCGAGCCCGTTCCTGATGAGTCCCGCTATGATCGCCCCCGCCATGTTACCGCATCCTATAAAACCGTATTTATACATCCTTACACCCTCATGAATTTCTTATCTTTTATTTTTACCTTATCTTATCTTTTCTTTTCTTATTCTTATCTTCTTATCTTACTTAACTGTTTCAGGGTCTGTTAAATGAACATTTCTTACACCCTCATGAATCCGTTATCTTAACTTAACCGGACGGATCGCGCACCGTCGGGAGAACCCGTCGCACTCCTTCTGATATCACTTTCTCTCAGTCTGTTTTCCTTATGTCTGTATTCCGCCCGGCGTTTTTAATATACCGGACAAGTATCTCAAGCGCCTCACCGTAACCGTCGATTCCTTTCCCCGTGACTGTCGCGATGCACGCGCTTCTGATATATGAAACCTGCCGGAAATCCTCCCGCGCCGAAACATCTGAAATATGAACCTCTACCGTCGGGAGCGAGATCGCTTTCACGGCGTCAAGTATGGCGACGCTTGTGTGAGTATATGCGCCCGGATTTATGACCATACCGTCCTCGCGTCCGTAGCATTCCTGGATCCTGTCCACCAGACTTCCCTCATGGTTGGACTGGAAAAATTCAACTTCTGTGCCGAGTTTCTCCGCTTTCGCGCGGGTCCTCCTGACAAGTTCGCTGTAGTCCTCCCGTCCGTACAGATCAGGTTCCCGGAGGCCCAGAAGATTGAGATTGGGACCGTTCATTACGAGAATTTTCATTTTACACCCCGCTTCCGCCATGAATTTTTATGTCCGCCCGCGGCTGATGACTCCGGCGTTTTCTCCTCCTTAAGAGTTGCTGTTTGTTTTGCGCCCCGCACGGAAGTTATGAGGAAGATTGTCTTCGCTGTCCGGCTTCCGATCGGATCTCCGGTTCAAATATCGTTCAGATTTCCTGATAACTTCCGAGATATTTAAATTCTATGGCCATTTCCTGGAGCTGCCCCATCATGTTTATAAATTCATCGGAATAAACGGATTCCTCTATATCGAAATAGAACATGAACTCGAACTCGCGTTCCGGGAGAGGACGGCTTTCCAGTTTAATCAGGTTGAGACCCATGGCGTTGAAACGGGCAAGTGCCTGATAAAGCGACCCCGGTCTGTGATTCAGTATCATCATGATGCTTGTCCTGTTCGCTCCCGGGTAGATGCGGAGATCCTTTGTGATACAAATGAAACGCGTATAGTTGTTATCCGTATCCTGAACATTGTCCTCCAGACAGTCGAGACCGTAATTCTCACCGTTCGCTCTGGAAGCGAGGGCGGCAGCGTCTCTCCTTCCCGACTCCGCCACCGTTCTTGCCGCGACCGCCGTGTTGGGCGCGACCGTAACTTTCACGCCGGGAAACTGTTTAAGATACTCATCGCACTGTGCTATAGCCTGCTCGTGTGAGAATATCTCCCGTATATCGCTCTTCTTAACCCCCGGATTCACCAGCAGAGAATGACGGACCTTCACCCTTACGCTCCTTACGATATAAAAGTTATACTCGTCCATGAGATCGTAAACCTGCTTCACCGAACCCGCCGTGCTGTTTTCTATCGGGAGCATGCCGTACTCGCAAAGCCCGCTCTCAAGCGCCTTGAACACGCCTCTGAAATTCTTGACATACATGATTTTAGGCATTTTGAAGCAAAGATCGCAGGCCTCCTGTGAATACGCCCCCTGGACCCCCTGACAGGCAACGGTCGCCCGCGCCGGAAAGAGCTTCGGCCCGTTGTCGATGGCGTTTCTTATCTCATTTATGACAGGCGCCTCCACACCCAGGATCTTCCACTGGTGGTTCCTGCTTGTTTCCAGTATGCCGCTGAAAAGCATCCTGTTATAATACGCCATATCCGGAGCGGAAATATCCGTAATCGCGTCAAGGAGTTCCCTTTCCCTGATCGGATCCATGACCTTAAGGTCGTTTTCACGCTTGTAAACGGCGATGTTCTCCGACACCCTCATTCTTTTGTCGAGCAGGTCCACTATCTGTCTGTCGATTTTATCGATTTCCTCACGATAATTGTCAATGTTCATGCCTCTCATGTATGATCAAACCTGATTTGAATCATACCCTCCTTCCCTGTTTCACCTTTCATTTTTCACAGAGTTTTTCCCTTTTACCGGTTTATCGGACGCCGCGATGAAGATACGGCCGGATCTCGCCGCTGTCTCATCACCGCGCACGGCCGGATCCTGCCGCCGGCTTATCACCGCGCTGATTTATCCGGCTTTACCGTGCGCGCACGTGTT
>CAZTIY010000039.1:3996-12084 GCA_964613765.1 uncultured Eubacterium sp.
ATCACCGCGCTGATTTATCCGGCTTTACCGTGCGCGCACGTGTTCAGCCTGTCAGCGCGGGACCCATGGCGTCCGCTACGGCTACTGCCGCCGCCGCTTCCACAACGGGCACGGCTCTCGGCACGATACAAGGATCGTGTCTTCCCCTTACCTCGAGGACAGCGTTCTCACGCCTTGAATAAGAGATACTTCTCTGTTCACGCGCGATCGACGGTGTAGGTTTAAACGCGACATTAAATGTTATATCCATTCCGGTCGTGATCCCTCCGAGGATGCCCCCGGCGTTATTGCTCCCCGTCTTGACATTTCCCTGTTCATCATAGAAAAAAGGATCGTTATTCTGTGAGCCCCTCATCTCTGCGGCTCTGAAGCCCGCGCCGAACTCTATGCCCTTTACCGCGGGGATCCCGAAAATGACCTGCGCTATCCTGTTCTCCATGCCCCCGAACACAGGATCTCCGATTCCCGCCGGGACGCCGCGGACCGCGCAGCTGATGATACCGCCGACGGAATCACGCTCAGCGGCGGCTTTCCCGATCTCACTCAGGGGATCATCCCTGTTTCCCCCGATTTCAAGAATCGAAGCTTCAACCGTTACGCCTCTTTTCTCGAGAATCTGAAGAAATATCCCTCCGGCCACACAAAGAGGGGCGGTCAGCCTTCCCGAGAAATGTCCCCCGCCGCTCACATCCTCAAAGCCTCCGTATTTCACATGGGCCGTATAATCCGCGTGCCCGGGTCTCGGAATATCCCGGATATCGTCATAATCCCCGGGGCGCGTGTTCGTATTTCGTATGATAGCGGTAAGCGGAGCCCCGCAGGTTGTATCACCTGTGAGCCCCGACAGGAATTCAGGCCGGTCCGGTTCTTTCCGGGATGTCGTATGCCTCCCCTGCCCCGGCGCCCGCCGGTCCATAAACCTCTGAAGTTTCTCCATGTCGACCGTTATCCCTGCGGGAAGCCCGTCTACGGTAACACCGATCGCGGGTGAATGCGACTGACCGAAGATCGAGATTCTGAAATATTCTCCGTATACTGAAGACATGCCGCTCCTTTCTGGATTCCTGACAGCCTGCCGGTATAAAATTCCCCGCATCCTGATTTTTCAGTTCCCGTACATTTACACGAAATTCACACGGCTCTGAGATTTCCGTCAAGTCCGAGTTCTCTCATGCGTAAGAAGAACTCCGGATAAGATTTTTCCACGGCACGGGAGCCTCTGATCAGGACAGGATCTTCAGAAGCGAGCGAAGCGACAGCCGCCGTCATCGCGATTCTGTGATCGTTGAAACTGTCCGCGACGCCGCCTTTCAGCCTTCCTGTCCCGTGTATAACCAGACCGTCGTCAAGTTCCTCAACATTTCCGCCCAGTCCGTTAAGCAGTTCCGAAACAGATCTGAGCCTGTCACTTTCCTTAAGTCTCAGACGGCCGGCATTTACGAGTCTGGTATCACCCTCCGCCTGCGTCGCGATGAGAGAAAGAACCGGCACCATATCGGGAATACCGCCGCAGTCGCAGGTGATGCCCCGTAAATTTCCCTTTCCCGGAAACGCGGTGACATCCTCATATTCCGTCCGGTCTTCCCCGGATGCTCCCGTACCGTCTTCCGTCTCCGCCGGATTTCCGTTTCTTTCTTCTTTTATTTCCGCGCCGAATTCCCGGAGAAGATCGCAGATTTTTTTGTCACCCTGAAGTGAATCCCGGTTAAGCCCCGTTACTCTGACAGGCTCTCTCCCGAGGACACCCGCCGCGAGGAAAAACGAGGCGTTGGACCAGTCGCCTTCAACAAAGTATTCTTCACGCCGCCGGTATTTCTGTCCGCCCGGGATCGTATATATCCATTCTTTCCCGTTCTTCTCAAGTCCGATACGGACTCCGAAGCGCCGTATCACAGACCGTGTCAGGTCAAGATAGCCTGATGATTCTACGGGCGTTCCGACATGCACCGTACTGTCCCGGGGGAGTACCGGGAGCGCAAGCAGAAGACCGCTCACGTACTGCGAAGAAATGTTCCCCGGGAGATAAAAGTCTCCTCCGAGAAGCGGACCTTCTATTACTACGGGTTCATCTCCCGCGGGACTCATCTCGCAGCCGTGACGCACGAGTTCCTCTCTCAGAGGCGACAAAGGTCTGCTTCCAAGTCTTCCTTCTGTTATGAACTCAGCTCTGAGGTTCAGGGCTGCCGCAACCGGAAGCAGAAATCTGAGCGTCGAACCGCTCTCCCCGCACGGGAGCACGCAGGTTCTGTCTCGTCTTCCCGGATTATCACCGTCTGTGACCACCCCGTTCATAACCGAAAGACAGGCCTCCGTCGCGATTATATCTTTGGATGTCTCCTCCATGACCACACGGCAGGGAGTATCTGAAAGCGCGGCGCAGACAAGCGCCCTGTGCGCGTCTGATTTAGACGGAATTATCCTGATCTCTTTCATTTCCGGACCTTATATGATATTCCTAATATCTTCAAGAGCATAGGACGTAATTACGCAGTGACCGATCTTTTCCATTGTGACGAGAGAAATATCGTCTCCCTCACGCTTTTTGTCAGAGCAAATTGCACGGTAAATCTCACCGCGGGTGAAAGGCATGCTGAGATCAAATCCCCATATTTCAAGCATTTCACGGAGTCTGTCTCTGTCACGCTCCCCGCAGAATCCCCGGTCGACAGAGAACCCGGCCATCCGGTTCATACCTATCGCGACAGCCTTTCCGTGGCTTATCGTATAGTCACTGAGCTTTTCCACAGCGTGACCGACAGTGTGGCCGAAATTAAGGATGTGCCGTATGCCGGTGTCATATACATCTTTTTCCACGAAACTCTCTTTGATTTCCACGCAGCGCAGTATGACCGGTTCCGGATCTTCTCTGACTTTCCCCGGATCGCCGAGTCTGTCGAACAGGTCCTCATCGGCTATGACCCCCGATTTGATCACTTCCGCCATACCGTCCCTGAAAACATCGTCGGGAAGAGTTTTTAACAGCTCCGGATCCTGGAATACCAGCGCCGGTTTGTGGAAAGCTCCCGCAAGATTCTTGCCCGCGGAAAGATCTATCGCCGTTTTGCCGCCGACGGAGGAATCGACCGCCGCGAGGAGCGTGGTCGGTACCTGTATGACCTTGATACCGCGAAGATAGGTAGCCGCGACAAATCCCGCTATATCACCCGTCATGCCCCCGCCGAGAGCGACTATCCCGTCCGTTCTCGTAAGAGGAATCCCGGCGCAGAATTCAAGAAGCTCCAGATATTTTTCGCCGCATTTCGTCGCCTCACCGGAAGGAAGAATAAATTCCGCGGTTCGGAACCCGCTTCTTTCAAGGCTCCTGACAGTTCTTTCAAGATACAGCGGGGCTACATGATCCTCCGTGATTACCGCGAGCGTGCCGCCGTTCATTATTTCACTCACGGATAAGCCTAAATCATCTAATTTCATTACCCGCTCCCTGTATGACCTGTTTCATTCCTGCTGTTTATACCTTTGCCCGGGCGGATACCGACTGCTTCTCCGACGCGACTTTCTGCGCCCGGCCCTCCGCGAGAAGTTTTCTGAGAGTATCGCCGTCGCCAGCTTCCAGAGCATCGGCGTAATTCTGAAGATCAGCCATGAGCCGCTTCAGTTCCTTCAGCAGATTGTCACGGTTTTCAAGGAAAAGCGATGTCCACATCGACTCGTTAAGATACGCGACACGGGTCATATCCCGGAAACTTCCGCCGGTCACCGCCGCTTCCTTCCCCAGGGCCTTCTCACTCTTTACGAACGCGCTTGAGACGATATGCGAGAGCTGCGACGTAAATGCTATAACTCTGTCATGCTCTTCCGGGCTCATCACGGTGAACAGTTTGAAACCGGCTATCCTGAGAAGAGCCTTCACGCGTTCCAGAATCCATATATTGCTCCGGTCCTTCGGCACCAGTACGAAGTCCGCGCCATCGAACATATCCGCGCTGCTGTTCTTGAATCCCCAGACCTGAAGACCCGCCATCGGATGACCGCCGACAAATGTCATGTCCGTTTCTTCCATGAGTCTGAAACCGACTTCACAGATATGCCGTTTGATGCCGCAGCAATCTATCACGAGCGTACCCGGTTCGATTTCATGCGCGTGCTTCTCAAGCCACATGACGGCCTGGTCAGGCGGTATCGCGAGGAAAACAGCCTCGAGACCGGAATAACCGTGCTCTTCCAGCGTCCCCTGCATGGCTCCCGTCATGAGGACATAGTCGAGCGTGATCTTATCGGTATCGCTTCCGTACACCCGGTATCCCGCCCGGTGATAAGCGCGCACGAAAGAACCGCCTATAATGCCGAGTCCCACGACTCCGACAGCCTTTATAAAGTCTGTTTTTTTATCGTCCATCCTGATCCACCTGAAATTCGCAAACAGAGAATCTTAAAACCTTTAAGACAAATTGCACACCCGCCCGACACCCGCCGGAGCAGTTCCCGGCATCCGCCCGGCAGTCATTCACCGCAAGTCAATTCAGATCTTCATCCTCTTTGATGAGGACGCCGCAACGCTGCGGAACCGTTCAGCAGGCATTTACCGCCGCGCGGACGTTTCTGATTACTGTCATTACCTCTGCAAATTTATCCGGAGTGAGCGACTGCGGACCGTCACTCAGGGCGTGCGCAGGATCGTTATGCACCTCTATCATAAGCGCGTCCGCGCCGCAGGCAGCCGCTGCCGCCGCCATCGAGGGCACCATGAAACTCTTCCCTGTTGCGTGACTCGGATCAACAACGACCGGAAGGTGCGTCAGTGCGTGGAGCGCGGGAACGGCTGAAATGTCGAGTGTGTTCCTCGTATAAGTTTCGAATGTCCTGATTCCGCGCTCACAGAGTATAACTCTCTCATTCCCGCCTGCCATAATATATTCGGCGCTCATGAGAAGCTCCTCCAGAGTGTTCGCCAGACCGCGCTTGAGAAGTATGGGTTTGTCAATTCTTCCGAGTGCTTTCAGAAGCTCGAAATTCTGCATATTGCGGGCGCCTACCTGAATGACGTCAATATCCTCAAACAGCGGAAGATCATCAGCGTTCATGATTTCCGTAACGACAGGAAGACCGGTCTCTTTTTTTGCCTCGATGAGAAGATCGATTCCGTCACCTCTCATTCCCTGGAAGGCGTACGGGGAAGTGCGTGGTTTGAACGCGCCTCCTCTTAAAAGGTCGGCACCGGCTTCCTTCACCCTTTTCGCGACGGAGATGATCTGCTCCTCGGACTCTACCGAACAGGGGCCCGCGATTACGGCGAAATTTCCGCCGCCGATTTTCACACCGCCGCAGTCGATAACGGAATCGTCGGGATGAAACTTCCGGTTCGCCTTTTTATACGGCTCGGATACACGTTTCACACTTTCTACGATATCCAGCATTTCCAGCATATCGACATCGATAGCCTCCGTATCGCCCACAAGGCCCAGAACAGTCGTATATCTTCCGACAGAAATATCGACGTCAAGTCCCTGCTCATTGAGCCATGCGACAAGCTGATCCCTCTGCTCGTCCGGTGTGTTCGGTTTTAAAATCGTTATCATCATTTCTTCCTTTCCGCGCCTCCACGCTCACTCATGTCCGGGGTTTCGCCGATGTTCCTCTCCGTACATTCACAGCCGCTCAGATTCTCCGGCATCTCAATTAAACTGACTCCCCTGGAAAGTTCAGGCATGATGCCGTTTTCCGTCAGGTACCGTATCTGAAAAAAGCGCCCCGCATACTCTGCGGAGCGCCCGTGTCCGGTTTCATCGGTTCTATTTCCGGTTCATCCTCTGTCCGTCCGCAGCAAAACATCTTTTTCCCCTTTAAAGAAAAAGTAGAGATAAGCGTATCCGGCTGCGAACGAAAACTTATTCATCGTATGAACCTCTCTCAAATACAAGTACAACTATACGCCTTTAAGCGCGGAATTTCCAGCACTTTTTTTGTTTCCTTAAAAATCGGCGGGCATACGGTTACTGTTCTCACATGGTATTTGAGGGACGGGCGACATAGCACCGCTGCGGAAAAAGGTCCTCGCTTCGCGCAGTTTCTACGAGTCGCTCGTCGTTTGCGGGGCGCGGGGTAAAACCGCTACGCTTAAACCCCGCGCCTTGCCGCTCACTTCCTCGTTCCTTCGTGTAACTGCATGCTCAGCTGCGGAAATTTTCCGCAGCGGTGTTATGCCGCCGCCTCCGATAGCTGCCTATGTTCACTTACCTCTGAACAGTACCGGCATACGGCAATCAGCCGCTTTATTTCCAGTAATCAAGCTTGGATGTATCCATACCGATGTCCGCCGCGTGGAATACGGGATTCTTTCCTTCCTTCTTCTGTCTGTCATAGTCTTTCATGGCCTTGAGAGCCACGTTTCCCAGGACAACACAGGCGGGCAGGTTGATAAGGCACATGAAAGCCATCAGTATATCGGCGATATTCCAGGCAGCTGTCATTGTCAGCCCTGCCCCGACAAAGATAATAACGGCCGCGAGCAGCCGGAACCCCGTCATAAACTTCTTCCCCGGCATCTTTTTATGTATAAAGGCGAGGCAGTTATCCACATAGAAGAAATTTCCGATCAGCGTCGTAAACGCGAACAGAACCATCGCTATAGTGACAAATACCGGACCGAATTTGCCGAAAACCGTCGATACAGCCTGCTGCACATAGGGAGCCCCCGCGATTTCCTCCGAAGGAACGACACCTGAGCACATGCACATAAGAGCGGTCGCGGTGCAAAGGAGAAGCGTATCTATGAACACGGAAAGCATCTGAACGAGCCCCTGCTTGACCGGGTGGCTCACATCCGCGGCGGCGGCGGCGTTCGGCGCGGAGCCGACACCGGCCTCGTTAGAGAACAGCCCCCGCTTGATACCGTACATCATGCATGAACCTGAGATCCCGCCCAGGATGGCGTGGAAATCGAACGCGTCCTTGAATATCTGTACGAATACAGCGGGGATAAGTCTGAAATGCGCGATGATTATAACCAGAGAAACAATCACATACATAATTCCCATGAACGGCACGATAGTGCTCGTCGCTTTTACTATGCGCTTGCCGCCGCCCATAATGCACCATCCGACCAGAACCGCCAGAATCCCGCCGATAATCCACGGCGTTACTTTCGCGTTATAAAAGCCGTATGTTGAAAAGGAAGACTGCAGATTATAGGATGCAAGCATATTGAATCCGCCCGCATAAGTCAGAATCAGAAATACGGCGAATATAACGGCAAGGCCCCTGTTATGAAGGGCATCCTCGATATAATACGCGGGTCCGCCGTAGCTCTCGCCGTTCTCATCCTTTCTCTTATAAATCTGGGCCAGTGTACTTTCTATGAAAGCCGAGGCGCTGCCGATAATGGCGATGATCCACATCCAGAAAACGGCGCCGTAACCGCCCAGACAGATAGCCGTTGATATTCCCACAATATTGCCTGTGCCGACACGGGATGCCGTGGAAACCATAAGCGCCTGGAAAGAGGACACAGACCCCTCTTTTGCGGGTTTTTCCATCACGACCCGGACAGATTCCCCGAACATGCGGATCTGTACGAACTTCGTTCTGAACGAGAAATACAACCCCGCGGCAACAAGAACGATGACAAGTATCGGATAATACATGAAATCGTCCATCTTAGATAAAAAATCCAACATAAAATCCAATCCTTTCAATTCCGCTCAGGTCAGGGCGGCGGTTTCCGCCGGGGTCAGGATCTTCTGCCGCAGGGTGCGGATTTGATCGTATGATCCGAAAAATTCGCCGCCTTACCGTTAAAGATAATAAAAAACAACGTTCCCGCACAGTCATGGACATTTATCGTTTTCTTACCGCGCGGGATAAAAACTGAGAACAAGTATAAACTCTATCTGTCGGGCCCGCAACTTGTTTTATGCACTGATTAAGCATTGCAAATATTGTACCTGACGGAGAATTCAACGAAGAAATTAAGCGGGTTCCATATACGTAATTTTTGCGTTACCGTTAAGAGGGTAAGTGAAAGCAGGCAGCTATCGGAAGCGGCGGCATAACACCGCTGCGGAAATTTTCCGCAGCTGAGCATGCAGTTTCACGAAGGAGTCCTGACTGGCTGTCAGGTAACTGAACCAC
>CAZTIY010000040.1:0-11947 GCA_964613765.1 uncultured Eubacterium sp.
CGCCCCGCAGGAGGCAAGCGACTCGTAGAAACTGCGCGAAGCGAGGACCTTTTTCCGTAGCGATGCTATGCCGCCCGTCCTTCAAATACCATGTGCGAACTGTAACTTTGCGACCTTCGCGGGATTACAGTGTCCCCGATATTTTTGTCCCGATTCCGTTTCCGATAAGTGAAAATTAAGTATTATTCCCTGATTTACGCCTTCAGTTGCCGTTTTCCTCCGTACATTCATACTGATTCCGCTTCCGTGAGGCGATGTATGGGAGAATCATTCCAGAACCTCATACATGGAAGATGCATCTTCTTTCCGCACGTTTTCCCTTACATCAAGCACTCTTACATGAACGGAACCCGTGCCGAATGCGATTTTTATCTCATCGCCGGGTTTAACTTCCAGTCCGGGTTTCGCCGTTTTCCCGTTTACGCTTACTCTCCCCTGTTCGCATGCCTCTTTGGAAACGGTCCTTCTTTTTATGATCCTGGCATCCTTTAAATATTTATCAAGTCTCAATTCATACCCTTTCTTAAACTTTTACTCCGGGTCCCCTGTCTTATCAAGGCGCCGAACCGTTACGCGCATATAAAAGAGCGGTCCTGTCAAACATGACCGCCCGGATAATCATTACTAAAAAAACTATTTATTCACGGCATCCTTTAAGGCTTTTCCGGCCTTGAACACAGGAGCTTTAGAAGCGGGTATATCTATAACCTCATCCGGTTTTCTGGGATTCCGTCCCTGTCTGGATTTTCTTTCTCTCGTCTCGAATGTGCCGAATCCGATCAACTGAACCTTTTCACCTTTTAAAAGAGCATCCTCTATCGTCGCCAGCACCGCGTTAATCGCAGTCTCCGCTTCTTTCTTAGTGAAACTCGTTTTTTCTGCTACCGCAGAAACCATCTCTGCTTTATTCATTACTATTCCTCCTCACAGAATCAGCAGCAGCGATCGTATCAACGGGAAATCACGATATTATCTGTGTTACGAACAGTCCCGCTTAACGAACTTCCAAATGTTTTAGCGTTGATATTCTCGCATTAAGCATACTGTTTGTCAAGTGAAAGCTTATTATTTCAACGTTTTTCAGAGTTTTTCATAGACATCGCGTATACATTTCAATAAAGCTGAAGATTCCTTCAGAAATTCAAAGAACCATCATTATAAGTTTCAGTTCTTAAACTGTCACGACCGGCGGCCTCGGTAAAATTCACTTCGACGATTTGCGCTTTTCAAAGAATCCGGCGAATTTGTTAAGCATCGGCATCCGGCTGACTTCTTCGGGCGTTACGGCGTGTAACGCGAAGATCAGGATCACATAAATCACTATAGCAAACAGAATACTGATAATAACTCCCGCTGCGTTAACGAGGACAGCAGAATGCCCGCTTAACATATGTGTGATAACAAAGTAAATGCCGTAGGCTCCCGCTCCCATTACAGCGGAAGCCGCGAAAGGCCGGATAAAAATCTTTCCCGGGTCTATTTCCGTTCCTGTATATTTCTTAACATCATACATATTCAGTATCATCGCGACGATATAAGCGGACATGGTTCCGATTGCGGCACCGTTAATATTTATCGTCCGGATGCCTGTCAGAACAAGTGTGCATATCACTTTTCCGATGCACCCGATAAGAAGATTCCTGACAGGGAGCATCTGCCTGTTCACTGCCTGAAGTATACTTGTGGATGTCTGCATTACCGACAGAAAAACGATTCCCACGGACATTATCATAAGCGTTGGAGCAGCATCAGCACATGCCTCCCATTGCGAGACATACAGAAGTTTCAAAATGGGCTCTGCAAGCACGGCGAGTCCTACAGCGCAGGGAAAAGCCATTATCATTGTCGTTCTGTACCCGAGGCTTACCGTTTCGTGAAGCCCCTCATAATCCTTCAGCCGGAACCTTGACGTCACCGCGGGCACAAGACTTACAGACACCGCCTGCGTGATAATCTGCGGAAACGCTATGAGTGAACTGCAAAACGAACTTATAAGTCCGTAGAGATACTCTGACTCAGCCTGAGACCAACCTGTTCTCTGCAGAATTCTCATGATCATTCCGAGATCCAGAAGATTCATTATGGGCATAATCTCGCTTCCGATTATTATCGGTATCGCTATTATCACGATTGTCTTTATGATTTTTCCGAAAGGTTCGACATACTGACTCCCCCGCCTGATTTTAGAATAAATAACCCTGCGGTTAAGAAGATAAATGCCGAATATCACCGTAAGCCCGGCCAAAGCGCCCGCCGAGGCGCCGAACGACGCGCCGGCGGCGCCTTCCGGCTTGCCGTAGCGGTCGAAAAGAAGCTTGGCGAGGACCAACCCCGCGATGACCCGGACAAGCTGTTCCGACATTTCCGAAAGTCCGGTCGGATTCATGTTCTGACGTCCGTTAAAATATCCGCGGAAAGACGACAAAACCGGTACCAGAAACAACGCGGGCGAGACGGCTTTAAGGGCTGAAGCGGATTTCGGATTCTTTGTGAAATCCGCTATCGCATCCGCTCCGAAGAAACATATAACAAATAATACAAAACCCACGGAGGCCATAAGTATTAGAGATGCCTGAAACACCCTGTGGGCATACCTGTATTCTCTGACTGCAATATGTTCTGAAACGAGTCTCGATATTACTACGGGAATGCCTGCCGTGGACAGAACGAGAAGAGCGCCGTAAACCGCGTACGCCCCCGAGTAATAAGCCATTCCGTCAGGCCCGAGCCAGTTATTCAGAGGTATTCTGAAAAACACGCCGAGCACTTTTACCATTAGTCCGGAAAACGCGAGAATCGCCGCGCCTTTAATAAACTTCTCACTGTTTTTTGAATTATCCATAATCTGAAACTCCGACGTTTACAGGTCCGGCTGTCATGAAACCGGACATTATTTCCTTATATCCGAATCCTTGCCGGACATAACCGGCACAGTCACAAAGCCCGAAGTATATTCCGCGCGCAGGTTTCCGCGGCACGGACTGTCCTTTCTATGTCAATTGTAAAATACTCCCCGTCTCTGTAAAGCACACGCCCGTCGACCATTGTGAGGACGACATCACTTCCTGATGCGGAGTAAACGATGTTGGTCGCCATGTCATGGACAGGATGCATATTCACGGTATCTTCCCGTATCACGATAAGGTCCGCTCTCATACCTTCCCTGATAATGCCGGATCCGGTCCTTCCCTGTGCAAGCGCCCCCGCCCGTGTCGCGGCATACAGTGCCTCCTTAGGGGACATCACCGTCGGATCCCCTGCTTTTACCTTTGATAAAAGAGCGAGAAGTTTGACTTCTTCAAGGAAATTAAGACTGTTATTGGAGGCGACGCTGTCCGTTCCCACAGCTACGGGAACACCTTCTCTGAGGAGCCGGGCCGTATCGCAGATTCCGCTTGCGAGTTTAAGATTGCTTGCAGGATTAGCGGCGACGGTCACTCCCTTTTCCCTGAGAACGGCATAATCCCCGTCCTCAAGGAAAACACAGTGGGCCGCGACAGCGGGAACATCAAATATCCCGCAGTCCGCCAGATACTGAACCGGAGTCTTTCCGTCATGACGTGCCTTACATTCCTCATGTTCCGATTTTGTCTCAGAAACATGGACATGCATCCCTGTTCCCTCTTCACGGGTCCAGGCGGCGAGATCCCGCGCTGTCGCTTCGTCCGATGTATATTCAGCGTGAAGACTCGATTCCATTTTAATCCTTCCGTCGCAGGCTCCGTTAAGAGTCCTGACGGCACGCTTAAGCTCCTTCACTGACTCAAGTTTATCAAACGGAATCCCGTCGAAATTCGTTATCGAACGCGAAATATTGCTTTTAGCCCCGCTGTCTTCCACAGCCCTTGCCATATCTTCAACGAAATAATACATATCGGAAGTCGATACTATGCCGAATCTCAGAGACTCCGCCATACTGAGAAGCGTCCCCCAATACACCGCTTCACCCGTAAGCTTCGCCTCAAACGGAAATATCCTGTCATTCAGCCAGTGCTGAAGCGTCATGTTCTCTCCGTACCCGCGCATGAGGGACATCGGAGAATGACCGTGAGCGTTGAAAAATCCGGGCATCAGAAGACGTCCGGAACCGTCATATTCCGTTCCGTAATTCTTTTCCGGTTTTTCCGCACCGATATAATCAATCGTTTTACCGTCAATTCCGACATAAAGATTTCTTTCTGCCTCAAAATCTTCATTAAGTACATCTATCTTACTGAAAAGCATACCGGACATCCTCCCTGTTCACGTCCATACTATATATTCTCCGGCCTTCATAATACCGGTCCTGCCCCGGTTCTTCACGAGCGGCAGCCGGAAGCTCCTGTTCATCTTTAATCAAATTCAACTTTTCACCGGTGCGTTTTTCCTCATACAGAGCTTTCTGCGATTCCTTCATCAGCCGCGCTCAGAAGTTCAATCTCATCCTCAAGCTTTCTTTTTTCCCTGAGAGGAATCCTGATAACAGGGTTTATCCCCGCGTTCACCAGAGCTCTGTTTCCGAACTTTTCGCCCACTTTCAGAATCCCCTGCGCGGTAAGAGAATTCTTTTCGTAAAATTCCGTGACTACATATCTTCCCTGCTCACTTATCCGTGATACAGAGAGTTTGAGCGCAAGACTTCTTATCCTCGCGACCCGGATCAGATTCACGGTTTCCCGCGGCACATCTCCGAATCTGTCTGTCATCTCATCGCAGATATTATACTCCTCTTCGGCTGTCCCTACCTCCGCGATTTTTTTGTACATCCGGATTCTTAGCGCCTCATCCTCAATATACCGGTCAGGAATGCCGGCTGACACTTTCAGCTCTATCTGAACTTCTCCCGGCTCGTCCGGCACTGTTTCCCCTCTGAGTCTCTTAACAGCGTCATTAACGAGTCTGCAATAAAGTTCATAGCCGATATTCATTATATGTCCGCTCTGTTCGCTGCCGAGGAGATTGCCCGCTCCTCTTATCTGCAGATCCCTAAGGGCCACCTTGTATCCTGAGCCGAATTCCGTGAACTCTCTGATTGCCTTAAGTCTTTTTACCGATGCTTCGGTCAGCACTTTATCCTTTCTGTACATTAAATATGCAAAGGCGACACGGTCTGATCTCCCCACCCTGCCCCTCAGCTGATAAAGCTGCGCAAGACCGAATCTGTCGGCATCAAGAACTATAAGGGTATTCGCGTTCGGGATGTCTATGCCCGATTCCAGTATTGAAGTCGCAACCAGAATATCATACTCTCCGTTTACAAAAGAAAGCATCACATCTTCCAGCCTGCTTTCACTCATTCTCCCGTGCGCGGAGCATACGCGCGCCTCAGGAACGAGTTCACGTATTTTCGCCGCCGTCCTGTTTATACCGTTTACTCTGTTGAAAATAACGAATACCTGGCCCCCGCGGCCGGTCTCTCTCAAAACGGCCTCCCGTATCACGGCATCGTCTTCTTCCATTACATACGTCTGAACCGGATATCTGTTCTCCGGAGGCTCTTCTATCACGCTCATATCCCTGATTCCCGTGAGAGACATATTGAGAGTCCTCGGAATAGGTGTTGCCGATAACGTGAGCACATCAATGTTTTCTTTCAGTTTTTTTATCTTCTCTTTATGAGCGACGCCGAATCTCTGTTCCTCGTCTATTACAAGCAGCCCCGGATCCTTATATTTCACATCCTGTGACAGAAGCCTGTGCGTCCCTATTATGACATCGATATCTCCCGATTTTAATTTTTTTAATATTTCTTTCTGTTCTTCAGGTGTTCTGAATCTTGACAGCATCTCTACCGTGACGGGAAATCTGCTGAATCTCTCCGAAAGCGTGAAATAGTGCTGGTTCGCGAGAAGAGTGGTCGGAACCAGCACCGCCGCCTGTTTCCCTTCCGCGACACATTTGAATATCGCCCTCGCGGCGACCTCTGTTTTACCGAATCCCACATCACCGCAGAGGAGTCTGTCCATAGGCCTCGGAGACTCCATATCTCTTTTAATTTCCTCAACCGACCTTAACTGATCCTCCGTTTCCGCGTACGGAAAATCATCCTCGAATTCCCGCTGCCAGGGTGTGTCCGGGGCGAACCGGTATGCTTCGCGCAGCTCTCTTCTCGCGTATATTTCTATAAGCTCGTCGGTCATCTCTCTTATGGCCGCCTTTGCTCTCGCTTTTGTCAGCTTCCAGTCGTCTCCGGAAAGTCTGTTTATCTTCGGCGCTGTGCCTTCACTCCCTATATATTTCTCAACGAGGCCGAACTGCTCTGCAGGGACATAGAGAAGATCCGTCCCCGCGTATCTGATTTTCAGATAATCTCTCTGTTCTCCGTCAACTGCAATCGTTTCTATGCCGTCGAAACGTCCTATGCCGTGATTCTCATGAACTACATAATCACCCTTCCGGAGATCCGCGAGATTCTCCTGTGCGCGGCTTACGGAGGTTTTCTTTCTTCTCTTTTTATTCCGGCTTTCGCCGAATATTTCCCTTTCGGTTATGTAGCATAACTTCTCCTTCGTGAATTCCATGCCGTGCGAGAGCTGTCCACGGGTATACCTGACACCCTCTGCTATCCCGTTCTCCGCGCAGAATTCTTTTACGGTTTCAAGACGCTCGTCGGAAGAACATACAATGTGCACTGTGAACTGTCTTTCAAGATAATGTTTCACCTCTTTCACGAAAGCATCCATCCTGCCGCCGAACACTGTCGCCGGACGGGACGCGTAGTCCCGCACCCCGTCATAACGGTCAATCCCCCTGAGCATCTTCGGAAAAGGCGTGAAAAGCCAGAGCGGTCTGTGTTTATAAGCCTTCCTGAAATCAGCCGGACCGGTTAACACGGAACTGTCCTGAGGGACCGCCTTCCCCGTTTCCAGCAGAAGCTCAAAGTCCTCTTTCTGCCCGCGTCCCGATGCTTCCAGCGCTTCCGCTATCCTGTCGGGGTCATCTATAAGGAGATTGCATTCCTCCGGATACTCCCAGAGGTATTCCTGTTCCGGATAAAAATAATGTATGTAATTCTCGAGAAGCTGTATATCGGAAGATTCCCTTATATGTTCGCAAAGCATATCACGCTGCCTTCCGAGATTTTCCACAGCCTCCCGGTATGAAGGGTCATTCGAAAGTTTAGAAATCTGACGTGAATATGCGCGTCTTACATTCTCCTCCGCCCTGCGGAATACTTCGGCGTCTCCCACGAGCTGTCTCGCCGGTGTTATCCTCACTGATTTACAGCCTTCAATCGATCTCTGCGTGTCAGTATCGAATGTCCTTACGGAATCAACTTCAGTGTCGAAGAATTCGATTCTGTACGGATAAGCGCTCTCCGGCGGAAAAACATCAAGAATCCCGCCTCTCAGACTGAATTCCCCCCTGCTCTCCACCATTGAAACCCGCTCGTAGCCGAGAGCCGTAAGCTGACCTTTAAGCGATTCTGTATCTGTCTGCTCCCCGAAAGTCAGTGTTATATCCTTTCCGGAAAAAATATGATGCGGAATCATCTTCTTAACAGCGGCGGACGCGGGGGCAACAACCACAGTATCACCTTCATCCAGCAGCGCGTTTATCCCGCGGAGCCGCTGTACCAGTCCCTCCTGGTCGCGCGCGTCGAACGACAAAAAAAGCCGGTATTCTTCCGGCATTACAACCACATCTGTATCATTAAGGAAAAAAGAAATGTCATCGGCAAGTTCACGGGCTTCAGATGCCGTAGGGACGATAATAAGAGTCTTTCCCGCGTTCTCCTTTATTATCTGTGACATCACCAGCGCGGTGCGGCTGTCGGAAAGTCCGGAAATACCAGTGACCCCGAATTTTTTCATGATATTTCAACCATTTAAGTTCAACAGTTTTACAGTCAGAATTTATGCGGCTGTTCACTGTTCTGACCGGATATACCGTTAATACCGGGATGTTCCTCATAACAGAACAGCCGCATATATCATATTGCATGTATGCTAAAGGTGATCAAATTGTCCCGTGCATTACTCACTCACTTTTTCTGTTATATACGTTCATCGCCCGCTCAATCCCGTGCTCAATTATCGCGAGAGCGGCCTCCTTCGCCCTGACTTCGGCCGCCGCAAGGATTTTCCGTTCTTCTTCGGATACCGGACCCGTAACGAAGCTGTTAAGATCGCCTTTCCCTTCTCTCCCGGTACCTATCCTTATTCTGGGAAATCTGTCAGTTCCGAGTTCCTGTATAACGGAACGCATGCCGTTGTGTGTCCCGGCGCTCCCGAATTTTCTGACCCTGATCTGTCCGAGAGGCACATCGAAATCATCGAAAATTACTATGAGGCGCTCAGGCGCAGACTTGTGGAAACGCATGATCCCGCTCACCGCGATACCGCTTTTATTCATATACGTCAGAGGCTTAAAAAGTATGACCTGTTCGTCTCCGACAGTACACTCTCTTACCTCTCCGCGGAACCTTCTTCTGATTTTCCCTGCCCCCGCCTCCTCAGCCATAAGATCCAATGTACGGAATCCGGCGTTATGGCGTGTATTCTCATATTTCCTGCCCGGATTTCCCAGACCGCAAATTATATACATAGACCTCTTTCCGACAGACGTCTGCCGCTTCCGTCCGAGTTTTCCGCGGAATCAGACCTTTAATCGAACAGTTTGCTAATGGAGCCGTTGGTGAACACTCTTGTTATAGCTTCTGCGAACAGCGGCGCTACTGACAGGACAGTCATCTTGCTTATTCGTTTCTCTTCAGGTATGGGAAGGGTGTTCAGCAGTACCAGTTCGGATATTTCCGAATCTTCCAGTCTCGATATCGCCGAACCGGACAGAACCGGATGCGTCGCTCCGGCGAAAACCTCCTTCGCGCCCATTTTCTTCAGGGCGTTGGCGGCGTTCGATATCGTTCCAGCAGTATCAATCATATCATCTACTATGATACAGTTTTTCCCCTCAATATCCCCGATAATATTCATGATCTCGCTCTTATTAGGCTCCGGGCGGCGCTTGTCTACAATCGCGATCGGGCTGTCCATATACTCAGCCATATTGCGGGCCCTGGTCACGCTGCCGTGATCCGGGGAAACCACTACCACATTATCCAGATTCTTTGCCCTGAAATATCTCGCGAGTATCGGCATCCCGAAAAGATGATCCACCGGAATATCGAAATACCCCTGTATCTGACTTGCGTGGAGATCCATGGTAAGCACCCGGTCCGCTCCCGCTGCCTGAATCAGGTTGGCGACAAGCTTCGCGGAGATGGGATCACGGGGCTTCGCCTTTCTGTCCTGCCTGGCATATCCGTAGTACGGGATGACGGCGTTGATTCTGCCGGCGGACGCCCGCTTCATCGCGTCTATCATGATCAGTATCTCCATGAGGTTGTCATTCACTGGATTGCATGTCGGCTGAATGATGTACGCGTCCCTTCCTCTGACTGATTCCCAGAGATTGACAGAAATTTCGCCGTCGCTGAATTTCGTGACCGTACTCTTCCCAAGAGGCTGCCCCAGTATAGAAGCGATTTCCTCAGCCAGTTCCGGATGCGCGTTTCCCGTAAACAGTCTGTACTCAGAAAATGAACTGTCCCGCATGAAAGATACCTCCCGTGTTTATTTCCTGTATAAACCCGACTTTTTCGCCCAGCCGTCAATATTTTTCTGTCTTGATCTCGCGACGCAGAGCGCGTCATCCGGCACATCCCCCGTCACTGTGCTTCCGGCGGCGATATAGGATCCGTTACCTATCCTGACCGGAGATATAAGATTCGCGTTACAACCTATAAACGCGTTTTCACCGACTTCAGACCTGTATTTATTATTTCCGTCATAATTGACAAACACGACACCGCAGCCCAGGTTGACATTACCGCCTACATCCGCGTCACCTATATATGTAAGATGTGAAGCCTTGGTGCCGTCCCCGAGTGAAGAATTCTTGACCTCAACGAAATCACCGACTCTGCAGTTATCACCGATAACCGAACCGGGGCGTATGTACGCGAAAGGGCCGATACCGGAGCCCGCGCCCACCCTGCTGTTAATTATTACCGAACTTTCCACGGAGGCGCCTTCTCCGATCACGGAATCCTCAATCCTTGAGTTCTGTCCGATACGGGCGTTCTTTCCGATCACGGTATTACCGCGAAGCGTCACGCACGGCCCCAGGTAGGCTCCCGGCTCGACAGTGACACTGTCGTCGATATAAAGAGCGTGTATATCCTCCACTTCCACACCGTCCGCGATAAGTGATTCGGCGCGTCTTATCCTGAGTTGTTCTCTCTCTCTGTAACCGTCAAGCGTCATTGTTCAGCCTTTCTCATAATTATATCTCCTACCTTGTATACATCCCCCGCTCCCATGGTAAGGACCAGGTCTCCTCCGCGCGCATTCGACAAAACGAATTCCGCTATATCATCGAAATCGCTTATATAGTGCACTTCTTCATCCGGATGTGAATCCCTTATTGCCTCCGCAAGCATTTCAGATGAAATATTATATATATCTTTCTCTCTCGCTGCGTAAATATCCGTCAGAATTATCACGTCAGCTTTTCCGAACGCGTCGGTAAATCCGTCGAACAGAGCCAGCGTTCTGGTATAAGTATGCGGCTGGAACACGACCCAGAGCCTGTTATGCGGAATCCTGTCAGCCGCGTCAAGTGTGGCGCGAATCTCCGTCGGATGATGCGCGTAATCATCGACCAGCCGCACCCCGTTTCCGAACGTTCCTTTAATATCGAATCTTCGCTGCAATCCCGTATACTTATTCAGGGTTTCCGTAATGATTTCCATCGGAACTCCCAGTTTCCGCGCGCAAGCGGTAGCCGCGAGCGCGTTCAGGATGTTGTGTTCACCCGGGATTGACAGCTGTATCTCTCCCAGTTTCTCTCCCTCGCAGTTCACGCTGAACCCGGGCATTCCCTCATTAAATGAAATATCGGAGGCCCAGTAGGTGGAATTTTCATTATATCCGTATGTGATTACATTCGAACGACCTTCTATTATTTTTTTAACAAAAGGATTTCCGTCAAAAGCAACTATACAGCCGTCATCGGGTACATATTCGGAAAATTTGTAGAATGAATCTATGATATGATCAATATTTTTAAAGTAATCGAGATGATCGGAATCTATATTAAGTATAATTTCGATTTTCGGGCGGAGACTCAGGAAGCTGTCTCTGTATTCGCACGCCTCCGTGACAAAATAATCCCCATGACCTACTCTCACATTCCCTCCTATCTCCGCGAGTTCTCCTCCGACCAGTATGGTCGGGTCCTTTTTCGCGTTTCCGAGAATAAGGGAAATCATAGATGTTGTGGTAGTCTTGCCATGGGTTCCGCTTACGGCTATGCCGATTCCGTATTCATTCATCAGTGTCCCCAGGACTTCCGCCCTGGAAGCGAGAGGTATGTTGAGTTCGACCGCCCTCACCATTTCCGGGTTGGTATCGGCTATAGCCGCGGAATAGACGATAAGATCAGCATGTTCCGCATTTTCCGGCCGATGACCGATACTTATGTCCGCCCCGAGTGAAACAAGATGATCCGTTATCCCGGATTCTTTCATGTCGGAGCCGGATACATTATATCCACGCGCGATCAGAATTTCCGCGATAGCGGAAAGACCGATTCCGCCGATGCCTATACAGTGTATATTTTTATATTTCGAAAGTTCTATCATTCTTTGTGCCTCCCGTAAGTCCTGCGGCCCGCCGGCGCCATCCGGTATTATATCAAAAAATATACGCCCTGTCTTTATATCACTTAAAAAGGAACACTTTGCTCTGACGCACTGTTCCTCTTAAAGTTTTTCCTCCTGACACTGTTTCCAAAATGAATCAGCGACGGAACTCGGTAAGAAAATTACGGCTTTGTCAGGTATTGAAGTTACAGTTCACACATGGTATTTGAGGACGGGCGGCATAGCACCGTTGCGAAAAAAGGTCTTCGCTTCGCGCAGTTTCTACGAGTCGCTTGCCTCCTGCGGGGCGCGGGGTTAAAC
>CAZTIY010000041.1:0-8283 GCA_964613765.1 uncultured Eubacterium sp.
GACCGGTGCATATTCATGGCACCGCCCGCAAGACTTGTCCCGCGGCATATGACGAGTCTCTTTCTTTGGATGGATTCGGCGCGGCATTATTTACACCCTCTGATACTGAGCAGCGTTTTTCATTATGAATTTGTCTTTATTCATCCCTTTACAGACGGGAACGGCAGAATGGCAAGACTTTGGCAGACTGCTCTACTCGCCCGCTGGAAACCGGTATTTGAATATATTCCGGTTGAAAGTCAGATAGAAAAATTTCAGGATGAATACTATGAAGTTATAGATCGCTGTCATAAAGAGGGAAATTCAACGGCTTTCATAGTTTTTATGCTCACACGGATAGACAGTATACTGGATGAAGTATCTTCGTTTGATTTTGCCGGACAGGGGAATTTTTTCGCGACAGGAGATTATCCTTCGGAAGGGGTAAAGAAACTTCTTGAAGTGATGGAACGGGATATTCCTTTCACTTCCGGAGAACTCATGAATAAGCTTGGATTAAAGTCAAGAGAAGGATTCCGGCGGAATTATCTTCGTCCCGCGATAGAGAACGGATTAATCCGCATGACGATTCCCGATAAACCAACCAGCCGGAACCAGAGATATATTAAAATATGACACTGCTTCGTTCAACCATGCTGTGCGGCCCTGATGCGTTCGTCCTCCCTGTCATGTTGCGTTCATCCTCCCGGCGTGGACAAGGAGGCCCGGGGGCGGTATAATTACGTGGGAACACGTTAATGAAGGAACGAAGAAGAGCATCGATAATAAGAGGAGACCGGGATGAGCATAAAATTCATATCGAAGGATTCAGGCTTCAAACCTGAAGAAGTGGAAGCGCGCAGAACAGAGGCCCGCAGACAGCTCGCGAGGCTCCGGAGCGGGGAGCTCCATTTCACGGGATGGGTGAAAGATCCTGTGGAATTCGACGATTTCAGGATCGCCGCGGTGGAGAATACCGCACGTGAAATCAGGGAGAAAAGCGATATCTTTCTGGTGCTCGGGGTAGGCGGTTCATTCATGGGAGCAAAGGCCGTGATTGATCTTCTGGCTCCGGAGAATCGGGAAACCGAAGTCCTGTTCGCGGGATATAATTTCAGCGCCAGATATATAAAAGAACTGATGAGGGAGATTGAAGGTAAAGACGTCTCAATCTGTGTGATTTCAAAATCCGGGAGCACTACGGAAACGCTCTCGGCGTACGGGATTTTTAAGGAGTGGATGCTGGAGAAATACGGTAAGGAAGAGACTGCGAAGCGCACTTACGTTGTGACGGAGAACCGTTCCAACTTTCTGTTCGACGAGGCTACGGCGGAGGGCGCGACCATTTTCGACCTCGCTCTCGACATCGGAGGACGCTATTCCGTGCTGACTCCCGTGGGACTTCTCCCGATAGCGGTCGCGGGGATTGACATCAGAGAAATCATGGAAGGTGCGAGGTCACTCACCTCTATGGAGGCGTTCGACGGGGACGGACTCGATTACGCGATTCTTCGGCAGATGTACTATGAGACCGGAAAAAAGATTGAAGTGTTTGAGTTCTTTGACCCCTATGCCGCGTACTTCGGCGAATGGCTGAAGCAGCTCTTCGGCGAGAGCGAGGGAAAGAACGGGAAAGGGCTGTTCCCGGCTTCGCTCATGTTCTCCCGCGATCTTCATTCTATGGGGCAGTTCCTGCAGCAGGGTACACCGTCGTTCTTTGAGACGTTCGTGATGGCGGAAAAGAGTGACGTCGATGTTAAGATCCCGCAGACAGCCATGAAGCCGTTCGCGGGGAAAACCGTCCAGGGGATCAATTCCTGCGCGGAGAAGGGTGTCTACGACGCTCATGTGAAGGCGGGTATTCCCGTGCTTGCAATCAGAGCGGACGAATTCTCCCCGAAAACGGTCGGAGAACTTCTGTATTATTTTGAGACACAGTGCGCGGTATCGGCGCTTCTGTCCGGTGTGGATCCTTTCAATCAGCCCGGCGTTGAAGCATATAAGAAGGAAATGCGCGCATATATAGACGAACTTTGAGGGCAGCTTACATGCGGCTGCCCGGGCAGGCGCATCCCCCGGTAATATATTTTTAGAAAGCAGGAATGAGGTCATGGAGAAAACTCTTCTTTTGCGGGATTTACACCGGAATGCCGGAGCGTATGAAGGAAAGTCAGTAACGGTCAGCGGCTGGGTCCGCCAGAACCGGAGTTCGAATAAATTCGGTTTCATAAGTCTTAACGACGGCACATTTTTTACGCCTGTGCAGATCGTGTATGAGAAAGACATAATACCGAATTATGACGAGGCGGCCGGGCTCAGTCTGTCATCGGGGATACGGGTAACGGGGACCGTAGTGCTTACGCCGGGGGCCAGGCAGCCGTTCGAGATCCACGCTGACGAGATTAAAGTGGAGGCAGGATCAACCCCGGATTATCCGCTTCAGAACAAGAGACACAGCATGGAATTCCTGCGTGAGATCGCGCACCTGAGACCGAGGAGCAATATGTTCTCCGCTGTTTTCCGTGTCAGGAGCCTCATCGCTTACGCCATACATGAGTTCTTTCAGGATCGCGGTTTTGTCTATGTGCACACACCGATCATAACCGGAAGCGACGCGGAGGGAGCAGGCGAGATGTTCCGCGTGACGACGCTCGACCCTGCGGACCCTCCTCTCACGGAAGACGGAAAAGCGGATTTCAGCCGGGATTTCTTTTCAAAAGAAACCAGTCTCACGGTGAGCGGCCAGCTTGAGGCGGAGATATTCGCTCTCGCTTTCAGGAACGTATACACGTTCGGGCCGACGTTCCGCGCAGAGGACTCCAACACGCAGCGGCACGCTTCCGAGTTCTGGATGATAGAGCCGGAGATCGCTTTTGCCGACCTCGATGATGATATGGATCTCGCCGAGGACATGGTGAAATACATTCTGAACTATGTCATGGAGAACGCGCCGGAAGAGATGGAATTTTTCGGGAAATTTGTTGACAAAGGTCTGGCTGAAAGACTTACTCACGTCGTTTCGTCAGATTTTGAGAGGATATCGTACACGGATGCCGTAGGCATTCTGGAAAAGGCGCCGAAGAAGTTTCAGTACCCTGTCTCCTGGGGCATTGACCTCGCGACGGAACATGAGCGTTACCTTACGGAGGAAGTGTTCAGAAGGCCGGTTTTCGTAAAGGATTATCCTAAAGATATAAAGGCTTTCTACATGAGGCAGAATGACGACGGGAAGACGGTTGCCGCCTGCGATATGCTTGTCCCCGGAGTCGGGGAAATTATAGGGGGAAGCCAGAGAGAGGAACGTTATGACGTGCTTACCGCCAGAATGAACGAGCTTTCAATGGACATAAAGAACTATTGGTGGTATCTTGAACTCAGGAAATACGGCGGTGTCAAACACGCGGGATACGGACTCGGCTTTGAACGCATGGTCATGTACGCGACGGGCGTGAGCAATATCCGGGACGTGATCCCGTTCCCGAGGACGCCGGGTAACGCGGAATTTTAATCCCGGCCGGGATGCTGTCGCGTTTTTCCGGCCGTTTCCGCCGCGGAACTCGCTTTCTCAAGCGGCGGTTCCGGATCGGGACAGATTTTCACTGACGGCGGCCGAACACCGGGAGGACTTTCACGGGCGGCGGCCGGTTTCAGACCGGAAGAGTTTTCGCGGGCGGCGGTCGGCTGCCGGATCGCGGGACTTCAGATGTGCCGGACGGTCTTCAGGTTTGTGTTTTTCGGCAGTCTGTTCCGGCCGTATGAAGGCCGGTATTACCAGACGTATGATTTGATATTGATGGTTTTATAATTCAGTTACAGGAGGAAGTTTTATGAAAGGCTATAAGAGCGGGAACATCAGAAACATCGCCCTTCTGGGGCACGGCGGATGCGGAAAGACCACATTCCTCGAGTCGGCTCTCCTTACGACCGGAGTGATCTCCAAGGCCGGAAAAGTTGAGAGCGGCAACACTGTCTCCGACTATGACAAGATGGAGACGGAGAAAGGTTTTTCAATCAACGCTGCCGTCGTGCCTGTAGAATGGAAGGGGAACAAAATAAACTTCATTGACACGCCGGGATATCCCGATTTCATCGGAGAGGTCTATGCGGCGCTTTCCGTCGCGGGGGCGGCGGTCATTATGGTCGATGCCGGAGCCGGAATCCAGGTCGGGACCGAACAGGCGTGGAAAGCCTGCAACCGTTTCAATATCCCGAGATTTTTTGTGATTAACAAGCGGGATAAGGACGAGCTTGATATATCGAAGACCCTTGAGGATCTCAGGAGCAAATTCGGGACGAACATCGCTCCGCTTGAGTGGCCTCTCGGAGATGACATTGACGAAGAGCTTAAGGAAGCTGTCGCCGGTACGGACGACGAACTCATGGAGAAATACTTCGAGGGCGAGGATTTCACTGAAGAGGAATTCAGAACCGGACTTGTGAAAGGCATTTCAGCGGGGGAGATCGTGCCGCTGTGCACATCCGTGTACGGCATCGGACAGAAGGTGGACGGGCTTCTGGATCTTCTTTCCGCGTGCGCTCCGTCACCTCTTCAGCACGCGCCGTATAAGGCGACCGGCGCGGACGGAAATGAAGAGGAGATAGAGCCGTCAGCGGACGCTCCCGCTTCGGCGTTTGTGTTCAAGACCATCGTCGACCCCTTTGTCGGTAAAATTTCCGTCATGAAAGTCATGACCGGGAAGATCAGCGCGGGTGACGAACTTTATATAGAGCGCGTGAACAAGACGGAGCGTATAGGCAAGGTCGTCGCTATGAGGGGGAAAACCCAGTCGGATATAGCGGAAGCGGAAGCCGGTGACATAGTGGCGGTCGCGAAACTCGCGAACGCGAGAACGGGAGATACACTCTGCCAGAAAGACAGTGTCGTGAACTACGCGCCTGTATCGTTCCCGGAAGCCTGTTACTATGTGGCGATTGAGCCGAAAGAAAAGGCCGACGAGGAGAAGATGGGAACAGGGCTCGGCCGTCTGAGAGAGGAAGATCCGACGATTTCCGTTGAACGGAACAGTGAGACACATCAGACACTCCTCGGAGGTCAGGGCGACATGCAGATTTCGATCGTCCTCGCGAGATTGAAAGACAGATACGGTGTCGATGTCAACATCGTGCCGCAGAAGATTGCTTATAGAGAGACGATCAAGGGAAGCTCCGATGTCCAGGGCAAGCATAAGAAGCAGACAGGCGGCGCCGGACAGTACGGCGATGTGCATATCCGTTTTTCGCCCTCGCAGGAGGATTTTGAATTTTCAGAGGAGATTTTCGGCGGGGCGATCCCGAAGAACTATATCCCGGCGGTGGAAAAAGGTCTCCGTGAGTGTCTGGATAACGGTCCTCTTGCCGGATGCAGGGTGCAGGGCGTGAAGGCCGTCCTCTATGACGGTTCATATCATGAAGTCGATTCCAACGAAGTTTCGTTCAAGGTCGCCGCGTCCATCGCTTTCAAGAAAGGCATAAAGGAAGCCAATCCGTGCCTGCTCGAGCCGATCATGTCCCTTGAAATAATCGTCCCCGGTGATAATACGGGCGACGTCATGGGAGACGTGACGAAGCGCCGTGGAAGGATAATGGGCATGGAGCCGCAGCATGACGGAAGCCAGAAACTGATCGCGCTCGTGCCGCAGGCGGAGCTTTTCGACTACGCTCTGGGACTCAGGGCCATGACACAGGGAAGAGGCTCTTTCACCATGAAGTTCAATAGCTACGCCGAAGTTCCGAAGAACCTCGCGGATAAGATCATCGAGGAGCACGAGAAAGAAGAAGCGTAGCGGGATATCGATTATTATCGGGCGCCGATTTTTAAGAGTAAGCGGCATGCTGTCACGGCATGTCGCTGTTCACGTTTTAACGCGGTGCATAAGGGAAGGAATATTATGAATAAGATCAGAATCGCCTCACTTCAGCTTAAGATATATGAGGATAAATACGAAAATATAAACAGGCTCACGGAACTCGCCGCAGACGGCGCCTGCGAAGATGCGGATATTATCAGCCTTCCCGAAATGTGGAACTGCCCGTACAGGTCGGAGATTTTTCCGGATTACGCCGAACCCGCCGGCGGTGACAGCTGGGCCGCTCTTTCCGGTATAGCACGTAAATATCGGAAGTATGTGGTGGGAGGTACCGTTCCGGAACTCGGTGACGACGGGAAAGTATACAATACATGTTATGTATTTGACAGAGAAGGAAATCAGATCGGGAAGCACCGGAAAGTCCATCTGTTCGATATTTTCGTGCACGGGCGTCAGGTATTCAGAGAGTCGGACACCCTTACGGCCGGCGACAGATTCGATACGTTTGAGACCGAATGGTGCCGCATGGCGGTCAATATCTGCTTCGACATACGTTTTCCGGAAAGCTCGCGCATACCTGCTCTCAAGGGAGCAAAGGTGATTTTCAACCCCGCCTCTTTCAACATGACGACCGGTCCGGCACACTGGGAAACGGCTTTCAGGCAGAGGGCGGTCGAGAATCAGATATACATGGTGGGAACCGCGAGCGCGAACGATCCCTCACTCGGCTATGACGGCTACGGACATTCCATTATAACCGACCCGTGGGGCGCCGTTGTCATGCAGATGGATAAGGAAGCCGGCGTCAGCGTGGCAGAGATAGACCTCGATTATATCGAGGAAGTCAGGAATAAGCTTCCGCTGATGAGCGCGAGGCGCACGGACGTATACAGCCTTGAGGAAATAAACTGAATTGCGGAAAGGGACATCCTTCAGAAAACAAATCAGGCGGGAGCATTATTCGTCAGAAAGCAGTTCAGGAGGGCGGGAACGTCACTAAAAAGAAAAAGAAAACAGGAAAAGGACATAGAATCTTCCGGGAACAAATCCGGTGCGCGGGAGTTTCACTCAGGAAGAACATCAGGTAATCAGGCGGGAGCATTATGGCAAAAAAACAGGAAACAGTCTGGGTATGTCAGGAATGCGGCTACGAGAGCCCCAAGTGGATGGGACGCTGTCCCGGTTGCGGCGCTTTCGGCGCTCTGGTGGAAGAAAAAATCAGACCGGCCGGGAACGCGGGTACGGGATCGGGATCGGGGAAGTTGCCTTCAGACGCTGTGCCGGCGAAGCTGTCCGGGATAGGCGCGGGACGGGAGGAACGCTTCTCGACAGGAATAGGGGAGCTTGACCGTGTCCTCGGAGGGGGCATCGTGAAAGGGTCCCTTACACTTATTTCCGGCGAACCCGGCATCGGTAAATCTACCATTATAATGCAGGCCGCGGCCAATATAGCGAAAAGCCGCGGCAGGGTTCTGTACGTTTCAGGTGAGGAGTCCGGTCAGCAGGTAAGGATCAGGGCGGACAGGATCCTGGGCGCCATTCCCGATGAACTTTATTTTATGTCTGAGACGAACATGGACAGTATTGAACGTGAGGCCCTCGCTATGAAGCCGGTGTTCCTCGTTATCGATTCCGTTCAGACCATGTACACGGACGCGCTGACATCCGCGCCGGGGAGCGTTTCACAGGTGAGGGCGTGCGGCGGCATTCTCATGAAACTCGGGAAGAGCGCGGGGATATCCGTTTTCATAGTCTGCCATGTGACCAAGTCCGGTGATCTCGCCGGACCGAAAACCGTGGAGCATCTGGTTGATGCCGTGCTTAATTTCACCGGTGAACGGGACCGTGAGATCCGCGTGCTCAGGTCAAATAAAAACAGATTCGGTACCACGAGCGAGATCGGGGCATTCCGGATGGCGGACGGGGGTCTCGTCGAGATGGAGAACCTGTCTGAAAGTTTTCTGGAGGGCGCGGACGAGGGCGCGGAAGGTTCAGTGATAACAGCCGTTTATGAAGGGAGCCGACCTGTTTTTCTTGAGGTTCAGGCGCTCGCGGGAAGAACGCCCGCCGGCTTCCCGAGAAGGACTTCCGTGGGATTCGACTATCAGCGGCTGAGCATGCTCATCGCCGTGCTTGAGAAAAGGGCGGGCCTTTCACTTTTGAACGAGGACATATATGTGAACGTGGTCGGGGGACTCAGGCCGGACAGCACGTCGGTCGATCTCGGAGTGGCTCTTGCGGTGTATTCATCGGTACGGAATATTTCTTCGCGCTCGCGTATCATAGCTGTAGGCGAGGTGGGGCTTACCGGGGGACTGAGATCAGTCAGAAACGCGGACAGAATCGCCGCAGAGGCCGCCCGCCTCGGTTATGACGAGGTGCTTATGCCTCTCGCCAATTCCGATCGTGCGCGTAAAGAGACCGCTTCCTCGGGTATAAGAATCTCCGGCTGCAGGGATATCTCCGAAGCGATCCGCGCGTTCTGCGCGGCGTCGGA
>CAZTIY010000041.1:8383-10116 GCA_964613765.1 uncultured Eubacterium sp.
GCATATCGCATATCATATATTGAGCGTTTTCTGAAAATTTAAAGTGCGTAGATTTGAAGTGAGGAAATTATGGCTGTCAAGTATATCTTCGTAACGGGCGGTGTCGTGTCCGGTCTCGGCAAGGGAATCACCGCGGCTTCACTGGGGCGGCTTCTTAAAGCGCGCGGGTACAAGGTGACCATGCAAAAATTCGATCCCTATATAAATATCGACCCCGGCACCATGAACCCGGTTCAGCACGGTGAAGTCTTCGTGACCGACGACGGGGCTGAGACGGATCTTGACCTGGGACACTATGAACGCTTTATCGATGAGTCTTTGACAAAGGCATCCAACGTTACGACGGGCAAAGTATATTATTCCGTCCTTGAGAAAGAGCGTAAAGGCGAATACGGCGGAGGCACCGTACAGGTCATCCCGCACATAACGGACGAGATAAAATCACGCTTCCACAGGCAGGATGAGAAGTCCGCCGCGCAGGGTAAGCTGGAAATAGCCATCATAGAAGTCGGCGGAACTGTCGGCGATATAGAATCACAGCCGTTCCTTGAGGCGATCCGTCAGTTCCGGGTCGAGAGCGGGCCGGGCAACACCATGCTTATCCATGTGACGCTGGTGCCGTACCTTGCCTGCTCCAGAGAGCTTAAGAGCAAGCCGACGCAGGCATCGGTCAGAGAACTAAGGAGCATAGGTCTTCAGCCGGATGTGGTCGTCTGCAGATCTGAAGTCCCGCTCACTGATTCCGTCCGCGGAAAGATTTCCCAGTTCTGCAATGTCCCGCGTGAACATGTAATAGAAAACACCGATATGGATATCCTTTACGAGGTTCCGCTCGCCCTGGAAAGAGAACACCTGGCGGAGATCGCGTGCAAGGTGCTCGACATACCGTGCCCGGTTCCGGATCTTTCCGGCTGGGAGCAGATGGTATATAACAGGAAGCACCCGGACAAGACTGTGCGAATAGCGCTCGTCGGGAAGTATGTGGAGCTCCATGACGCTTACCTTTCCGTGGCTGAGGCTCTCAGCGCCGCCGCGGCAAAGATACACGCGAGGGTCCAGATCGACTGGGTTGATTCTGAGTCGCTTGAGAAAAACGGTCAGGCTCTCGATCAGGACGCGATCAGAGTCAGGCTCGGAAACGCGGACGGCGTGCTTGTTCCGGGAGGTTTCGGGAGCCGCGGCATACCCGGAAAACTCGCCGCGATCCGTTTCGCCCGTGAGAACGGGACGCCTTTCCTCGGGATTTGTCTCGGTATGCAGATGGCGATGGTGGAGTTCGCGAGAGACGTTCTCGGATGGGAAGGCGCTTCGTCTGCGGAATTCGATCCCGATACCCCGTATCCGATAATTCACCTCATGCCGGATCAGGAAGGTGTGGTGAACCTTGGCGGGACACTCAGGCTGGGCGCGTGGCCCTGCGTTCTTAAGGAAGACAGCATGGCCGCGGGACTTTTCGGGAAGACGGAGATATATGAGAGGCACCGCCACCGCTATGAGGTGAATAATGACTACCGGGCCGATTTCGAGAAAGCGGGAATGAATCTCTGCGGTCTTTCGCCGGACGGAAGGATAGTGGAAATGGTGGAACTTAAGGATCACCCGTACTTCATCGGTACGCAGGGGCATCCGGAGTTCCGCTCACGCCCCGACAAGCCTCATCCGCTGTTCCTGGGGCTTCTTACCGCCGCTTCTCAGAAGAAGCAGCGCGAGGAAACGGGGAACTGAACCGCGCC
>CAZTIY010000041.1:10216-11605 GCA_964613765.1 uncultured Eubacterium sp.
CCGCGCCCGGCCCGGTTCTAAAATTTCCTTACCGCGCGGCCGAGGGAATCGTTGATTATTTTTCCGTGTTTAAGAGCGGTTTCGCCGCCTATAATCACGTATTCTATCCCGTCAGGCCTCGCGGAAGGTTCTTCGAACGTCGCGCGGTCCTTTATCTTATCAAGGTCGAATATCAGTATGTCGGCGTCGGCCCCTTTACCTATATTCCCTTTGTTATCCAGGCCGAGCTTTTTAGCCTGCATCGAGGTCATCTTGTTTACCGCGTCATACAGGGATATTTTTCCTGTTTTTACGTATTCGCGGATAAATTTCGGGAATGTTCCCGCGGCGCGCGGGTGTCCCTGTCCGTCGTGTGTCAGTCCGTCGCTCGCTATCATAACGTCCGGATGAAGGAGAGCCATGTCCACGTCTTCCTTTGACATGAGATGCGCTACGGTCAGGGTACGGGGCGCGGTTTCCCGGAGTTCCCTGAAAATTTTCTCATCGCACCTCTCACCCCTGTATTTTCCCTCGCATATTTCAATGGAAGAGTAATCCGTTCCGTATCTTTCGAGAAAGCCGTCGTCGTAGGTCGTTTCTCCTATCATGGTGCTGAAAGCGCAGTACGGGTAGCAGTCGGCGGTAACATTGAAACCGTTCGCCCTTGCCTCATCTATCATCCCGAGCGTTTCCCTCATCTCCCCGAAACCGCCCATACTGCCTATATGCGACACCTGCGCGGAAAGGCCGAGACGCTCCGACGCCCGGGTGAATTCACTTAAAGCCCGGAAAACGCCTGCCGCATCGTCTCTTATATGCGCGCTTACGATTTTACCGCTGTCGCGGCAGAGTGAGGAAATCTCGGAAAACTCGTTCCCGGTAAGTCCGGGGACATATTTCATACCGAAAGAAATTCCCAGGCATCCGCTGTCCAGGCTTTCGGAAATCATCTTCTTCATTTTCGACAGATGCGCGGCTCCGGCGGGACTGTACTTGTCATAGCAGCCGGCCTTTTCTCTGAAGAATGTATGTCCCGCGAGAAGACCGATGTTGACAGGACCTCCTTTTTCATCCGTTTCGTCCAGATATTTCACGGGATCGACGGTGTTCGTTCCGCAGTTTCCGCCGATCGCCGTCGTGACGCCCATTCTCAGCATGGAGAGGGTAATGGATTTTTTAAGACAATTCCTGTCTTCGTCATATTCCTCCTCATGCATGTGGATATCTATGAGACCGGGGACAACCTGCTTTCCCGCGGCATCGATGATTTCCCCGCAGTCCGGCGTTTCTGATGTCACTTCGCAAATCCGGCCGTTGTCAATGATGAGATTGAGATCTGAGTCGACGCCGTTTGCCGGATCTGTAACATGTCCGTTTTTAATCAGTCTGCTCATAACAGAACCTTTCCGG
>CAZTIY010000042.1:0-11555 GCA_964613765.1 uncultured Eubacterium sp.
GCGGGGTTTAAGCGCAGCGGTTTAACCCCGCGCTCCGCAGGAGGCAAGCGACTCGCAGAAACTGCGCGAAGCGAGGACCTTTTTTCGCAGCGGTGCTATGCCGCCCCGACCCTCAAATAACATGTGTGAACTGCAATATCCTGAAGACGGTTTTAGAGCAAAAGTGCTCTGCGGCGGCCTTAATGCAAAAGTGCCCGTCTTCCTTGCAAAAAATCCGGAATTTATGTAAAATGCTGATGTATCATTTATAAAACAAAGCCGGGCCGGTATTCGTTATTGAATTTCCCGGGGGATAACAGTAAAAGGGGTGCCGTGTGATAGCTGTCATTGATTACGGAGTCGGTAACATTTTTTCTCTGATAAGCTCATTCGGGATGATCGGTCAGGAGGTCGAGCTTACGGGAGACCCTGATGTCATAAGGGCTGCAGACAGAATGGTTCTTCCCGGCGTCGGCGCGTTCGCCGACGCGGCGCGTAAACTCCGTGAGACAGGCCTCGGCCCGGTCGTGAAAGAAGAGGCGGCGGCCGGGAAACCCCTTGTCGGTATCTGCCTCGGCATGCAGCTTCTGTTCGACAGGAGTCTCGAGTTCGGAGAACATGAGGGACTGGGACTCATTCCCGGCACTGTGGCCCCGATTTCAGACGTGATAAGACCGGGGCTGAAGATACCTCACATCGGATGGAACGCCCTTCATTTTCCCGCCGGAAAACCTGAGAATCCGGTTTTTAAATATGTGAATGAAGGAGACTACGTTTATTTTGTTCACAGTTACTCCGCTACAGAGTGCGGCCCCTTTATTACAGCTACTACAGATTACGGCGGAGAAATCACCGCCGCCGTCGCGCGTGATAATGTTCTGGGGCTTCAGTTCCACCCTGAGAAGAGCGGAAAAACGGGATTAAGTATATTAAAAGCCTTTACGGAGATGTGATGCCGTCCCCGGTTCCGTACTGACACAGGCGGCGCGGGAATGAGATACCCCGGACGGGGACAGGAGGTCAGCTTATGAAAATTTTTCCGGCAATCGACCTTAGAGGAGGGAATGTGGTGAGGCTTCTTCAGGGCGATTACAGCAAGGAGACGGTTTACAGCGATGAACCGCTTCTTGTCGCTCAGGAGTTCGAGAACGCGGGAGCCGAGTTCCTTCACGTTATCGATCTTGACGGAGCGGTCGACGGATCGCAGCCCAATTTCGCCGCTGTCAAAGAGATCATAGACAATACTTCCCTTAAGGTGGAAATAGGCGGCGGCGTACGAAGTGAGGAAATAGTAAGGGAGTACGCGAGAGTGGGGGCACTCCGCGTCATCATCGGTACCATGGCCGTGAAGGATCCCGAACTGACCGCCCGGCTGATACGGCTCCACGGAAATAATGTCGCCGTCGGCATAGATATCGTCGGTGACAAAGTGGCCATAAGGGGCTGGAAGGAAGTTACTGATGTAACCGTGGACAGTCTTATAAGAGAACTCATAACTGACGGTATAGAAACCGTTATCTGCACGGATATTGCGCGAGACGGCGCCATGAGAGGAACCAATCTGGAACTCTACCGGAGACTCGTAAGTGATTACGGTGATTATGTGGACGTTATAGCGTCCGGGGGGATTTCCGATATGGGCGATCTCCACAGTCTCGCGGACATCGGTGTTAAGGGCGCCGTGATCGGCCGCGCCCTGTATAACGGCGCCCTCGATCTGTCGGAAGTTATAGAGACTTTCGCGGGTTAGCGCGTATTTACAGTCCGCGCGTTTAATACAGCCGGGCGGCGGTTTCCGCGCGGAATCACCGGGGTTAACGGTCCGGAGCGGCAAAGACAGCTCAGATCCGGCGGTTTCCGCGTAAAGCCGGAAGATTTAATAATCTGGAGTTAAAATGATAACTAAACGCATTATTCCGTGCCTTGACGTTAAAGACGGCCGGGTGGTAAAAGGTGTTAATTTTAAAGGCATTTCGGACGTGGACTCTCCCGTGGACCTCGCGAAAAAGTACAGTGAAGGGGGAGCGGACGAACTCGTCTTCTATGATATAACGGCTTCTTACGAAGGGCGGAAACTGTTCACGGATATACTGACAGAAACCGCTTCAAGTGTATTCATTCCGCTTTCCGTCGGCGGAGGCATAAGCAGTATAGAGGACTTTAACAGAGTTCTGAAGTGCGGCGCGGACAAGGTTTCCGTCAATTCGGGGGCCATAGCGGATCCTGAGATCATTCCGCGGGCCGCCGGACTCTTCGGAAGCCAGTGCGTTGTTCTTTCTGTCGACGTTTCGAGGGTGGACGGAGTCTTTCGCGTGTTCTCGCGCGGCGGAAGAGACAACACAGGAATGGAGGCGCTCGGATGGATAGAAAGGTGCGTGAGAGAAGGCGCCGGGGAAGTGGTAGTTAACAGCATCGACACCGACGGGGTCAGAAAAGGCTTCGATATCCCTCTTCTTCAGGAAGTCGTGTCCCGTGTCAATGTTCCTGTCATCGCTTCCGGCGGCGCGGGTTCGGTGCAGGACTTCATAGATCTTTTCCGTGAAGTGCCCGAGGTGGATGCCGGACTCGCCGCTTCGATCTTCCATTTCGGTGATGTAAACATCCTTGATCTTAAGAAGGCTCTCAGGGAAGCCGGAGTTAATGTGAGATTGTAAGATACGGGCGCCGCGGCGCGGGCGTGAAGCGGCGTAACCGGCTGCCGCGGAAGGGCGTGAAGCGCCGGATCAGGGCGCGGCGATCGCGAAATGATACGGTAAATTTCGGAAAACCCGCGAAAATAAGTGATTTTTATATCTCTGACAGAACACGGGCCGTTCCGGGGATCTGAGCGGTAAACTGATAAAGGCTGACAGAGAGAGACAGAGAAAGGAAGAAAACGGCAGAGCCATCAGCCTGCCGTTTATTTAGGCCATGGAAAAAGAAGTAAAAAAGACGGCGGTCGATGAAATCCGCTTCGACGGAAACGGCCTCGTACCCGCGATAGTTCAGGATATCGAAACGGGCAGGGTTTTAACGCTCGCGTATATGAACCGTGAGAGTCTGGAACTTACATTAAAAACCGGCGAGACGGTTTTCTGGTCCCGTTCACGCGGGGAACTCTGGCACAAGGGCGAGACCTCGGGTAATTTTCAGCATGTGAAAGCGGTTATAGCGGACTGTGACAGAGACGCTCTTACCGTACTCGTGGAAAAGGACGGTCCCGCCTGCCATCTGGGAACAGATTCCTGCTTCGAATATCCTTTATACGGAGAAGCCGTAAGTTCCTGGAGCGGAACGCGGGGGGAGAAACAGCCGGAAGAGCCGTCACGGACAGAGAACGGGACGCAGGCTTCATCCGAAGCCGGTTCTGCGGACATAAAAATTGAGCGCAAGGCTTTATACGAAGAAGATCCTGCGGACTTAAAACAGGAGCGGACACCTTTCGGGTTTACTTTGTCAAAACTTTATGAACTGCTGCAGGAAAGAAAGCGCGAGCTTCCCGAAGGGTCTTATACATCATATCTTTTCGGGAAAGGAACAGATAAGATACTTAAGAAAGTGGGCGAAGAGAGCACAGAGGTGATTATCGCGGCCAAGGCGGACGATAAACCCGAAACGGTATATGAAATCGCCGATCTCGTTTACCATGTGCTCGTACTGATGGTGGAGATGGGAATTTCCGTCGAGGATATCAGAGCAGAGCTTGAGTCAAGAAGCATCATAGATCATAAAGTAAAACAGGAGCACATGACCGGAGATTCTGCCGTAAAATGACGGCTGCGGATGAAGCGGTGAAAACGGCGTCAGGCGGCACGGGACGCGGCCTGAACCGCGAAAACGCGGAAGGATTGCCGGAGAACCCCGGTAATCCCCGGAAATACATGAAAGGGCGAATACCGTGAGACGGCGCGATATAATCGGGTATCAACATGAAGAATCCGGAAGAATACTGTGAAATTCTTAAAAACGCGAGACTGCTGAACCCCGCGGGTGACATAAATCTACACACCCATACCGCTCTTTGCGACGGCAGTGACGAACCTGAAGATATGGTTCGCGAGGCCGTAAGACAGGGTCTCCGTGTTCTCGGATTCTCCGGACACGGTTATGCCTGTTACGATCTTGACTGCTGCATGACCGAAGAAAACGAAGAAATATACAGGAGGGAGATCAGCCGCCTGAGAGATGTTTTCCGTGAACGGATCGATATCAGGACCGGAATTGAAAGAGATTTTTTCAACGATAACCGTCTTTATTCGTATGATTATGAAATAGGTTCCGTTCATTATGTAAAAATCCGCGGAGGTTTATCTTCGGACTTTTTATCTGTCGACGGCAGTCCGGAAACCGTACGGGACGGCATAGACAGGTTTTTCGGGGGCAGCGCGAGAAAATATGTTGAGGCGTATTACGAGCTTGAGGGTGATGTCATCAGGGAGACAGGCGCGGATATCGTCGGTCATTTCGATCTTGTGACAAAATTCAACGAAGGCGGCCGCCTTTTTGATGAAAGCGCAGGCTGGTACAGACGCGCCGCGTATAAGGCGCTGAGGAGAATACTTGACAGCCCCTGCAGTATCAGAGAAGGGATAAGCGACATAACCGGAGAAAGTTCTTTGCCTGTTTTTGAGATAAACACAGGCGGCATGGCAAAGGGATATACAGACAGGCCGTATCCCGCGGAATTTCTGCTCAGGGAAATCGCTGAGGCGGGATGCCCGGTGATACTGTCGAGCGACTGTCACAGTAAAGAGAAACTCCGGTACGGATTTTCGGAACTTCTCGGACATTGATCACAGCGGATTTCCGGAGCGACTCATGCAGCGGAATTTAATTACTTATGACGGTTCGACCCCGAGCCTTTCCGCTCACTTCCTCGCTACTTCGTGAAACCGCATGCTCAGCTGCGGAAAATTTCCGCAGCGGTGTTATGCCGCATCCTCCGCAACTGATTATGTTCACTTGCCCTCTGGACATTAACATAATACAGGTGATTTTTTTGTGAAGAGACAGCGGAATATTTGAAAATAAGACCCCCTGATGATATCATAGTTTGGTATTCCGCGTACCGGCGTATGATTACGGGGGACCGCGCGTGACAATGCGGAAAAGGCGCGGACCGGTTTTCATGCTCATCAGATGTGGCAGTTTGTGACGCGGGAACATTTTTATGCTAAGGAGTTTTTATATATGACCAGTATGTCAGATCAGTCAGAATCGAAGAACAGTATGTCAGAACAGACAGAACAGAAGGGTATTATGCCGGGTCAGGCGGAACCTGTTGACAGTTCGGCGGAACAGCCGGAGCCTGACGGTGTTTCGCCGGATGAGTCTGAACCGGAAGAGAGCGCGGCGGAACAGTCAGAGTCTGAAGGTAATACGACGGATCAGACGGAACCCGAGGCTGATGCTGCGGATGAGTCCGGTTCAGAGGAAAGTGGGGCTGATCAGCCGGAGCCTGACGGTGCTTCGCCGGATGAGTCTGAACCGGAAGAGAGCGCGGCGGATCAGCCGGAACCTGAAGGCGGTGCAGTGACACAGTCTGAACCCGACGCCGATGCTGCGGATGAGTCCGGACCGGAGGACAGTGCGGCCGGACAGTCCGAATCGGAGGAGAGTGTGACAGAAGAGTACGCGTCTGACGCCGGTGAGCCGGATGAGTCTGAACCGGAAGAAAGCTCGGCGGATCAGTCAGAGTCTGAAGGTAATACGCCGGATCAGACGGAACCCGCCGCTGATGCTGCGGATGAGTCCGGACCGGAGGGCAGTGCAGCCGAACAGCCCGAATCGGAAGAAAGTATAACAGAGCAGTCCGGGTCTGACAATACGAAGTCGGCGGAAAGCAGGAAGGACCGGCAGGAATCTGAGGAAGGTCGTTCCGATAAACCGAAGTCAGAGAAGAACAAGTCTGAAAGAAAGGAGCCGAAGGGAAACAGGTCAGATAAGACTGAATCGAAGGACAGAAAGCCGGATAAAACGGAGTCGAAGAAGGACAGACCTGATAAAGCGGGGTCAAAGAAAAACAGAGCGGGGAAAACAGAATCAAAGAACGGTGTTTCAGACAAGTCGAAATCGAAGAGAAGAAATGTTAAAATTTTTCTGATTACTGTTATCGTCCTCGCGCTTCTTGCGGGCGCCGGTTCTTTGATCGCTTATGAGAAAGGCGTTTTCAAGGCCTCAAACTACGAGTATCTGAATTACGATAAATATGTGACAGTAGGGAAGTATAAAGGACTCCCGTATGAAAAGCCTGACCCCGAGGTGACCGACCAGGAGGTTAAGGACGAGATCGATGTAAGGGTCGCCGCCAAAGAGACCACCGAGCAGGAGAAGACCGGAACCGTTAAGGAAGAAGACACGATCAATATAAGTTATGTGGGCAAAGTCGACGGAAAGACATTCGACGGAGGCAGCGCCGATAATGTGGATGTGGAAGTCGGCGCGGGTAACATGATCGAGGGCTTCGAGGAAAGTCTCGTGGGGAAGAAGATCGGTTCCAAGGCCGTCCTCAAGCTGACATTCCCGGACGATTACGAGAACACCGAACTCGCCGGGAAAGACGTTGTATTTACGGTTACCATCAATTACAGGAAAAAAGTCATCACCCCGGAGTACGGCGCCGGTTTCGTAAAGAAGTACACGAAGTACAAGACGACAAAGGAGTACGAGGAATCTGTCAAGAAGGATCTCCTGGACGAGAAGACTGAAGAGGCTATGGGTGAGGTGAAATCCGAACTCTGGGGAGACATCGTCGGGAAGTCGAAAGTAAAATCCTATCCGGAGAAACAGCTGGATTATGAAGTGACGTCTATCCGTGAATCCTATGAACAGATGGCGTCGAGTTACGGCATGTCTTTTTCTGACTATCTCAAGCAGATGGATATGACGAAGAAAGAGTATAATTCGACGACGAAAAAATACGGAAAGCTTATGGTCAAACAGAAGATGATTCTGTACAGCATAGCGAAGGATGAGGGGATCAAACTGTCTGACAAGGAGTATAAAAAAGAGCTCGACAAGATGCTTAAATCCGCCGGATACACGGAGGAGACATTCGAGCAGCAGTACGGACAGACAATAGAGGAATACGGCGAAGAAAATGAATTCCGCGTTTCGATGCTGCTTGACAAAGTGATGGATTTTATCGTGAAAAATGCGAAGGCGGGCTGATCCGCGCGGGTTCCTTACAGGTGACAAGTAAAGACAGGATATTATTCAAGGGCGGAGACGGGTGTACCGGATCTGCCCTTTTCTGAAAGAAATGGTATGAAAGAATTACTGGATATATATTTGCTGTTCTTTAAAATGGGAATAGTCACGTTCGGAGGCGGATTGACAATGATGCCGATTCTCCAGAGCGAACTTGTTACAAAGAGAGGATGGCTCACAGACGAGGACATCATAGATTACTATGCGCTTTCTCAGGGGCTTCCCGGTATCATCGCCGTTAATGTGGCTGTTTTCGTCGGAAATACGAGGAGAAGACCGTCAGGAGGAATTGCCGCGGCTTTGGGCGTTGTGACGCCCTGCATAATAATTATTTCCGTCATCGCGGCCTTTCTGTCCAATTTTCAGGATAATATTTATGTGAAACATGCTTTCGCCGGGATTTCTGTCTGTGTATGCGCGCTCATACTGAATGCCGTTCTCAACCTCGGGAAGAAGGGAATCAAAGATCTTCTCGGTGTGATATTATGCGTTTCCACATTTCTTCTGGTTGAATTCACGGATATCTCGCCGGTTATTGTCATAGTTTTTGCAGCGGCGGCCGGAATTACGTATAAATTTTTCGTGACGAAGAAGGACGGCGGGACAGGAGGCGCGGATAAATGATTCTGGCGCGGCTTTTTTATGAATTCTTTAAAATAGGTCTGTTCGCCATAGGCGGAGGGATGGCGACGATCCCGTTCCTCAAGGCGCTTTCGGTTTCTTCCGGATGGTACCCGCTGTCATTTATAACGGATATGATCGCGATTTCCGAGGCGACGCCGGGACCTATGGGGATCAACATGGCGACATATGTGGGATATAATGTTGCGGGTTTTATCGGCGGGATAACGGCCACATTCGGAGAGATACTCCCCTCGATTATTATAGTTACCGTTGTTTCCCGGTATCTTGAGAAGTTCCGGGAAAGCACACTTGTAAATAACGCATTCTACGGACTCAGACCTGCCGTCACCGGTCTCATCGCCGCGGCGGGTTTCGACGTGCTTAAGCTGTCGGTAATCAATGTTGAGGCCTTTATCGCCTCTCATTCTTTCACCGCTCTTATTTCCCCGGCGAAACTGATCCTGTTCGCCGCGGTGTTCGTCGGACTCAGGAAATTCAAATTGAGTCCGATCCTTTGCATAGTGATATCCGCCTTCGCGGGGGTAGTGTTCGCGCTTTAACGGTTCAATGAAAGGAGAAGGACATGAAGTGTCCGTATTGTGATCAGCCGGAGACCAGAGTACTTGATTCGAGACAGACAGAAGACGGATATGTTATCAGGCGACGCAGGATCTGTGACAGCTGCGGAAAGAGATTTACAACATATGAGACGGCGGAGATAACAACGGTCCGCGTAGTTAAGAAGGACGGCCGGAGAGAGCCTTTCAGCCGGCTCAAGGTATCGGGCGGAATTATACGCGCATGCGAGAAGCGGCCTGTCTCCATGGACGATATCGAGAAAATGACATCAGAAGTGGAGCAGCAGGTCAATCAGCAGGGGAAAAAAGAAGTGTCCAGTGAATTCGTAGGAGAACTCGTAATGGACCAGCTGCGCAAGGCGGATCAGGTCGCCTACATCCGCTTTGCATCAGTGTACCGCCAGTTCGCCGATGTGGAGAAATTCGCGGAAGAAATCGATAAGCTCAGAAAAACGGCACATGACGGCGGAATCGTCAGGATCGCGGTGGATGGTCCCGGCGGGGCGGGAAAGAGCACCGTGGCGAAAAGACTTGCGAAGGAACTCGGTTACGATTACATAGACACCGGAGCGATGTACCGGGCCGTGGCGCTTCAGGCTCTGAGATCGGGAATAAGCCCTGAGGATACGGACGGCATTAACGGCCTGCTTCGTGAATGCACAATAGATTTCATTGAAGGAAAGATATTTCTGAACGGTATGGAAGTCAGTGACGAGATAAGAACACCGGAAGTTACCGGAGCTGCGTCGGAATTCGCCGTGATTCCCGAGGTCAGGGACAGGCTCTGTGATATACAGAGAGAAATAGGCCGGAGAAAAAGTGTGGTGATGGACGGTCGGGACATAGGAACGCATATATTCCCCGATGCTAAATTCAAATTCTATCTTACGGCGGCGCCGGAGGAGCGCGCGGCCAGAAGATACAGGGAACTCAGGGAGAAGGGGGCGGTTGTCACATACGATTCCGTCCTGAATGATGTGAAAGAACGCGATTTGCGGGATTCGACGCGGGAGAGAGACCCTCTCCGGAAGGCGGAGGACGCGACGGAAATAGATTCCACCGGCATGACTATAGACGAGGTAGTTGAGCGGATGCTCGCTGTGATAAAGAGTGACTGCAGGTAAATGCTCCGGTATTATGCCGCTTCCCACGCAACTGATTATGTTCACTCTGAACAGTAACTGTTGACACAAACGTCCGTTAAAGCTACTGTTCAGGGGGTAAGCGAATATAGGCAACTATCGGAGCGGCGGCATAACACCGCTTCGGAAATTTTCCGCAGCTTAGCATGCAGTTTCACGAAGAAGCGAGGAAGTGTGCGGCAAGGCGCGGGGTTTAAGCGCAGCGGTTTAACCCCGCGCCCCGCAGGAGGCAAGCGACTCGCAGAAACTGCGCGAAGCGAGGACCTTTTTTCGCAACGGTGCTATGCCGCCCGTCTCTCAAATACCATGTGTGAACAGTAACCCGTTAAACGTTAATCCGGCGACCTTGTGACAGGGGTTGAAGCTGTGTTATAATAACACGACTGTCGGAAAAGGAGCTGCCGGAGGCGACTGATCAAACTGATCCCGGAAGGAAGGATTATGAAGATCAAATCGCTTCCGGAGGCTGAGAGACCTCTGGAAAAGGCACTGGAGTCAGGAATAGGCTCACTCTCAAACATGGAGCTTCTCGCGCTCATCATAAGAACAGGCACCAGAGAAAGTTCCGCACTCTCGCTCGCGGGGGATATTCTCGCTTCATGCAGAGACGGTCTGTGTGATCTCGGCAGAGCGGACTTCGAGGAGCTTGTTTCTATAAAAGGAATGGGACCCGGAAAGAGCGGGGCGGTTTTAGCGGCCATAGAACTGGGTAAGAGAATTTCCGCGTCGAGAAAACCTGAAAGGAAAAGTCTCACTTCAGCGGAGGATGTCGCGGAACTGTTCATGGAGAGACTCAGATACAGGCAGAAAGAATCCTTTTTCGCTTTGATTCTTAATGTTAAAGGTGAACTGCTTGATACGGAGGAGATTTCCGTGGGTGAACTTACGGGTACGATTGTTCATCCGAGAGAGGTTTTCCGCTCCGCGATCAGAAAGAGCGCCTGCGCGGTGATATTTGTGCATAACCACCCGAGCGGTGATCCGTCGCCGAGTGCCGAGGATATAGGAACTACTGAAAGGCTGGTACGGGCGGGTGAGATCCTGGGTGTAAAGGTGATGGATCACATTATAATCGGTGACGGAACCTACAGCAGTATGAAGAATCTGGGTTTTGTCTCCTGAACTGCTTTATCCGGTATCATATTGGAGGAACAGATGGGAAAGGCCATTCTTGTAGCGTCCGGAAAGGGCGGGACCGGAAAGACCATGTTCGCGGCGAACATTGGCGCCATGCTCGCGATAGAGGGGCGCAGGGTAGTTATAGTGGATATGGACATGGGACTCCGGAACGTCGATCTTTATCTGGGACTCGAGAATAATGTGGTTTATGATGCTCACGATGCCATGACCGGGCTTTGTAAAATAAGCCAGGCTCTTATTCGTGACGAAAGATTCCGGAATTTGTATTTTATGGGAGCGTCACCGGTGAAGGACGGCGGTTTCATAACCCCGCTGCACGCTAAGGTTCTGTGCGAAAAGTTATCGGACGTATTTGATATAATCATAATCGACGCCCCGTCAGGAATAGACGACGGACTCGTTGTGGCTTCAGCGGGCGCTGACATGGCTGTTATCGTAACCACTCCGGAATACGCATCGATAAGAAACGCGGATACGCTTGACAGAGTACTCGTGAATCTCGGCGTAAGGGAGAGGTTCGTGGTAGTGAACAGAATAATTCCGGAGATCATGCGGGCGGGTTATGTGCCGAATATAGAGGAGATAAGCGCACTGATGTCCCCTCCCGTAATAGGCGCAGTACTTCAGGATGAGAACATCAATATTTCAACTAATATAGGCGTTCCCATAGTACTGAAGCCGGACACCTACATCAGAAGGAATTTTGAGAATATAGTCAGGAGACTTGAGAAGGAACACGCGGATTTCGAAAACGGCGCGCGGTAGAAAACGGTTACTGTTCAGAGGATAAGTGAACATAATCAGTAGCGAGGGTGGCGGCGTAGCGCCGCTGCGGCAATTTTCCGCAGCTGAGCATGCAGTTTCACGAAGAAGCGAGGAAGTGAGCGGCAAGGCGCGGGGTTTA
>CAZTIY010000043.1:0-11514 GCA_964613765.1 uncultured Eubacterium sp.
GGTACAGAACAGTAAACAATATAACCGTTAAAGTTTCCGGTTATTGTTTCCGGTTCTAATTAAGCCCGCAAGGAATAAAATACCCCGTGGCAAGCCATCAACTGTCCACCGGACAGTCGCCTGCGCTTCCGTGGTATATACCATACCACGAAAGCGCTGCGCCGCAAGCGGCGGGAAATTCAACCCGCTGAGATCAAAGGCTGAAAAGCCGGTAATCGACGATTCACCATGATTTATTGCGAATCAGGATTTTACCGGCCTTTCAGCTTTGAGTAACGTCCGGCAATGTATTATTTGTCAAACTTTGAGTCGATGTTCCACTTCTCGCAGATTTCTTTGAATTCGCCGCTCTCGACGATATCCTTGAGACCCTGGTTGAGTTTCTCCAGGAGCTCGGTATTGCCCTTCTTTACGGCCATTCCGTAAGACTCGGCGTTGAGGACTTCTCCGACCAGTTTGAAGTCGCCTTCATGCTTCGTCATGTAGTTCTCGGCTACCGGCTTGTCGATGATGATTGCGTCAACGTCTTTATTCTTAAGCTGCATGATGCAGGTGTCGAATCCGTCCAGGATGACGGCCTTCTTGATCTTCCCCCCCTCTTCGAGAGAAGTCGCCTCATCGGCCCCCGTTGTTCCCGTCTGGCTCGCTACGCTCATTGTGCTGTCCAGGCTGTCCTCGCCGTCGATTCTCGTTTCGTCGTTTCTGACCATGACCACGAGGCCGCTGTCATAATACGTATCGGTAAAGTCGACTTTTTCCCTTCTCTCTTCATCCTCGGCATTCATGCCGGCCGCGATTATGTCCGCGTTTCCGGCTTCAAGCGCCGGGATGAGAGAAGCGAATTCCATGCTCTTGAACTCCACCTCAAATCCCTGATCCTTCGCGATGGCCTTCACCATGTCCATATCGAAACCGTCAAGCTCGTCTTTGTCGTTCGTCGTATCGAACGGCGGAAATGTCGGCTCTGTCACGACTACATACGTTTCCTTTGCCGCATCTTCCTCCTCTTCACCGCCGCCGGAACATGCCGCGAGCGTAAACATCATGACCGCCGCGAGTAAAACTACGAGCGCTCTTTTGAAAAATGTTTTTTTCATTTCAATTCTCCTTTGTTTCTCTGAGTTCCTTTGAAAACTTTTAATTCCCTGATTTCCCGCGGTAACGAAATGTCATCCGGAAAAATCATTGTTTATAAATTATAACGAATATATATACATAAATAGCACCCTGAAGCGCTAAAGTCAAGCGCTAATTTCGGGGTGCGACAAATATAAGCGGCCGGTGGTTACTGTTCAGAGGGTAAGTGAACATAGACAGCTATCGGCGGCGGCATAACACCGCTGCGGAAATTTTCCGCAGCTGAGCATTCAGTTTCACGCAGGATCGAGGAAGTGAGCGGCAAGGCGCGGGGTTTAAGCGTAGCGGTTTTACCCCGCGCCCCGCAGGAGGCAAGCGACTCGTAGAAACTGCGCGAAGCGAGGACCTTTTTTCGCAGCTGAACATTCAGTTTCACGCAGGAGCGAGGAAGTGAACGGCCTGGCGCGTAAACCGCCGCGTATCCGGATCACAGAGGTTTATAGTCAGGTTTCACTCCTCTCCTCTTAAGATCTACAGCCTTCGCGAAGATGCGGGCCGTGTCCATGCACGTGAGGACAGGAAGATTCCTCTCTATCGCGGCTCTCCGGATCGGGAACGTTTTTTCTTCTATCTTGTTCATAACTTTAGGTGTATTGATAAGTATCTTTATCTCATGATCCACCATGGGGGCGATTTCCTCAAACGGCAGCGTCTCGCTTTTAATGCCGTGTTCTCTCAGAAATTTCCCGGTGCCCTTCGATGAATAAAGGCGGAAGCCCATCTTCTCATATTCACGGATGATCGCGGCCGAAGCTTCATTCTTATCATGATCCCTGAGGCTCACGAACACGCCGCCTTCTGTCGGGATCTCGCCGCCCGCTCCGAGAAAACCTTTATATATGGCCATATCGAGGTCTTCATCAATGCCGAGAACTTCTCCCGTAGACTTCATTTCAGGCCCTACGGCGACATCAACGTCAGTAAGCTTGGAATCCGAGAATACCGGTATCTTCACCGCGTAATACGAAGGCGGCTTCATAAGCCCCGTTCCGTAGCCCATATCCCTGAGTTTATGCCCCGTCATGGCCGCGACCGCCAGTTTCACCATCGGCACCTTCGTGACCTTGCTCAGAATGGGCACCGTTCTCGAAGCGCGCGGATTGACTTCGATTATATAGACAGTCTTCCCGTCCCAGGCGTACTGAATGTTCACGAGACCGACTACATGGAGGGCTTTTACTATCTTTTTCGTGTCCGCCAGAAGTTCTTCTATGACTTCCTCCGGAAGATCGTAAGACGGAATTGAAGTGCAGCTGTCGCCGGAATGCACTCCCGTGCGCTCGAAATGCTCCATGATGCCCGGGATGAGTACATCATCCCCGTCCGCTATGGCGTCAACATCCATTTCCTTTCCTTCGATATACTGGTCTATCAGTACCGGATGCTCATGGGACATCCGGACGGCTTCCTTCAGATATTTGTCCAGTTCCTCATCGCTGTACACGACCTGCATGGCCCGCCCGCCTATAACAAACGACGGCCTCACCATCAGAGGATAACCGAGTTTCCGTACCGCCTCATCGGCCTCTTCCCTTGTCCTTACGGCATAGCCCTCCGGCGTCGCGATTTTAAGCTCATGGAGAAGTTCTGCGAATTTTTCTCTGTCCTCCGCGAGGTCGATATATTTATTCTGCGTGCCGAGTATCTTCACGCTTCTTGCCGCGAGTTTCGACGCGAGATTGAGTGACGTCTGGCCGCCGAACTGGAGTATGACGCCGTCCGGGCGCTCCTGCTTGATGACATTCATCACGTCATCCGTGTGGAGCGGGTCGAAGTACAGCTTGTCCGATGTGTCGAAGTCCGTGCTCACGGTTTCCGGATTGTTGTTGATTATTATTGATTCATATCCGAGATCACGAAGCGCCCAGACGCCCTGTACACAGCAGTAGTCGAATTCTATGCCCTGGCCGATCCTGATGGGACCGGAACCCACTACGAGGATCTTGTCGCGGTCGGACCGGACGCTTTCATTCTCTCCGCCGTAGCTCATATAGTAATAAGGGGTGGCGGCCTTGAACTCTCCCGCGCAGGTGTCAACAATCTTATATACCGCGTAGATATCGTGATAAAGTCTGATGTCCTGAAGAACCTCCCTCGGCATTCCCGTGAGATCGAGTATATCATCATCAGTGAGGCCGCGGCTCTCCGCCTCACGTATAAGTTCCGCTGTCGGTTCAGAAGTCCTGAGCAGATTCTCCATGTCGACGATGCCGCGGATCTTATCAAGGAACCAGTTGTCGATCTTCGTCATCTCATGGATCTCCGCGACTGTCGCGGTTTCTCTTCTGAACATCTCGGCTATGCAGAATATTCTTTCGTCGTCACAGGCGAGCATCTTCTCTTTCAGTCGCTCATCGTCCAGATTCGTGACATAAGGAACTCTGAGACCCGTCCCGTCGATCTCAAGAGAGGCGATGCCTTTCATCAGCGCGCTTTCAAAATTCCTGTCTATCGCCATGATCTCTCCGGTCGCCTTCATCTGTGTTCCGAGTTTGCGTGACGCCGTGCGGAACTTATTGAACGGCCACTTCGGGAATTTCACGACGCAGTAATCGAGAGTCGGTTCAAAACAGGCGCTGCTGCTCTGCGTAACGTAGTTCGTGAGTTCGTCCAGAGTATAGCCTATGGCTATCTTCGCGGCTATTTTCGCGATCGGGTACCCCGCCGCCTTTGACGCGAGAGCGGACGACCTGCTCACTCTGGGGTTCACTTCTATAACGTAATATTCATCGCGGTCGGGATTAAGAGCGAGCTGGACGTTGCATCCCCCTTCTATCTCAAGGGCTCTGATTATCTTCACCGATGCGTCGCGCATCATCTGATACTGTCTGTCGTTAAGCGTCTGCGTCGGAGCGACGACGATGCTGTCACCGGTGTGGACTCCTACCGGGTCGAGATTCTCCATGGAACAGATTATGATGCAGTTGTCCTTCGCGTCCCTGATGACTTCCAGTTCTATCTCTTTCCAGCCGGCTATGGATTTCTCTACGAGGACCTGACCGATGGCGCTCTTCTGGATCCCTATCTCGCAATGCTCTCTGAGTTCCTCCTCATTGTTCGCAATGCCGCCCCCCGTTCCTCCGAGTGTGTAAGCGGGTCTGATAATTACGGGATATCCTATATCCTTAACTATTTCCAGACACTCCTCCACGCTCGTCGCGATGGCGCTCGGCGGAATCGGTTCACCGATCTCGTTCATGAGCTCCTTGAACGCTTCCCTGTCTTCCGCCCTGTGTATGCTTTGTTTTTTTACCCCGAGAAGCTTGACGCCGTGCTCGCGAAGGACGCCCTTCTCCTCGAGCGACATTCCGATATTGAGTCCCGTCTGACCGCCGAAACCTGCCAGGATCCCTTCCGGGTGCTCTCTCTCTATGACCCTCGTGACGGCCTCTTCCGTTATCGGCTCCAGATAAACCTTATCCGCGATGCCGTAATCCGTCATGATTGTCGCGGGATTGCTGTTGATCAGGATGCATTCTATGCCTTCTTCCGTAATCGCCTTGCACGCCTGCGTACCGGCGTAGTCAAATTCCGCCGCCTGACCTATGACGATGGGACCGGAGCCTATGATAAGAACCTTGTTAAGCGTGAAATCTCTCGGCATTACAATCTCCCTCCCTTCATCAGGTCTGTGAACATATCGAAGAGGTATCCCGTATCATTGGGACCGGGTTTCGATTCCGGGTGGAACTGGACGCTGAACACGGGTTTTCTGAGGCTCTTAATGCCCTCCACCGTCCCGTCGTTCAGATTGAGGTGCGTCACGTCAAGCCCTTTAAGTACCACGCTGTTCGCGTCAACGGCATATCCGTGGTTCTGGGAAGTTATGTAGCTTCTTCCGGTTATTTTATCAAAGACGCCGTGATTCACTCCTCTGTGCCCGTATTTCATCTTGTATGTGGAGCCGCCGGAGGCAAGCGCTATAAGCTGGTTTCCCATGCAGACCCCCATTATCGGCATCTGTCCGGGTCCGTAATTGCTGTTTGTGATGAGCTTCTCCGTGACTTTAACAGCAAATTCCGCTGTCGCGGGATCTCCCGGTCCGTTGCTTATAAAGACGCCGTCGGGATGATCGTTAAGAATCACCTTCGCCTTTGTCGAATACGGATATATCGTAAGAGCGCAGTCCCTCTTCATAAGTTCCATAAGCATGCTTCTCTTGATTCCGAAATCCATGACGGCCACATTAAATTTCGGATCTTCGGGCTCTAACTTTACGATACCTGTTACCCCGACGTGCATCATCTGATCTGTCCTGAGCGCCGTCTTATCACACAGTGCCTTAACATCGTCCAGGGAAATGTCCTCCGTTGTTATCACGCATTTCTGCACCCCGTTGTCGCGGATTTTCTTTGTGATTCCTCTGGTGTCGACGTCAAAAACTCCCGGAACTCCCATCTCCCGCAGCCATTCATCGATAGTTTCCGTGCACTGCCAGTTGGACGGCCTGAAACATACATCCTTCGCGACGACACCTAGGGCATGTATCCTGTCCGACTCGTAATCAGTGTCGTTGATACCGTAATTCCCGAGCAAAGGATATGTCATATTGATTATCTGCCCGCTGTAGGAAGGATCAGTCAGCGTTCTCTGGTAGCCTGTCATCGCCGTATTGAAAACAAGCTCTCCGACACGGGTGGCCTCAGCGCCGAAACCTCTCCCTCTGTACAGTGTCCCGTCCTCCAGGTAAATCAGTCCTTTCATTCCGGTAAGCTCCTGTTCCGTAACGTCTTATCAAACTCTAATAAATTAACGGTTCACGCCGGAGAAACTCCCGGCACGCTTATGTGACCGCCGCGTATCCGTCCGCCCCGGTATATATAATCCGGGGCCGGAATCGGCCTGCGTGTTTATCTTATGAGAGTATACTATACCGCCGTATTGTATTCAACCCGCTTTCAGAGGAACGGACGTTTCGTCCGCGCACATCTCGAAACCGTTGCAGTCCTGTAATTTCAACGTGTTCCGGCTGTCCGGCCCCGTTATGATTATTAAATTCCGCGGTTTATCCCGGCGTATTTTTGTATATTTTCAAAAAATACTTGATATTTATACGCAACGGTGTTATATTAGCACTTGCGATTCTAATTATTCATTTTTTCTAATATTTATACCAAGGAGATTCGATATGGCAGATTCTACAAAGGAGAAAATTATTCTTGCTTATTCCGGCGGGCTCGACACCTCGGTCATTCTGACATGGCTTCAGAAAGAACATAATTATGATGTCATCGCAGTCTGCTGCAACGCCGGCCAGCGCGAGGACTTTGAGGCCGTTAAGGCGAAAGCTCTTTCCACGGGCGCGTCCGAAGCTATCGTGGTCGATATCCGTGAAGAATTCATAACGGATTACATTTATCCGTCGCTTAAGGCGGACGCGATCTATGAGGACGACTACCTTCTCGGAACGTCCATGGCAAGGCCGATCATGGCGCAGAAACTTGTGGAAATAGCGGAGGAACGCGGGATATACAGGATTTGCCACGGCTGCACGGGGAAAGGCAACGATCAGGTCCGTTTTGAGGCTACCATAAAGGCTCTGAATCCCGCGATCCAGGTGCTTGCCCCCTGGCGTATCTGGGACTTCCAGTCACGGGAGGACCTGATAGAATACGCGCATCAGAACAACATACCGATCTCCCAGACGACAGAAAAAATTTATTCAAGAGACGAGAATATCTGGCATATAAGCCATGAGGGCGGAGAACTGGAAAATCCCTGGAACGAGCATAAGCCGACGATTCACGTTCTTTCAAGCACCCCGGAAGATGCTCCGGACGTCCCGCAGTATGTCACGGTTTCTTTTGAAAAAGGCATACCTGCAGCCGTCGACGGAGAAAAGCTGAGCCCGATTGATCTCTTAATGAAGCTGAATACTCTCGGTTCCCGTAACGGTGTCGGCACCATAGACATTATAGAAAACCGTCTTGTCGGGATGAAATCGAGGGGCGTGTATGAGACCCCCGGCGGAACGATCCTCTATCAGGCCCATAAAGCACTGGAAAAACTCATCCTTGACCGTGACACCCTGGCATATAAGAAAATAGTTTCGCAGAAGTTTACCGAGCTCGTTTACGACGGTCTCTGGTTCACGCCGCTGAGGGAAGCCATAAGCGCTTTTGTAGATTCGACGCAGAAGAATGTAACGGGCGATGTGAGACTGAAACTCTATAAAGGTGTGGCGTATCCGGTCGCGAGCCGCTCTCCCTACTCTTTATATAATGAAGAATTCGCGACATTCAGCGAGGATGAGGTCTACGACCAGCATGACGCGGAAGGATTCATCAACCTGTTCACACTGCCGCTTAAGATCCGCGCCATCCAGAAGCAGACGCTTGAAGGAATCCCCGAATCACAGAAGGCTCTCGGCCAGAAAGTTCTGAAAGGCGGCGACTTCAAAGAGTAATCCCTGCCCGGAAAGTTCCGAATGGCGGCTACTTCAAAGAGTGAACCTCGGTCAGAAAGTTCCGAAGGCGGCTACTTCAAAGAGTAATCCACGGCCGGAAAGTTCCGAATGGCGGCGACTCCAAAGAATAAATCTCGCCCGGAAAGTTCCGAATGGCGGCTTCAAAGAATGAACCGACGGGCGGCGAGAACTTTCAACTCTGTACTTTTGACGGGAGGATTTGCTTCACATGCAAATCCTCCCTTTGTGAATAATAATCTGTAATTACAGGTTATTCGCAATATGAAGCCGAACGACTTTCAAAAAGTTTTAAGCCATGGACAGAAAGAATATTGAAAAAATCGCAAAGACGGACGATGACAGGCTTCTTCTCGCAAAACTGTGGGATAAAATAAACAGCGGAATGCAGCGGGCAGTACCGGCTTTCACCGGTTTTCTCACGCCGCGTGAACAGGTCATGTCCCGTTATCTTTTCGGGGACGGTGACGGGCTTTTTTACTTCGGCGGTTATGAAGGCGCCGAGCGCAGAATTCTCTGTTATCTGCCGGAATATATGGACGAGAGTTTCCTCTCGGGCCCCGGCGCGCCGGTTGTCTGTCTCCGCGCCACGTTTTATCAGGGGGACAGCCCCTCACATCGTGATTTCCTCGGCGCGCTTACCGGCACGGGCATAGCACGGGAGGCCGCGGGCGACATACTGGTCTGCAGAGAAAGCTGCGACTTTTTCGTTACATCAGAAATCGCGCCTTATGTTCTGCAAAACTTTACCTTCGCTGGCCGGACAAAAATACACCTGTCTTCCGTCCCGCTTTCAACGGTCCGGATACCGGAAGCGAATGTGAAAGTCGTAAAAGGCACCCTGACTTCTCTCCGTCTTGACAGTGTCATAAGCGCCGGTTTTCAGATAAGCAGAGGCGCTGCCGGAAAATATATATCTGCGGGAAGAGCGTCCCTTGACGGGATCCCCTGCGAAAAACCGGACAGACCCGTTTCTCAGGGTCAAACCGTTTCGGTCCGCGGTCTCGGAAAAATCCTGCTGAAATCCGTCGGGGGACAGACGAAAAAAGGCCGCACCGCTGTAACTGTTCACCGCTATTTATAAATTAACCGATGCGGCAGGTCGGTTAATTTCCCGCCGCATCGCCTGACTGTTCACCGCTATCTATAAGCCGGCTTATAGTCAGTTATTTTCCTGTCGCACCGCTGTGACTATCCGCCGCTATTTATAAGAACCGGGAAGCACGGCGCGTTTTAAGAACGTTTCGTAGCCTCTTTTCGTCTCATAGACATCCGCTTTACTCACGGTCTCCCACGGGGCGTGCATGCTCAGAACCGCCACGCCGCTGTCCACGACATTCATTCCGTAGAGCGCGAGTATGTAAGCTATGGTTCCTCCCCCGCCTATATCGACCTTCCCCAGTTCGGCAGTCTGGAAATTCACATTATCCTTCTCAAAAATATCCCTGATCATCGCGAGATATTCCGCGTCGGCATCGTTTGAGCCGGACTTTCCGCGGGCTCCGGTAAATTTGTTGAACACCATTCCGCAGCCGAGTTTCGCCGCGTTCTTAAGATCATAATTCTGGGCGTACATCGGATCGTAACCGCTGCTTACATCAGATGAAAGCATATTACTGTTCTCGAGGCAGCGCCTCAGCGATATCTCATAAGGATGACCGAGCATTCCGAGAACTTCCGCGACAGTATTCTCGAAAAATCTTGACTGCATCCCGGTCGCGCCGACCGAACCTATCTCTTCTTTATCCGCGAGTATGCAGCACGAGGTTCTTCCGACTTCCGGCGTATCCAGCATGGCTTTATATGAAGCATAAGCGCACACGCGGTCGTCCTGTCCGTATGATAAAATCATGCTCCGGTCAAGTCCCGCCTCCCTCGCGCGCCCCGCGGGTACGATCTCAAGCTCCGCGGAAAGAAAATCCTCCTCTTCAACGCCGTATTTTTCTTTAAGAACGGCGAGTATTCCTTTTTTCACCCGGTCTTTTTTTCCACGTGAAGGAGATGTGCCTTTTTCTTTCTTATCATTATTACGGTTTTGTTCTTCCCCTTCTTCATTCTCCTCATTCTCTTCATTATCTTCTCCGTCGTCCCCGCTGCCGGCGGTTTCGCCGCTGTATTCGTCGTTTTCCGTCAAAAAAGGTCTGTTTCCGACAATAAGATCCAGGGCTTCCCCCTCAACAACACTGTACGCTTTTTTATTCATCTGATCCATCGCGAGATGCGGGAGAAGATCGCTTATAAAAAACACAGGGTCGCTGTCATCCTCACCTATCGCGATATTCACTTTTGTTCCGTCTTTCTTAACGAACACTCCGTGAAGGGCGAGCGGAATGGTCACCCACTGATATTTTTTAATACCTCCGTAGTAATGAGTGTCGAGGTAACAGAAGCCGCCGTCCTCATACATCGGATTCTGCTTGACGTCGAGCCTGGGAGAATCTATATGGGCGCCGAGTATGTTCATACCGTTCTCTACCGGTTCATCACCGATATTGAACATCACTACGCTCTTTCCGCGATTGATCCGGTACACCTTATCGCCCGGCTTCAGATTCCTTTCTCCGTGTGCTAATGTGCCAATATCTTTATAACCCCGGGACTCAATGTCCCGTTTTATTATCTCTGCGCATTCTCTCTCCGTCTTAGCCTGTGAAAGAAAATCCATATATCCCCTGCAGAATTCTTCGCATTCCTTAATCCGCTCTTCGCTGTATTCTTTCCAGACGTTTTTCGTTTCCATAATCAATATCCCCCGGTTTCCTCCTCAGTCGGTTTTCGACGGCACGCCGCTTTCGTCTTCTATTGATGAAAGCATTTCACGTGCTTTCGAGATCATATACAGGTCGCCTTTTGTCCCGGCCACGTATCTGAGACAAAGTTCGCGTTCCTCTTTTTCACCCTTAAGCTCATAGACTTCTGCAAGATGATAGACCGCCGACACATCCTCGAGCATGTATTCCGCCTCTCTGTGACGTTTCAGCCAGAATTCTTCCTGTCTGTCGATATTGCCTTTCTTCAGATTGTAAATAAATCTGCTGTTATCGTGGGAATACATTAAATTCACACGCTGATCCCCGTTCGGGATCCGGGAAATAATTGACTCGCTCTCACGCATGATCCCCTGAGCTTCGGCGAATCTCCCCAGATTAGTAAGACAGACGGCTTTCAGTTCAAGCCAGCTTATCCTTAAAAACACCGCCCTCTGCTTCTCTCCCTGAGGCTCGCCGTTAATAAGGACGCGCTCAGCCCCGTTGTAATCCCCGAGATCCATGAGCGCCGCCGCTTTATAGACAGAAGCGACCCAGTGTCTGAATGACATCGGTCTCCTGTCATCGATTTTTTCGATTTTCGTGAGAAATTCACGAGTCCTGAGTTCGGAGACCCTGAGTCTGATAAGTCCGGTAAGTCTTCTCGAAGCGATTCCGTTGAAAATCAGCGCGGATCCCAGCACCCACACAAGGGCGACAACACATCTTAACCAGAACGCCCCGATAACCGGTTCCATCCGGAGTATAAGAAATCCTCCTGCGAGAGCGAGAATATAATATATAATCACAAGATCTCTGAATAAATACAATTCCCCGTTATCCTTTCATATAACATTACAGATATCCGTCCGATCATCCGTGCCGGCGCCGATTGCGCTTTTCCCTGAGGGCCCGGAAAGCGCCCCGACGGTTACCGTTAATAATTTCAGGAGAGAAACTCCGGCGCATCCTGCTTCGGATTGCGTTTCAGCATGTACCGTCGCGGCCGACACCGCGGATAATTCTAACACTTTTTCCGGCGCCGATAAAGACCCCCGGAACACCCGGCCCGTCCGGCCGTACGGTCGTTACAATTCACACATGGTATTTGAGGGACGGGCGGCATAGCACCGCTGCGAGAAAAGGTCCCCCGCTTCGCGCAGTTTCTACGAGTCGCCTGCCTCCTGCGGGGCGCGGGGTCAAACC
>CAZTIY010000044.1:0-11379 GCA_964613765.1 uncultured Eubacterium sp.
AAGCGGGCGCGCGGTCGTTATTGCAAACAGGGGCAATTAAGGTATAATATTTTTAGAATTTCAAACGGGAAAAAACTGTTACTGTTCGGAGGGCAAGTGAATATAGGCAGCTGTCGGGGCGGCGGCATAACACCGCTGCGGAAGTTTTCCGCAGCTCAGCATGCAGTTTCACGCAGGAGCGAGGAATTGAGCGGCGAAGCGCGGTCGGCGCGGCCGCCGGGGAACAGGCTTAACTTTAATTTAACGGACCGGTTCGCGGTGCCTGACCTCATGTTTTAAGAAAGGAAAAGTTAATGGGTAAATTCGGGCTGATCGGTGAACACCTGGGTCACAGCTATTCCAAGTCGATCCACCGAAGGTTCGGCGATTATGAGTATGATTATCTGGAAACGTCTTCGGACGGACTTCCCGGAGTGCTGAAGAATGAAGAATACAGCGGATTCAACGTGACCATTCCGTATAAGAAGTCGGTTATGCGGTATTTAGATGAGCTTTCACCGCTGTCGCGAAACATCGGAGCGGTCAACACAATCGTAAGACGGGACGGGAGACTGCTCGGATACAATACGGATTACTATGGTTTCCGGTATATGCTCAGGCGTAACAAGATAGATGTCACCGGTAAAAAATGTCTGGTACTCGGTTCGGGCGGCGCTTCGGCCGTGGTTTCGCAGGCGCTGAAGGATCTGTCCGCTGATGAGGTGGTGGTCGTTTCCAGAAAAGGGGAGAATAATTACGATAATATCGGGAAACATTTTGACAGTGAGATCATAGTGAACGCGACCCCTGTCGGAATGTACCCCGATAACGGAAGATCGCTCGTGAACGTCGATAATTTTTCGCGACTCAGGGGCGCTGTCGACCTCATCTACAACCCTGATAAAACAAAGTTCATACTCGATGCCATCGCTAAAGGAGTTCCGTGCTGCGGCGGTATTTCCATGCTCGTCGCCCAGGCAAAGCAGGCGAGCGAACTGTTTCAGGATAAATATATAAGCGAGGACGATGTAGAGGAAGCGATTTTCGACATCAGAAGCGAAGAACTCAATATCATTCTCATCGGTATGCCGGGCGCGGGCAAGACTTATCTCGGCCGCAAGATCGCGGAGAAACAGGGACGCGAGTTTGTGGACATCGACGATCTTATAATAGAGCGTGAGGGGATGCCGATCGAGGAGATTTTTGACTCAAAAGGGGAAGAGTATTTCCGCGCTGTAGAGTCTGAGATCTTCAGAGATACATGCAAGCGCCAGGGGCTTGTTATCGCTACCGGCGGCGGTATCGTGAAGCGGAAGATCAATTATAACTACGCGAGGCAGAACGGCAGGATAATATGGGTCAAACGCGACCTTAACAAATTAGAGATAAAAGGGCGTCCGCTCAGTAAATCCGCGGGTGTCGAAGCGCTGTACGAGGAGAGAAAAGACATCTACGAAAGCTGGAGCGACTATTTTATCGACAATAATCAGGAGTTCAATTAGTAAATAATACAACTTGCAAATTTGTATGAGTGCCGGTGTTCCTTCCCGGAAATGATTTCTCCGGATGTCCCGGCGCTTTTATCGATAAAATACGGAAATGAGTATTTTTGCTATAGGGGATTTGCATCTTTCCTCCGATCCCTCCGTGAAAAAACCTATGAGCGTTTTCGGCTCCGCGTGGGAGGATCATGAGGAGCGGCTGAAAAAGTCCTGGTCGGATGTCGTAATGGACGGGGACACTGTGCTTATCCCGGGGGATGTGTCCTGGGGGCTTAAGACTGAAGAGGCGATGGCGGATCTGGAATGGATTCACAGACTTCCGGGGAAAAAGATTTTTATAAAAGGCAATCACGATCTCTGGTGGGTATCATCCGGCAGATTGAACGGACTTTATCCCGACATGATTTTTCTTCAGAATCACGCCGTTAAGGCGGGAGAAACGTGGATATGCGGGACGCGCGGCTGGATCTGCCCGGGAACCGAGGGGTTTGACGAACACGATCAGAAGATTTACAATCGCGAGCTCATCCGTCTCAGATTTTCTCTTGAAGATATAAAACGGGACGGAGAAGAGCCGGATATCATTGTCATGCTTCACTATCCGCCGTGCAATGACAGGTTTCAGCCGTCAGGCTTCACGGGAATGCTGGAGGAGTACGGTGTCCGGACCTGCGTATACGGCCACCTCCACGGTCAGGATAATTACGGAAGGGGACTTAAAGGCGAATGTAACGGCGTGGATTACCGTCTCGTTTCCCTGGACGCTCTCGGCGCCTGTCCGGTCAGAATAAGGCCGTGAACAGCCTCTTGACATTTTTAATTATATCGATATACTTGTATACATCAATACAGCCGTTCTTTCAAATCACGATATTAACATCAGTTGAAATTTTAATCTGATATCGATTTCAGTCCGATTAACGGACGGTTCGCAGCCGGTCTGCTCCTGTTTGACTGACAATCAATCGGTGCTTTATTAACCTGAGAGGAAGGTTGCTGTCTGTATCATCTGACTTACGGTCGGTTGGTGTTTTATTAGCCCGGCCGTATAATTTTTCACGGATTATCCGGTTTCAATTATTGATTTTATTCAGGCTGCTGTCCGGTTTTTGACTGAACCGCGGCCTTTATGCAGGGAGGTGGAGAAATGCTGATAACGTCCGATTCGACTAATCTTCTGGAGGAATCCAATTACCGCTATTCGCTTCAGGATGTCAGTGACCCTAACCTTTACCGTGATCTTTATGATTATGACGAGGTGCCTAAGGTGGCTTTCAACTACAGAAGGGTTCCGCTGGACATGCCGAGAGATATCTGGATCACGGATACATCGTTCAGAGACGGCCAGCAGTCCATGGCTCCGTATACGGTGAAGCAGATCGTGGATCTTTATAAGCTGATGGCGAGGCTCGGAGGCCCGTACGGTATCATCCGCCAGTCCGAGTTTTTTGTGTATACGGATAAGGACCGCAAGGCCGTTGAAAAATGTATGGAACTCGGCTATACGTTCCCGGAGATTACGACATGGATACGCGCGACAAAGGAGGATTTTAAACTCGTAAAGGATCTCGGCATAAGGGAGACGGGAATACTCGTTTCATGCAGCGATTATCATATTTTCAAAAAACTGAAGATGACCCGCAGGCAGGCCATGGATTATTACCTTGAAACCATCAGGGACGCTTTCGACGCCGGCGTCGTGCCGAGATGCCATCTGGAGGATCTGACCCGCGCCGATTTCTACGGATTCGTGGTTCCCTTCGTCAACGAGATCCACAAGCTGTCTGAGGAAGCGGGCATACCCGTGAAGATCAGGGCGTGCGACACCATGGGCTACGGCGTTCCTTTCACGGGGGCATCTCTTCCGAGAAGCGTGCCGGGCATAATCTACGGGCTTAAGAATTTCGCCGAGGTTCCGGGTGAGCTTCTGGAGTGGCACGGGCACAATGATTTCTATATGGGAGTGGCGAACGCCGCGACGGCATGGCTCTACGGCTGCTGCGCCGTTAACTGTTCTCTCCTCGGAATAGGTGAGAGGACGGGGAATGTGCCGCTTGAGGCTATGGTCTTCCAGTACGCTTCTCTGAGAGGTTCCCTGGACGGAATGGACCCGACGGTAATCACAGAGATAGCGAGATATTTTGAAGATGAGATCGGATATAAAATACCTCCCAATACTCCTTTTGTCGGCGAGAATTTCAACGTCACGAGGGCGGGCATACACGCGGACGGCCTTATCAAGGACGAAGAAATCTACAATATCTTCAATACAAAGAAGCTGCTTAACAGAATGCCCGGCGTTGCCGTGAGCAAGACGAGCGGACTCGCGGGAATAGCGTACTGGATAAACCAGTATTATGATCTCGGGCCTGATGAGGCGGTGGACAAGGAAGATCCCCTCGTGGTCAGCCTTAAGGAATGGGTTGATGAAATGTACGCGGACGGAAGGACTACCGTCATGTCGAGTAAAGAAATGGAAGAGAAAATTCTGGAGCTGAGAAACGGTGTTCCGCTCAGAACGGAGACTGTTGTAAATGACGAGGGAGGCGCAATATGATCGAATATAAGAATGTTTCGATGGCCGATAAAGTGTATGAGATACTCGAGCGGCAGATTCTTAACGAGACATATAAGAGGGGCCAGTATATCAGTGAGAAGATGCTTTGCGACGACCTCGGCGTGAGCAGGACTCCGGTCCGGGAGGCGATAAACCGTCTGAGGGATGAGGATCTCGTTGAAGAGACTCCGCAGGGGACAGTAGTCGTTGGGATGTCTCTCAGCGATATGCAGGACGTTTATGAAGTGAAGCGGCAGGTCGAGTCGATTGCGATGCGGCGCGCCGCAGAGCTTATCGATGATGAGACTCTCGCTCATCTTGAGGATATTCTGGAGAGACAGGAATTTTACGTGAAAAAAGATGATATAGCTAAGGTCCGGGATCTCGATACTGAATTTCACGATACGATTTACATGGCGAGCGGGAGCCGTGTTCTTAACCGCATATTGAGCCCGCTTCATCATAAGGTCATGCGTTACAGATATGAGTCGATGGAGAAGCACGGAGGCCGTTCGGATATTTCAGTGAAGGAGCACAGGGCTATTTACGAGGCGCTCGCCGCGCACGACCCTGATCGTGTAGAGGATGCGCTGAATACACACATCAGAAACGCCTACAACAGTATGATAAGCGCGAATGTGAAATAAAGATGCGGCGCACAGTTATGCCGCGGGTTTTCCTGTTTCCCCGCCGGCAAAATAAAAAAGCCCCCGGACGGGGGCGGAAGCGGCTCCGGTTAACTTATTTAATGAAAGGACTTAATCATGGGACTCACAATCGCGCAGAAAATAATCAAAAGTCACCTGGTTGAAGGAGAGATGATCCCGGGCGAAGAGATCGGTCTCAGAATCGACCAGACACTTACGCAGGATGCCACGGGAACGATGGCGTATCTGGAGTTCGAGGCCATGGGAATCCCCCGCGTTAAGACAGAGCTTTCTGTCGCCTATATAGATCATAACACACTTCAGTCCGGCTTTATGAACGCCGATGACCACAGGTTCATCCAGTCGATGGCGAAAAAATACGGACTGAAATACTCCCGCCCGGGAAACGGCATCTGCCATCAGGTCCATCTGGAGCGTTTCGGCAAACCGGGGAAAACTCTGATAGGCTCGGACAGTCATACGCCGACCGCCGGAGGAATCGGCATGCTTGCCATGGGAGCGGGAGGACTTGACGTTGCCGTCGCCATGGGCGGAGGAACATACTATATCAGCATGCCGAAGATGATAAAGGTAGAACTTTCCGGAAGCCTGAAACCGTTTGTCTCGGCTAAAGACGTGAGTCTTGAGATTCTCCGGATACTTTCCGTGAAAGGCGGTGTAGGCGCCGTCATAGAGTGGGGAGGACCCGGCGTAAAGACTCTGTCCGTACCGGAGAGGGCCACGATCACCAACATGGGGGCGGAGCTCGGGGCTACGACATCAATATTCCCGTCTGATGAAGTAACGAAAGCTTTCCTTGATGCCGAGGGCAGGGGCGCGGACTTTACCCCGCTTGAGAGCGATTCCGACGCGGAATATGATCGCGTGATCCGCATTGATTTAGACAACCTTTCGCCCATGATCGCCTGCCCGCACAGTCCGGATAATGTCGTCACGGTCTCATCTCTCGCGGGAACAAAGGTAGATCAGGTCTGCATCGGAAGCTGCACCAACTCATCCCTCTACGATCTCCGCAAGGTAGCGGCGATACTGAAGGGGAAAACGGTAAGTCCCGATGTGAGTCTTTCGCTTTCACCGGGATCAAGGCAGGTTCTGACCATGCTTTCAGATTCCGGTGAACTCACGGATATACTCGCTTCTGGCGCGCGGCTCCTTGAGTGCGCCTGCGGTCCCTGTATCGGCATGGGATTCTCACCCAATTCAGGAGGTGTTTCTCTGAGAACGTTCAACAGGAATTTCGAGGGAAGATCGGGGACAAAGGACGGACAGGTATACCTCGTATCTCCGGAGACGGCGGCCGCGTCCGCCCTGACGGGATATATAACAGATCCGACGACTCTCGGAGAGCCCTTCGGTGTGACGGTTCCGGACACTTTCCGTGTGAATGATTCCGCGATCATAGAACCTGCTCCCGCTGAAGAGGCGAACAGCGTGGAAATACTGAAGGGGCCGAATATAAAGGACTGCCCTGTCGGTGAACCTCTTCCGGATACGCTTGAGGGCGAGCTTGTCCTTAAGGTCGGCGATAATATCACGACGGACCATATAATGCCGGCGGGGTCTAAAATCCTTCCTTACCGCTCCAACATTCCCCTGCTTTCACAATACTGTTTTGAGGTGGTGGATCCTTCATTTCCGGGGAGAGCGAAGAATGCCGGACGGAGCATAGTGGTCGGCGGTGTCAATTACGGCCAGGGTTCATCCAGAGAACACGCGGCGCTGGTTCCTCTCTATCTTGGAGTCCGCGCGGTCGTGGCGAAGAGCTTCGCGCGCATCCATGCAGCCAATCTGATAAACGCCGGCATCCTGCCTCTCACGTTCGCAGTCCCGGAAGACTTCGATAAACTGTCGCAGGGGGATAAACTCAGAATAACTCATATCAGCGAAGGACTGGAAAACGGAGAGTTCACGCTTGAGGACGGAACGGGAGGAGAAATACCCCTTGAGGGTTCGTTCACCGAAAGGCAGAAAGCGATTCTCCGGGCGGGCGGTCTTCTTAAATATGTCGCGTCCCGGTGATGACGGCGGGTAACAGAATGCGCACCGCTTTGTATCAGTCAGTATGCCGCACGGCAGTCAGATTAAATGTCAGTGCGCATCCGCCGGAACATGCGGCGGTATTTGCGGAAAATACATAAAATGGACGTGCGCGCTCTAAACTGTCTGGCGCCGCTTCATTAAATATCAGGAGGATGAAAGATGGCGGGGAAAAACATAGTAAAGGAACTCGCGGAGTTCGGCATGAAAGAAATGGATGAGATGGCGGAAGTAAGCGATGCCACGGGGCAGTTCAGGATACTTCTCATGGACCAGATCAACAGAGTCAGGGAAATGGAGAAGGCTAAGGAAAGAAAGAACTTTACCGAACTGGCAAAAATCAGAATCGGCATCATTCCGGGTGACGGTATCGGCCCCGCGATTACCGAACAGGCTGTTCGTGTGCTCAGTATGCTTTTGTCAGAAGAACTGAAGAGCGGAAAAGTCGAGTTGATAAGGATAGAGGGGCTCACGCTTGAGCGGAGACTCGAACTTATGGAAGCCGTTCCTCCGGACGTGATGAAAGAGGTCAAAACATGCGATGTCCTTCTTAAGGGGCCGACGACGACGCCGAAGGGCGGCAACATGGAAAGCGCGAATGTGGCTCTGAGGAAATCTCTCGATCTTTATGCCAATGTGAGGCCGGTGCAGGTGCCTGAGGAAGGAATAAACTGGGTGTTTTTCCGTGAGAATACGGAAGGGGAGTACGCGCTCGGCGGTCAGGGGATTGAACTTCCCGGAAAACTTGCTGTTGACTTTAAGGTCACGACCGATGCCGGAACACGCAGAATCGCCCGAAGCGCCTATGATTACGCCGTAGCGAACGGCATGACAAACGTGGAAATCGTGACAAAGGCTAACATCCTGAAAAAGACAGACGGGAATTTCTCCAGGATCTGCCATGAAGTGGCCGCGGACTATCCCTCGCTTAAATTAGAAGACTGGTATATCGACATTATGACCGCGAAACTTCTGGATAAAAACCGTCGTTCCGGTTTTCAGGTCTTCGTTCTCCCGAATCTTTACGGCGATATCATAACGGATGAGGCGGCCGAGATACAGGGCGGAGTCGGCACGGGCGGAAGTTCGAATATCGGGGATCAGTATGCCATGTTCGAGGCTATCCACGGCTCCGCCGTGAGAATGGTGGAAGAAGGGAGAGAAGCGTACGCCAATCCCGCGAGCATGATCAAAGCGGCATCCATGCTTATAAGGCATATCGGTTTCTCTGAAAAGGCCGATAAACTGGATAGGGTTCTTGAAGAGGTCGCGAACGGACCGGACAAGGTTGTTATCACGGGGCGCGAGAACGGAGCGACAGGGGAAGCTTTTACCGACGCCGTACTGGACAGACTGTAACCGGAAAATCATTATCCGGCGCGGCATCTGTCCGTATCCGCCGGTTGAGGGAAGGATTCCTCCTGAGGGAAAGTGTGCAGTATATAAGCGGTGAAGATGACAGAGAATAACATAAGAGAATGGGACCGCGCGGGCGGGGCCGGATTCAGCCGATCAATAACCGGCAGTGTTGCTTAATGGAAGAAAGTAAGGCAGTACAAAGAAAATTAAGAGTCTTCGGCCCGGATCAGCTGCCGGAGGAGTTTTTCCCGCTCTGGTCCGGGGTTTTTCATGATGATAAAAGTGAAATAAAGAAATTTTTCGGAAATTTCCGGGGTGAAATCAAAGCTTTCGCGCTTTATGAGGGTAATCGTCTGATTTCTGAACTTACGCAGTTCTTTACCGGCAGTCTGATCATACCCGCGGGCAGGTTAAACATACTTTCTTACGCGGGGGAACATACGGAAGCGCCGGATCCGGCATATAAAGGCGGTATTAAAAGTGCAACAGATCCGGAATTCAGGCATGACATGCCAACGGCGGCGCGTTACGCAAAAACTGCGCTGACAGAATCAGAAAATATTTTCAACAGGAGACTTCCGGATTTCCGGAAGACCGGCTCCGGAGAAACCGCGCCGGCAGTTGTTGCGCCGGTATTTGTAAGTTATGCGATATGCACGGAACCGGCGGCGCGGGGTACAGGCGCGGGCTCTGAAATCACATCCTGCGCGGCTGCCCGCGCGATGAGTGAGGGCGCTGTCTCCGTCCTTTCGCCGGCATACGAGAGCCTCGTGAAATTTTATGAACCCCTCGGTTATTTTCCGCTGTTCCGTGCCCGCGCGGGAGCGGAAACGGAGGCAGAGACAGACGCATCGTCGAAAAACGTCGTTTTCCGCCGGATTTCAACGGAAGAGTACGGGAATCTTCGTGAAGAAATCCTGCGTGACCGGGTGCATATACAATTAAGCGACAAAGCTTTACAATATGTCGGATATATAAGTACGGGAAAAGACAGTCTTTTCTCAATCAACGATGGAGAGGCAGCAGCGGTACTCGGGGAAAACGGGGATGGAAGTACTGTTCTTCTTGAGATTCTGATAACAGAACACTCTGATCTCACAGAAGACTCGATTGCGGCCGCCGCGATGACGGAATTTAATTTAGCGGAGTGTATGTGGCGCGCGCCGGCCCCGGCCGCGGGATCTGATACGCCTGCGGGAAGTCGAATTCGGCAAATGCCTGGCGATGGGAAGGAAACCGCGGTTTCTTACCGGGGAAGCCTCCCTGATGATGGGAGGAGAACCGCAGTTTCCTACCGGAAAATCTTCCGGAGTGACGATATCCCTCATGAAGCGGACGGTAACGGGGAAGCGCGAAAGTATGCGGCAGGACAGTACACGCAGGGAATGATAGCCGCCCCTACGCATATTATAAGGGAACTTGAAGACCTTTCGCTTCCGCCGTATTTCGGCTTCTCTTTTGATTAAGAGCGGAGTATTATCCTGCCTGTCAGCTGACGTAGCCCGCATAGGGTTATGTTCGTCTTTAGCGGATGATTTCCAGGGCTGCCGGCCGGTTCATGAGATACGGGCCGGGATGCCGGAATTGAATTTTTACGGGTTCGCGGCGGAATTTGTCTGCTTTCCGATTCACGGAGACGGTTCGCGGCGGCAGCGGACAGAAAATAACCACGGAGGAAAAGATGGAGAAATACTGGTATTGCGGTGTCGCTGTCAAGGGTGTCAGACGCGTTTATTCATACATAAGCGACGAAGGTGAAATCACGCCGGGGTCTTATGTCCTGGTCTCCTTCGGTAATGACGATTCCCTCAGGATCGGCGAGGTCAGAACCTGCACGGAGTACACTGAAGAGGACGCGCCTTATCCTCCGGATAAAACGAAACACATTATCAGAATCGCTTCGCAGGAAGAATATGAGGATGAGCCCGCTGTTCCGTCACATGCGGATAATTTTCCGAAGGATCCGTTCGATAACGGTGATATGGACTGGGAAACCGTTCAGGCGAGTCTGGAGGAAGCAGACTTTTTCATAAAAAATGAAGACTGGGACGATGCCTTCGGATGGGCATGCGCGTATCATTCGTCAACCGATGAGAAGATAATCCAAAAGGTCATAGAATGTTACAGACTGTGCGCCGATCACGGCATGGCTGTCGCCGCTCTTAATCTCGGGACATTCTATTATGAAGGAAGAGGAGTGGAACAGGATTATGTAAAGGCGTACGAGCTTTATAAGTCGGCCGCGGATGAAGGAGTGCCCAAGGCATTCTGCAATGTGGGCTACTGCTTCTATTACGGCCGTCATCAGGAAGTCGATTATGAAAAGGCTTATGAATATTTTTCACTCGGCGCGATGCTTCATAACGACGCGAACTGTCTGTATAAACTGGGAGACATGTTTTCAAACGGTTATTATGTGGAAAAGAACGAAAGGTATGCCTTTATTCTGTACGCGCGCGCTTTTAACGTTATAAGCGGGGATGAGGATTTCGAATACTGCCTTGCGGATGTGCAGTTCAGAATAGGTAAATGCCTGCTTTACGGTGCGGGAGTGAACAAAGATGTCGAGAGGGCGCATGATCTTCTGTCACGCGCGCTCGACGGCTTTTATGAAAGGAGAAAAAGCGATATATTCGTCGGCAGCCTGATCGCAAGAACCAAGAAACTGATACTTGAGGCAGAGGAAGTGCTCGACGGCGAAACGCTCGGAAACATGAACAATCCGCTTTTTTCATGACGCATAGAACGTTATATTCGAGGCTGAATTCCGACTGTTCCTGAATTGCGGCCGGAACCGGCCCGTAAGAAACACCGTCAGAACCGGACGGGATTTCATTTTCGGTTTAACGCGGACATTATTATAAGGAAAAAGCCCGGCGACATTATCATCACCGGACTTTCTGGCGGAGAAGGTGGGATTCGAACCCACGTGCCCGGAACGGACAACCGCATTTCGAGTGCGGCTCGTTACAACCACTTCGATACTTCTCCGTGTAATCAAAATGTTTAACGGACGTTTCACGTATGTGTATATGCCGGCATTCGCGCCCGCATACGGCTGTATAAATGAAAAGCCTGATTATTTACCGGACGTCGTACCGCTCACGCCCGTACAGTATATCATGAACACGAGCCTCTTTCAAATTTGAGGGAAAATTTACGCCGGCAGCCTGAAAATTTATTACTGTTCAGAGGGTAGGTGAACATATGCAGCTATCGGAGGCGGCGGCATAACACCGCTGCGGAAATTTTCCGCAGCTGAGCATGCAGTTTCACG
>CAZTIY010000045.1:0-4287 GCA_964613765.1 uncultured Eubacterium sp.
CGAAGGCAAGGGTGTCCACGGTAACGTGGAATCTGAAGGAAGCCGGATGCGGGGGCGGGGAAAAAGATACTAACCCTCAGGGCAAACCTCTGACCTGACGAAAGTGGCGGCTGCCCGGATTCATATTCCGCGTTTTCGCGGCGCGGCCGTATCAGAAGCACCCCGGGCGTGAACGGGGCTGAGGAGACCGATTTCGCGGCTGCGTGTCAGAATAAAAAAAGTGGGCGGCCCGGTGTGTTCCGGGTCCGCCCCTTATACATTGCGGTCTGTGTGACCGCCCGAGCGGGTTTATTTGTTTTTGAATACCGGGTCGCGCTTCTCGGCGAACGCGGACATCCCTTCGAATTTGTCCTCGGATGCGAAGCAGGTCGTCATGGCCTGAGCCTCGATTTTGCAGCCGGTCGCGAGATCCACATCCATTCCGCTGTTGATATCCAGTTTCGCCTGAGCGAGAGCGAGCGGGGCGTTTCCTGCAATCTTCGCCGCCAGTTTCTCAACCGCGGGCATGAGTTCATCCTCAGGAACGACTTTTTCCACAAGTCCTATACGGAGTGCCTCATCCGCTTTAATGTTTGAAGCGCTCAGAATCATATACTTTGCCATTCCTTTGCCGACAAGACGGGGGAGACGCTGTGTGCCGCCGAAACCGGGTGTGATGCCGAGGTGGGTCTCCGGCTGGCCGAATACGGCCTTTTCCGACGCGATCCTGATGTCGCAGGCCATGGCGAGTTCACAGCCGCCGCCCAGCGCGAAACCGTTTACAGCCGCGATGAATATTTTCGGCATACGGTCGATGGTGTCCATGACCTTATGACCTCTCTCAACATAGGCGTTTCCCTCAAGCATGGTTGCGTCCTTCATCTCCATGATGTCGGCGCCCGCGATGAAAGCGCGTCCGGCCCCGGTCACAATAACGACCTGCAGTTCTTCATCCGGAGCGATATCATTGTCGAGGCAGTTCTGGAGGTCGATAAGGACATCGGTGTTGAGGGCGTTCATCGCCTTGGGCCTGTTGATTGTAAGATGAGCGATTTTGCCGTCCTTTTCATAAATAATATTCTGGTACATAAAAGACTCCTTTCTTATGAAACGGATTATGTTACAAGATTAACAAAAGCTACCCATATAGTAAACCGTTTTCCGTCTGATTTCAATCGGCGAGTCACGTTTTCGCGGTTGTTTTTATACCGCACGTTAATGTTCAGAGAGTAAGTGAACATAAGCAGTTGCGGAAATTTTCCGCAACTGAGCATGCAGTTTCACGAAGGAGTCCTGACTGGCTGTCAGGTAACTGAACCACACACACACAAACTTTATTGCAGAAGCGAGGAAATGAGCGGTCAGGCGCGGGGGTTAAGCGTAGCGGTTTGACCCCGCGCCCCGCAGGAGGCAAGCGACTCGTAGAAACTGCGCGAAGCGAGGACTTCCTTTCGCAACGGTGCCATGCCGCCCGTCTCTCAAATACCATGTGTGAACAGTAACTATTGCGCTGAATTCACGGGATTTCCCGGCGGTATTCTGTCCCGCAACCGGATTTAACCGTTCCGTTATTTCTCCTGAAACTTTCAGTATTCAAAACCGGATTCACCGTTACGGATTTCCCGGCGGTATTCTGCCTCGCAACCGGCTTTGTCCGTTCCGTTGCCTTCCTTGAAACTTTCAGTATTCGCATACGGATTTCGCGTTACGGGGTTTTCCGGACGGTATTCTGCTCCTCGTCCGGATGCCGCGATCACGGACTTCCTTCTCTCAGCATAAGCATTTGCACCGTATTTTTTGTCTGTTTGCACAAACAGATCTTAACAGGAATATCATTGATTCCGCGGCTTTCTTCGCTGATCGGACCGTGACCTGCGGCCTTTCTGAATGACCGGGGGAATCGTGTAAACCCGGTGAAGAGCACGAAATTTTTATGTAAAAGCCCTTGTTAAAAGTGTGTCAAAATGCTATACTAACTAAGCTCATCGGGACGGTCCGATTCAACGTCTCTAACTTCTTTTGATTCGGATAAGTTTACCGCACCGGCGCGCAAGACGGCCGGGGGAAGCCGGATAATTTCGCGAAGGGCGTGAACGACGGCACTGCGGGCACGGCCCCGCGCATGACGCATGATGTTTCCGGCGGAGGCCGCGCCACTTCGGATTATACGGAGCGGCATTTGACAGGCCGGAACGGTCGGCGGTACCGGCGCGCATGATGGTCGGACGGAAACCGGATATTTTCGCGAAGGGTGTGAACGACGGGCACTGCGGGTCCGGCCCCCGCACATGTCGCATGATGTTTCCGGCGGAGGTCGCGCCGCTTCGGATTATACAGAGCAGCATTTGAAAGGCCGGAACGGTCGGCGGCACCGGCGCGCATGACGGCCGGCGGCGCAGACCGCGCATACAGACAATGCTCACGCCGCCCCGTATTCGGATAAGTGCCGTTGTATGTCACATTACCGCCCGTCTTATGCGGCGTTTCTGATTATGGACACCTTTACGTCTGACGAAGGGTGCGCATATAAATAAAGTCTTATAATTGACCGGACAAGCGGAAGTATGCCTGCCCGGAGTGATCACTAAGGAGGAAAAGTTATGAAAGTAGCAATCTTTGGTGCGGGGACCATGGGGTCCGGAATCGCGCAGGTAATGGCCGCCAACGGTCATACCGCTCTGATGTATGCGAGCAGCATTGAATCCGCTCAGCGTCATAAGGACAAGCTCGCGGCCTCTCTTGAGAAGAGAGTCGCCAAGGGCAAGATGGCCGCGGAGGATAAGGACGCTCTTCTCGGCCGCGTTCTTGTGGAGGAAAAATCTGCCGCTGCGGATGCCGATCTCGTAATTGAATGCGTAAAGGAAGAAATGAGTGTCAAGAAGGCGCTCCTCGGCGAACTTGACGAGATCTGCAAGCCGGAGACGATTTTCGCTTCCAACACTTCTTCGCTGTCAGTAACCGAGATGGGCGCCGGTCTCAAACATCCCGTCATCGGTATGCACTTCTTCAACCCCGTTCCGTCCATGAAGCTGGTTGAAGTCATCCGCGGCGCGAACACCACACAGGAAACGTTTGAATTCGTATACAATCTCGCGAAAGAGATCGGAAAGGAGCCGGTAGAGGTCTCCGAAGCTCCCGGATTCGTCGCGAACAGGATCGCCGTACCGATGATAAATGAGGCGGTAGAAGTCCTCCAGCAGGGCGTCGCTTCCGCGGCTGACATTGATAAGGCCCTCAAGCTCGGATACAATCACCCGATGGGACCGCTCGAGCTCGCTGACTTCGTAGGAAACGACATCGTGCTTGCCACCATGGAAACGCTCTACGCTGAAACAGGCGATTCCAAGTATCGTCCTTCCATGCTTCTTAAGAAGATGGTCAGAGGGAACCTGCTCGGCCGCAAGACCGGAAAAGGCTTCTATGACTATTCTAAATAATTTATAAAAGGAGAGTAAGCTATGGATTTTGAGCTGACAAAAGAACAGCAGATGCTCCGCAAGATGTACAGCGACTTCGCGGAAAACGAAGTTAAGCCGATCGCCCAGGAATGCGATGAGGAGGAGCGTTTCCCCTCCGAGACCATTCCCAAACTTGCGAAACTCGGAATGATGGGCATTCCCTATCCGAAGAAATACGGCGGGGCCGGCGGAACCAACATGGATTACGCCATGTGCATCGAGGAGCTTGCTAAGAAAGACACCACAACATCCGCCATCGTAGCGGCGCACACCTCTCTGTGCAGCTATCCCATCTACAAATTCGGTACTGAAGAGCAGAAGATGAAGTACCTGCCGGAGCTCACATCGGGAAGGAAGCTCGGCGCTTTCGGTCTTACAGAGCCTGAAGCGGGTTCCGACGCCGCCGGACAGCAGACAGAGGCGGTCCTGGACGGTGACCACTATGTGCTTAACGGTTCCAAGTGCTTCATTACAAACGCTTCCGAGGCGGATATCTTCATCGTGGCGACGATGACGGACAAGAAAAAGGGAAATCACGGCATCACGACGTTCATCGTTGAGAAGGACTTCCCCGGATTCTCCGTCGGCCCTCACGAAAAGAAGATGGGTATCCGCGCAAGTGCCACCTGCGACCTTATTTTCCAGGACTGCATCGTCCCGAAAGAGAATATGCTCGGTCAGGAAGGCAAAGGCTTCAAGATTATCATGAACACGCTGGACGGAGCCCGTGTCGGTGTCGCTGCCCAGGCCCTCGGCATCGCTGAAGGCGCTCTTGACGAGACGGTCAAGTACGTCAACGAGCGTGTCCAGTTCGGCAGAAGACTCAGCCAGTTCCAGAACACGCAGTTCC
>CAZTIY010000045.1:4297-11145 GCA_964613765.1 uncultured Eubacterium sp.
AGCTCGCCGACATGAAGACGAAGACGGACGCCGGTCAGCTTTTGGTCTACAGGTCGGCGTACGCGAAGGATCATGACGATCCGAACGTCGGCTTCTATTCGGCGATGGCCAAGCTGTACTGCGGCGAGAACGCCTCCGATGTGACGCGCCGCTGCCTGCAGCTGTTCGGCGGCTACGGATATATCCGTGACTTCCCCATCGAGCGTATGATGCGTGACGCGAAGATCACAGAGATCTACGAGGGCACGTCTGAAGTTCAGAAAATGGTCATCTCCCGTAACATGGGGGTGAAATAAAGCATGCAGGATTTTCGTAAGCTTTATCAGGAAAAGCTCACAACAGTAGAAGGTGCGGCGGCTCTTCTCGAGAGCGGAATGACTATCGCGGCGGATATATGTGTCGCGCATCCGTCTTCACTTTATCGCGCCGTGGCGGATCGGGTGAAGAAGGGCGAACTGAAGAACATGACTTCCCACGTCCTTCTGGAGCCTGAGGAGTATCCGTTCATGACGGATCCCGAGGTCGCAGAGAACTACCGGGGTGTCACCTGGTTCTCGGGCGGTCATTCCAGAAAGGCCGTGAACAGCGGCCTCATGGATGTCATGCCCTGCTACTACAGGGATGTTCCGGAACTTTTCTCCGACTATGTGAAGCCTGAAGTTTACTGTGCCGTGGTTTCACCCATGGACGAACACGGGTACTTCACATCAGGATGCGATCATTCCATCTCCGACGCGCTGCTTGATTCCGCGAAACTGGTTCTTCTCCAGGTAAACAGGAACATGCCGAGGAGCTTCGGCTCTACGCTGATTCACGTTTCACAGGTTGACGCGCTCTGGGAGGAGGATTCCAAATTATATGAGATTCCTCTCTCCGAACCGGATGAGGTCGGTAAAAAGATAAGTGAGTACATCATACCGGAGATTCCGGACGGGGCGACGCTCCAGCTCGGGATCGGCGGCATACCCGACGCGGTTGCGCTCGGTCTTAAGGACCATAAACATCTGGGATGCCACACGGAGATGTTCACAAACAGCATGCTGGAACTCATTGAATGCGGAGCGGTCGACAACACGGAAAAGGTCATTGACAGAGGAAAGAGTGTAGCGACGTTCGCCGTCGGAACCCGGAAGATGTATGATTTCATCGACAACAACCCCGCTTTCCAGCTGATGCCGGTCAATTACGTTAATGATCCCAATGTCATTTGCAAGTTCCCCAACTTCATTTCCATAAACGCGGCTATCGAGGTTGATTTCTTCGGTCAGGTCTGCGCTGAAGCGGTGGGACATCAGCACGTCTCCGGAACGGGCGGCCAGGTTGATTTTGTCCGCGGCGCCGTACAGTCAAAGGGAGGAAAGAGCTTCATAGCTTTCCCGTCGACCGCGGCTCACGGGAAGGTCAGCAGGATCGTGCCCAGTCTTACTCAGGGAGCACCGGTATCGACCGGAAAGAATGACGTGGATTATGTCGTGACTGAATACGGAATCGCGGCTCTTCGCGGTCACACGGTAGGACAGCGGACTAAACAGCTTATCGCCATAGCCGCCCCGCAGTTCCGCGATGAACTCACCTTCGAAGCAAAGAAACTGAACATTATCATTTAGCTTTAGAATGAATAAGGATGGTAAGATATGAAAATTCTTGTTTGTGTCAAACAGGTTCCCGATACCTCCGGAACGGTGGCAGTGAAACCTGACGGAACCCTGGACCGCGCGTCCATGGAAACCATCATCAACCCGGATGACCTGAACGCGGTGGAAGCGGCCCTCAAACTGAAGGACGAGACCGGCTGCAAGGTTATAGTGGTAACGATGGGACCCCCGCCGGCAGAGGGAATGCTCCGTGAGCTCCAGGCCATGGGAGCCGATGAGGCCGTTCTGGTTTCAGGAAGAGAGTTCGGCGGATCTGATACATACGCCACTTCCCAGATCATCGCCGCCGCTCTGAATAAGATCGGCGTAGAGGAAGATGATATCGTGATGTGCGGCCGTCAGGCAATCGACGGCGATACCGCCCAGGTAGGCCCCCAGATCGCGGAGAAACTCCACCTGCCGCAGGTCACCTATGTCGCGGATATTCACAAGGTCGGGAATAAGATCACCTGCAGGCGTATGCTCGAAGACGGATATATGAGCATTGAGGTCGAGACGCCCTGTCTTCTCACCTGCATCAAGGAGCTGAACGAGCCCAGATACATGTCCGTTCCCGGAATTCTGCAGGCTTATTCCATGCCGCTTACCGTAATGGACTATGAAGCCCTGAAAGATGAGCCGCTGATCGACTCCACGACGATCGGTCTCTCCGGTTCTCCGACCAACATTCTGACCTCATTCACGCCGCCGCAGAAAGGAGCAGGCGTCATGCTTGAGGGTAACGGTGAAGAGACCTGCAGGAATCTTGCCCGGATGCTGGCCGCGAAGCACATCATTTAGGGAAAGGAGTTAATGAGTTATGCCTACTTACAGCAATACGAATATTGAAGCTTACAAGAACGTTTGGGTGTTCTGCGAGCAGCGTCAGGGCAAGCTGATGCCGACAGATTTCGAGCTTATCTCCGAGGGACGCAGGCTCGCTGACGAACTCGGCGTCAAACTTTGCGGACTTCTTCTCGGTGATGATGTGGAAGGCCTCGCCGGTGAACTGGCGGGCTACGGCGCGGATCAGGTGATAGTCGCGGATCATCCGCTGCTTAAGCTCTATACGACAGACGCCTATGCAAAGGTCATCTGTGACGCGATTGAGGACATCAAGCCGGAAGTCGTTCTGTTCGGAGCGACGAACATCGGCCGCGACCTCGGCCCCCGCTGCGCAGCGAGACTCCATACAGGCCTCTGCGCGGACTGCACCCACCTCGATGTCGATATGCCGATTTACATGGACTTCCTTAAGGAGAACTCCACGCTGCCGGAGAACAGGCTTGAGATGATCGCGGATCACACGGTCAAGGTCCTCGGTGAGGATCATGATACGACGAGGGATCTCAAGATGACCCGTCCGGCTTTCGGCGGCCATCTGATGGCCACGATTATATGCCCCAGGTTCCGTCCCGCCATGGCGACGGTCCGTCCGGGCGTCATGAAGAAGGCCCCGTTCGATCAGGCAAAGGCCGACGCGGTGGAAATCGTGAAATACGATGTTAAACTGACTGAAGAAGATATCCATACCAATGTCACGGAAGTCGTCAAGGCAGCCAAAAAGCTGGTCGACCTCGTCGGAGCCGACTTCATCGTTTCCGTCGGCCGCGGCATCAGCAAGGATATCGAAGGCGGCATCAAGTTAGCGGAAGACATGGCGGAAGTGCTCGGCGGTGTCGTCGGCGGCTCCCGTGTGGCCATCGACTCCGGCTGGCTCTCCGCCGATCATCAGGTCGGTCAGACCGGCAAGACGGTCCATCCGAAGGTATATGTGGCGCTCGGAATTTCCGGTTCCATCCAGCATAAGGCCGGAATGCAGAATTCAGAGTGCATCATTGCCGTGAATAAGAATCCGGACGCACCGATCTTTGAGATCGCTGACTACGGCATCACCGGCGACCTGTTCAAGGTGGCTCCGCTCCTGACAGAGGCGATCCGCGCGGAGAAGGCCGCGAAACAGTGAGACTGAAGCCGTGAGTGAGTCACGGCACTTAACGGTGTCACGCTGCCGGGCCGCTTCATAGCGGTGTCTGTGCCGTGCCCTGTTAATGAGGCGCCGGCCCGGGGAGAATCGATCCGCAGCCGTATAACTTTTCGCGGCCGCTGCTGTACCTGCCGGAGCACATAGCGCTTAAAGACCGGTACAACGGGTGTCACTTTTCACTATCGCGCCACAGCCGTACCGGCGCTGCGCGGGCAGCCGGCAATAAGAATTCCGGAAACGGGCGGCCTGTCCGGAGCAGACGGGCCGCCCGGAGGAATATATAATTAAGGAGGATATAAAATATGGAAACTAAGGATGTAGTAATCGTCAGTGCGTGCAGAACGGGTATCGGGAAGAACCTTGGTGAGTTCAAAGACGTACCGGCTAGAGATCTCGCGATCGCGGTAGGTACCGAGGCTATCAAGCGCGCCGGTATCGAGCCGAAGGATGTCGATGAGATTGTCATGGGTGAGGTATTCACAGCCATGCAGGGCTCACTTCCCGCCCGCCAGGTCTCTATGAGGATCGGTCTTGATCCTTCCAGCAACGCAGTTACGGTCAACCAGAACTGCGCTTCCGGTATGAGGGCCCTGGAAGTATGCTGTAATGACGTTCAGCTCGGCAAGACGGACATCGGACTCGTAGTCGGTGTCGAAAACATGAGTCTGGTACCGTTCCTTCTCCCGAAGGCCCGTCAGGGATACAAGATGGGCTCCATTCCGAACGGCGGCGGAGCAGAGCTTTATGACTCCATGCTGCATGACGGACTGTTCGACGAGCTGGTCGGAGGTCACATGGGCGTGACGTCCGATAACGTCTCCGAACTCATGGGAATCACCAGAGAAGAGTGCGACGAGCTCGCGGTCATGAGCCACCAGAGAGCCGCCGCCGCGACAGCCGAGGGTAAATTCAAGGACGAAATTGTTCCCATCATCAAGCATACGCGCAAGGGCGACAAGGTTCTCGATCAGGATGAGCACTTCATCCCCGACTGCGACTATGACACCATCTCCAAGATGAAGCCGGTCTTCACGAAGGAGGGCGTCACCACAGCCGCGAACGCCTCCGGAATCAACGACGGAGCCGCAGCTGTCATCATTATGAGCCTCGACAAGGCGCATGAACTCGGAATCAAGCCGATGGCCAAACTCCTCTATGCCTGCGGCGCCGGTGTTGAAGCGAAGTACATGGGACTCGGACCCGCGAAGGCCATTCCGAAGTGCGCGAAGGGCGCCGGCGTGGCTCTTGAGGACATCGATTATTTCGAGGTGAATGAGGCGTTCGCCGCTCAGTTCCTCGGCGCGAGGAAACTCCTCAAGCAGGATACCGGATTTGAAATTCCGTTTGACCGCTGCAATCTGAACGGCTCCGGAATTTCTCTCGGTCACCCGGTAGGCTGCTCCGCCCTCAGGATCATCGTCACGATGCTCTATGAGATGCAGCGTCATGAGGACTGGAAGATCGGCTGCGCATCCCTCTGCGTGGGCGGCGGCCCGGCCATGGCCTCCATCTGGACGACAGATGTGGAGTGATAACGGTCTGAAGGGAAAACGCAAAGCATAATGATACGCCGGATTCCGGCGGAATGTGCCGGACAGATTCATAGAGTCTGAACCCGGGCGGTTCCGCCGTGATCCGGCCTGACCGGAATGAATCCGGCGGCATACGACAAAATTCGTCGCCGCTTTTCCTTTAAACGGGGAAATAGGACGAAATCCGGCGGGATCAGGCAGAAACCGCCGGCATGAAACCCGAAATACGGGAGATTCGGCGGGATTTTGCGGGAAGAGCCGTATTCGCGGAGCTCCCCGCTTTTATTATGGCAGGTGTCGAGATGAAACAAAGGCCGATTATCATTGACGATCATAAAAGGGAGCTTACACAGCACGGAACGAGGGCATTTCCTCTTTCCATGGACAGACAGAATGTCCGTGACCCCGGTCTCGGCGGAGTGGAGCACTGGCACAGAGAAATTCAGCTGATGCTTGTGACAAGGGGAATCGTTCAGGTTCGCGCGAACGGTATCAGCCGGAAACTTGAGGTCGGACAGGGGGCGTTCATAAACAGCGGAGTCCTCCATGAGGCGGATCCTGTCGGGAAAAGCGAAGGGGAGTACGTGGCGCTTGATTTCGCTCCCGAAATACTCTGCGGACCCACTGGTGACGCCACAGGGGAGGAATACGTGGAACCTCTTGTCCGGAGCCCGGAACTTTCCGCAATCATACTCACCGACAAACCGTGGCACCGGGAGATCTGCGACGCGGTGAGAAGGATCGGTGAGATATATGACGAAATGGGATACGCCTATGAACTTGAGATCAAGTCTATTCTTTTCACACTCTGGAAGCGGATACTGGAAAATGAGAGAGAATACATCGTCAAATCGTCCGGTGTAAGTTTCTCCGACCGCAGAAGAGTCAAGGAGATGAAGGCCTTCATCGAGAAGAATTACAACCGCAAGCTTGAACTCGCGGAGATAGCGGGTGTGACGCATATCAGCAGAGGCGAGTGCTGCAGGGTGTTCAGAAGAGTGGAGAACGTGACGCCTGTCGAATATCTGACTAAAGTCAGGATAGATAAGAGTCTTCCGCTCCTTGAGGCCACCTCGATAAGTATTTCCGAGATAGGAGAACGAGTCGGATTCGGAAGTACCAGTCATTATATCGAGAGATTCAGAAGGGAGACAGGGGTAACTCCGAGGGCATACCGGATGATGCACAGAGTGAACGTTATCGACCATACTTCCGGTAACAGAGGAAATAACGGAGACGCCGGATTCGCAGGCGGAGGTGACAGCGGCACTGCCGGAAACACGGCCGCAGGCGGGGCCGGAAATTCCGGAATTTCCGAAACTCCCGGAAGCATTGCGAATTCCGGAAGCACAGAAAACGGCGAAAGTTTCGGAATCCCCGGGAGCGGCAGCATCAAGGGTTTTACCGGCCGGATGTGAACCGCTCATTGCAATCCTGCCTGCGTTTTACGGCAGCATCAAGGGATTTACCTGCCGGATGTGAGGCCCGTACGGTTCTGTATCATAAACATCTGTATCATAAGAGTCTTATCACGTTTCTTTAACATCATTAAGTTATCAGGGACACATCAGTTTCAGGGTGTAAATCTGATGTGTCCTTTTGCGGTGCCGGGAAAGTACATTTTACATCCGCCTTTCAGGATTCAGCGTCTACGGACTTCAGCGCCTCGACTTCAGATGCGGAAAGACCGCTGAT
>CAZTIY010000046.1:0-2544 GCA_964613765.1 uncultured Eubacterium sp.
TGTAACCTTTCCTGTTGACAACTGTTATTATACCCATATTATTAGCACTGTCAATAGGTGAGTGCTAATTTTTTTAAAATTTTTTCCTCCTTTTTTTACGGACTTTCAATGAACTTTCACCGTGGAAGCAGTACCCTGTCCGGCACACTGAGAAAGACCTTCCTGATTTATTTCAGCGCGTGCATCTGCTTTTTCGTGAAGCGGACCTGCGTTGACCCGCTCTTAAATTACGCGTATTTTACGGTTACAGCATGATACTGAAACGCTCCTCTCAGGACCGTGTCTTCAATTCAAAAAGCAGGTCACAGGGTTCCTCTCTAAATTATTACTCTTATACTGCGGTTTCAGCGCAAGCGGAACGTTTCTTAATATTAAAAGCGGGCCCGACGGGCCCGCCTTTAAGAATTTAACGTTAATGTTGCGCGGTTTCAGCATTATACCGGAGCGCTTCCGGTTAGCTGCCGTTTACGCGTTGTCCTTCTTTCCGAAGGTGATGTGGATCTGCCGTTTGGTCGCGTATGAAAGCACGCCTTTGATAATATCTTCGCTTGCCATCATCTTCGAATTCTCCGGACGGTCGCGGTGCAGCGTAATGGCGTCGAAACCGCACTTGGTGGTGCACTGTCCGCAGCCGATGCACTTGTTGGGATCGACTATCGAAGCGCCGCACCCGAGACATCTCGCGGTTTCTTTCCGGACCTGCTCCTCGGTGAACGGTATGCGCTCATCCTTGAACGTCCGGCGAAGGGCTTCATTATATCCGATGCGCTGACGCGGCGTGTTGTCGAAGGTTTCCTCATTGACCCTTATATCGTCCTTGTTCAGCTCAACGAAGTAGTTGCGGTTGCGTCCGTGAGTAAGGCTGCAGTGCGGCTGCACATAACGGTGCAGACTGATTGCGCCCTGATGACCTGCCGCGATAGCGTCGATAGCGAACTTCTGGCCGGTATACGCGTCGCCGCCGACAAAGATGTCAGGCTCCGCTGTCTGATATGTGAACGGATCCGCCTTGGCTGTCCCGTTACGGTTGAACTCGACCTTTGTTCCCGTCAGAAGGTCCTTCCACTCAACCTTCTGACCTATGCAGAACAGAACTGTCGAACACTCGGCGACTTCAGTCTCACTGTCATCGAACTTCGGATCGAAACGTCCCTCGGCGTTCTTCACGGACAGGCACTTTCTGAATTTGATTCCCGCGCATTTGCCGTCTTCAACGACTATCTCGGTCTGTCCCCATCCGGCGTGGATCTCGATTCCGTCACGCTCACACTCACCGCGGTCCTCAGCTCCCATGGGCATCTCTTTATAAGATTCGAGGCAGTACATGGAAACGCTGTCAGCGCCGCAGCGCACCGCGGTCCTCGCCACGTCGGCAGCGATGTTGCCGCCGCCGATAACGACTACCTTGCCGGAAAGTTTACCTTCGCCGTTCTTATTGACTTCACGCATGAAATCGATACCGGAGATGACTCCCTCAGCATCGTCGCCGGGCACTCCGAGCTTTCCGCCCGTCTGAAGGCCGACCGCCACATAGAACCCTTTATATCCCTGTTCTCTCAGTTCGGGGATCGTGACGTCCTTTCCGACTTCAACGCCGGTCCTGAACTCTACGCCCAGCGCCTCGATAATGTCGATTTCGGCCTGGACAACGTCCTTTTCCAGTCTGAAACTGGGAATGCCGTTAATGAGCATGCCGCCCACGCGCGATTCCTTCTCAAACACGGTGGGAGAGTAACCCATTACAGCGAGATAGTACGCGCATGACAGTCCCGCGGGACCTCCGCCTATAATGGCGATTTTCTCCTCGAACTCGCCTCTGATCTTAGGTATAACCTTGGCGGGGATGAAACGCTTCTCCGCGTCCAGATCCTGCTGCGCTATGAAGCGCTTTACTTCATCAATGGCGACCGCCTCGTCAATGGTGCCGCGTGTGCAGGCTTCCTCACACTTCCTGTTGCAGATTCTGCCGCAGATTGCCGGGAACGGGTTCTCTCTCTTTATGAGCTCCAGCGCCTCGGTGTACTTGCCCTGCGACGCGAGTTTAAGGTAACCCTGAACGGCGATATGGGCCGGACAGGCCGTCTTACAGGGAGATGTGCCGCTCTCATGTGTGTTAATGCGGTTCCTGTCACGATAGTCTATCGTCCACATATCGGAACTCCACTTATGATCGGCGGGAGAAAGGACACGCGGATATTTGACTTCAGAACCGTCGGCGCGGCACAGTTTCTGACCGAGTTTCACGGCGCCCGCCGGGCAGAACTCCACGCAGCGGCCGCACGCCACGCACTTCGAAGAATCCACATGCGCCACGTAGGCGGACGCGGACAGGTTCGGGGTGTTGTAAAGCTGACCGTTTCTGAGAGCGTAGCAGACGTTTACATTGCAGTTACAGATAGCGAATATCTTATCTTCTCCGTCAACATTGGTGATCTGATGCATATAGCCGCATTCTTCGGCATGCTTGAAAATCGCCAGAGCCTCCTCACGGGTGATGTAACGTCCGCCCTTTCCTGTCTCTACTATATACTCTGCCATGTCGCC
>CAZTIY010000046.1:2554-11031 GCA_964613765.1 uncultured Eubacterium sp.
TAGTGATGCACCAGTCGTGGTAATCATCTCCGCACCCGTCATCGTATGTGGTCCGGCTCAGACGGCATGAGCAGGGACTCGCGGCGAGTTTGCCGTCATACTTGTCAAGCCAGTGTGAAATATGCTCGATGGAAAGGGATTCCGGCTCCGATTCTATAGCCTTCTCGACAGGAATGACGTGCATCCCGATGCCGCCGCCTCCCGGAGGTACCATGGGTGATACTTTCGGCAAAGGAAGCGTGGCCATACGCTCGAAGAATCTTCCGAGCTCAGGCTTCTCTTTGATCAGCTCTTCATTCATGTTCGTGAATTCGGCGATTCCGGGAACGAATATGGGAACGACCCAGCGTTTTTCATGGTTGGGGTTCTTGCCGTCAAGATTTTCATAGTTGTACTCCAGAAGACCTGTCCAGCTCATGTGCTCCAGCATCTTCTTAAGAGTTTCATCATCGGTACCGGCCAGTTTCTTCAGCTGCTCAAAAGTCTTCGGCTTGCGCAATCCCATCTTCAGCGCAAGTTCAGCTTCCTCGTCTGTAGCGATCATGGCAAGACCATAATACTCCGGATCGTTCTTGGTCATCTTCTCAAGACCCAGGTGATGGGGTATGCGGTGCGTTACCATCTTCGCGAGTTTGGCGATGGGCTCTCTGAAGGGCTCATTGTCCGTAAATTTGTCAGGGTTGGGATCTAAATAGGCTTCTTTTTCTTTGTCCATAAAAACTCCTTTTCTCCCCGGAGAATTGCGCTCCGGTGTTGCTGTCTTCCGTTAATCGTTGTTTCATCTTATCACCGACAGGTGACTCACTTCAAGAAGTTTTCAGCAAAAAAATGTTATTTTTGTATTCTCATAATTTCCGGCTACTCCGCCTGATTATCGCCCGCAGGCTCTTTAATCACTTCCGCGATGGAGGAAACCGTTCCCGCCATGCCCTGGATGTCGGACGGGACTATGATCTTGGTTGCCTTGCCGTTTGCGGCGGATTTAAACGCCTCATAGCCCTGGAGCGTGAGCAGGCCGTCCTTTCCCACCGTATTTCTGACCATCGCGAGTCCCTGCGCCTCCGCCTGTTTGATCTGACGTATGGCCTCGGCGCGGCCCTGTGCCTCAAGTATCTGAGACTGCTTCATCGCTTCCGCGGCAAGTACGCGTGATTCCTTATCGGCCTCGGCTTTCAGGATACGGGACTGCTTCTGTCCTTCCGCCTGGGTTATGACACTCTGCTTCTCGCCTTCGGCCATCAGAATCTGGGCACGCTTCTCGCGCTCGGCCTTCATCTGCTTCTCCATGGCGGCCTGAATCTCTCTCGGCGGGATGACGTTCTTAAGTTCTACGCGGTTTATTTTCACTCCCCAGGGGTCGGTCGCCTTGTCAAGTTCCAGCGTCAGTGTGCCGTTTATCTGATCTCTTGATGTAAGCGACTGATCAAGCTCCATATTACCGTACAGGTTCCTCAGCGTGGTATTGCAAAGCATGACGATCGCCTGCAGGGGATCATTGACGCCGTACGTGAACGCTCTCGAATCCATGACCCGGAAAAAGATGACGGTATCGACCGTGACAGTGACGTTATCCTTTGTGATAACGTTGAATTTCTCCACGTCGAGAACCTGCTCCTTCATTGAGACTTTCGTGACTATTCTGTCTATGACGGGCACTTTCACGTGAAGTCCCTGGCGCCATACGCCGGAGAACACGCCGAGCCTCTCTATTATCCACTCCTCCGTCTGGGGCACGATGCGGACGTTTGTTACGAGAAGCACCGCGATTATAACAACAATAATGACCGCGACAACCATAATAAAACCTCTTTTCTTTCTGTTATCTGTAAGCCTTTAAGATCTATAAAATTAAATCCGTTAAGGATTATTCAATCCGTCACCTGCACCGCCACATGAAATACGCATATCAATCCGCCGCATAATCCTGCGCGGCCGAAACCCGGACGGTCCGGACCGCCGCAAAAAACGTCCGCGTTTATCCCCGGAAGGCAGGAAGATCTTCAGTTCTGAACCATTTTAAACTGTTCCCCGCACACATCAACGACCAGTCTGATACCGTCCCTTCCGACAACGCGAATCAGTTCCCCCTGCGGTATGACTCTGTGCGAAGCCGCCTCATATTCTACGTCCCCTATCCGGACACGTCCGAATTCCGGAGGCACGATCACCGCTGTGACTCTTCCGGTCTTTCCCAGAATATCATCGGGATAAGGAATGTTTGTTCTTTTGTTGTTCTGAAGCCAGTTTTTAAGCGGTTTCGCGACAACAAACAAAAGAAGAAGACTCACGGCGGCGAAAATCAGTACCTGCGCATAGACAGGAAGACCGGCCCGGGCGGCTATAAGGGCAAAAACTGCGCCGGCAGCGAACCAGATTGAAATCAGCGCCGGGGTTATCACTTCTATGAACACGGCTACAACGAGAACAAACAGCCAGAGAAACGACATATCGAGCATTATGATTCAGCCTTTCTCACGATCAGCCTCAGCTGATTCTCTTTATCAAAACCGCTTTACCGGCACACCTCTTTATCGGCCGCCTTCACGGGCCGGCGGAACTTTCTGTAACATATACAGACCGCGCGCCGGGCTTTTCTGACGATATTACGTCCTTATTCAGAACCGTCATTTAATTCGTAATTGATCGCAATAATAATGAAACACCCGGGATGTCTCCAATAAACTTATACTATGAAATCGGGGCGGTTTCAACTGTAATCTTTCGCGGGCTCTTTCCGTGACCTTTTTTCGTTACTGTTCAGAGGGCACAGGAGTTGCGATGGCGTCGGCATAACACCGCGGCGGAAAATTTCCGCAGCTGAGCATGCAGTTTCACGAAGAGCGAGGAAGCGGGCGGCAAGGCGCGGGTTCAGGCGCAGCGGTTTGGGCCCCGCTCCCTGCAAAAGACAAGCGACTCGCAGAAACTGCGCGAAGCGAGAACCTTTGAGTATAGACCGGGTCGAAGGATTTATACTGCCTCCGCGGCTTTGTCCCGGCAGATCCGTGCTTTGAGTCCGGATTCTGTCGAAGTGTTTACCCCGGCAGGGCAGAACTCTGAGCCGCGTGCAATATCCGGCTTTCAGTCCGCTTGCGATATATCTTGCGATATATTATGAAGGTGAAGAATAACTGAACGTAAATATGAAATATGATAGAATAGCGCGGGAGGTTTCCTTATGAAGAGTTTACTGTTCTGCCTGGAATGCATTCTGCCGCTGTTCGTACTTATTATAACCGGCTTCATACTCCGGAAAGCGAACCTGATAAATGAAAATTTCGTTTCGATCGGGACTAAGGTTGTGTTCAATGTTTCTCTCCCGGTACAGCTTTTTCTTCAGATATCAGAGTCCGATCTGTCCGGAGGCATGAACGTCAGGCTCATCATATTCGCCCTCGCGTCCACAGCGATCCTGATCGGAATCCTGTGGTTCACGGTACCTAAGTTCGTTTCCGGCAGGGCCAGACAGGGAACGGTAATACACACGCTCTTCCGCGGGAACTTCGCCGTCCTGGGAGTACCGCTCGCCTTCAGTATTTTCGGAGAGACCGAAGCGGCCCCCTCCTCGCTTCTGCTCGCGTTCATGATACCATTCTATAACGCCGCGGCCGTAATAATACTGACGGTCTTCTCACCTGAAGAGGGGGAAAACCGCAGCATTCCGGTTAAAAAGATTTTTCGCGGCATTCTGACTAATCCGCTCATCTACGGCATAGCGCTCGCTGTTCCGTTCGCGCTTACCGGAATCAGACTGCCGGATGTCCTCACGAGCTGTCTCGAACCGGTTTCCGAACTTACGACACCTCTCGCTCTCATCTGCCTGGGCGGACAGTTTTCTTTCTCTTTTTCAAAAGAGGACCTTAAGATACCGCTCACAGTCACTTTATTCAAGCTGGTAATTATACCCGCGGTCATGATTACGATCGCTGTCATGCTCGATTTCCGCGGAGGGGAACTGGGCGCGATATTCATACTTTTCAGCGCGCCTACCGCGGTTACGAGCTATGTCATGGCGAAGAACATGCACTCCGATGACGTTCTCGCCGGCCAGATTCTGGTCATCACCACGTTTCTTTCATGCTTCACGCTATGCGCGATCCTTTTCATACTGAGGAGCCTGAGACTCCTGTGAACCGAAGCCTCACGGTCTGTCAAACGGTCGCCCGGATATAAATGGTTTCCTTTTTTCGCAACGGTGCCATGCCGCCCGTCCCTCAAATGCCATGTATGAATTGTAACCTCTGATTCCATCTGAGTATAAAAAATTTTCTTAGTTACGGAGGAGTTATGAATTACGGAGGGACTCTGAATGGCGGAGGGGTTCTGATTACGTTTGAATATTAAGTAACAGCTTATATTTTTATTTACCGGCGCCTCCGTCTTGACCGCGGTACGGCTTAAACTGTAAACTATGCTGAGAAACGCGGGATTTACGTCGGTCGCGAAGATTCTTCCGTATCGCGGGATAATCAGCATTCCGCGTCCGGCTTAAACGGGGGGGAGGAGTCATATTGCCGGATTTATATGATACCGGATATATATGATATATGATATGTGATACGTCATATCCCGGGGTACAGCAGTGAACTGAATAAGATTAAATAAGTCGTTCTACGGTTTACATGCGTTTTACAGACATTAAAGAAATATAAGTTGTTCTACGGTTTACATGCGTTTTACGGACATCAAGGAGGCAAATGAATGAAAAAGTACAGAAGCGCGGAGCTTATGCAGCTGTCCTATAAGGGCTACTTCAAGGCCATGGGGTACTCCGAGGACGAACTTTCTGACAATAAGCCGAGGATCGGGATCGCCAATTCCTGGAACCAGCTTGTCCCCGGTCACTATAACCTGAATCAGATCGCTGAATACGTGAAGCGCGGCATTTACGCCGCGGGCGGCACTGCCTGCGAATTCGGGGTGATGGCCTGCTGCGACGGCATCGCGCAGGGCCACGTCGGAATGAGTTATATACTCCCTTCAAGAGAGATTATCTGTGACAGCGTGGAGCTTATGGTGCAGGCGCATCAGCTTGACGCGGTAGTTCTTCTCGCGTCGTGTGACAAGATCGTCCCCGGCATGATCATGGCGGCTGCCCGCCTTAACGTGCCCGCGATACTGATAAACGGCGGTCCCATGCTTAGCGGTATAGAATTCGACGGACGTAAATCAGACGGCACGGCCGCCGATGAGGCCATGGGAATGCTCTCCGCCGGAAAAATTACACAGGAAGATGTCGACAGACTGGTCGACGCCGCCTGCCCGGGCTGCGGTTCATGCTCGTTCTTCGGAACAGCGAACACCATGGGCTGCGCCATAGAAGCCATGGGTATGAGCCTGTCCGGAAGCGCCGTTGTCCCCGCCGTTTACGCTGACCGTCTGCGTTACGCGTACGAGACGGGACGTAAGATCGTGGAACTGACCGAGAAAAATATCCGTGCGCGGGACATAATCACAAAATCTTCAATCCGAAATTCCATAATCGCGACCATGGCTGTCTGCGGCTCTACGAACGCCTGCCTGCACCTCCCCGCGATCGCGATGGAAGCCGGCATCAAAGACTGGAATGTAGTGGAGGAGTTCGGCAGACTTAACAAGGTTACGCCGCAGCTCGCGCGCATCTATCCTGCTTCTAACTGGTCCCTTGAAGACTTCTATAAGGCGGGCGGAATGCCGCGCGTCATGCAGAACCTCGGTGATCTGCTCGACACGAGCGTAATGACGGTCGACTGCTGCACCCTTGGGGAGGCTTTGTCAAAGGCGAAATTCATATATCCTGAAAATCCCGACCTCATTAAGACACGCGAGGACCCGTTCGCTCCCACCGGCGGAATAGCTGTTCTTAAGGGGAATCTCGCTCCCGAGACGGGAATCACGAAACCCGGCGCGTTCGACCCGAGCCTGTATGAGTTCACCGGAAAGGCAATCTGCTTTGATTGTGAAGAGGATGCGGAAGAAGCCATCCTCGCCGGGAAGGTAAAACCCGGTCATGTGGTCGTGGTCCGTTATGAAGGGCCGAAGGGAGGCCCCGGAATGCGCGAGATGTATAAGGCCATGAAGTATCTCTACGGTCAGGGACTGAATCTGTCCACAGCGCTCATCACTGACGGCAGATTCTCCGGAACCAATAACGGATGCTTCGTGGGACATATTTCTCCCGAGGCTGCCGACGGAGGCCCGCTCGCCATTGTTCAGGACGGAGACGAGATCTACCTTAACGTGAACGAGGGAATACTTGAGCTCAGGGTGAGCGATGAAGAGATCGCCGAGCGCCTTAAACACTGGAAACGTCCGGAGAAGGATATCCCGAACGGATATCTGAGACTCTACTCTAAAGTCGCGTCGTCCGCCGCGAAAGGCGCGGTCATAGAGTGCTGACGCCAGGCGTCCGCAAAACAGTCAGCGTCAGTAAAAGCATTTAACGGGATTACGTAACAAACGCGATCCCGTTATTTTCACAGTTTAAATTTTTCAGCAGATCTTATCAAACAGAGGCGGAAATCAAAATGCAGCCCCTATCGTCCGCTGTGCTCGTCTATCAGCTTATGTTTGAGTTCCCAGAGAGGTTTGGAAAGGTCAACGTAATACGTCTGGGGATTCTCGAAACGGAGTGTCTCCTCCCAGAGCGTCTCCATCTGGGCCGCGCAGAAAGCCTTGACTTCCTCTATCGGCGGACAGTCGTACACCCTTTTTCCGCGGTCGAAGACCCTGACACGGATATCCCTGGCGGTGAAATCTTTAAGAGTTCTCCTCTTCCACACCGCATCCGGGTCGAATATCACGAAGCCGTCCCCCGCCGGGACCGGCTCATCGGCCAGCGTGATGAGGTCGGCGATTGCCTTTCCGCTTTCATTATCATAGAGGCGGTACAGTTTTTTTACTCCCGGATTAGTAATCTTGGACACGTTCTCGGAAATTTTGATCTTAGGAGTTATCACGCCGTCTTTTTCCACGGCCGCGAGTTTATACACCCCGCCGAAAACAGGTTCCGACCTGGCAGTGATCAGCCTCTCCCCCACTCCGAAAGAATCGATTTTCGCCCCTTCCAGAATGACATCCCTTATGAGATATTCATCAAGTGAATTGGAAATCGTGATTTTACACTCATTGAGACCGGCATCGTCCAGCATTTTCCTGGCGCGTTTCGTGAGATACGCTATGTCTCCCGAGTCTATTCTGATTCCCATGGACTTCGGCTTTTGTTCCCTGAAAACGCGGATCGCGTTCGGTATTCCCGATTTTATCACGTTGTATGTATCGACCAGAAGCACACAATTGTCGGGATACATCTTCGCGTACGCGGTGAAGGCGTCGTATTCCGACGGAAACATCTGCACCCAGCTGTGGGCCATCGTTCCGAGTGCCGGGATGCCGAACCCTCTGTCAGCTATCGTGCACGCCGTGCCGACACAGCCACCTATAAAAGCCGCTCGCGCGCCGTAGATCGCCGCCGACGCCCCGTGCGCCCTTCTCGATCCGAACTCCATTACGGCCCGGCCCTGCGCGGAACGGACAATGCGGCTCGCCTTTGTCGCGATCAGGCTCTCATGGTTCAGGATAAGAAGAATATATGTTTCCACGAACTGTGCCTGAATCACGGGTCCTCGTACAGTCATCACCGGTTCATGCGGGAAAATGGGAACACCCTCGGGTATGGCCCAGACATCGCAGCAAAATTTGAAATTCCTAAGATAATCGAGAAATTTCTCGCTGAAGCAGTTCCGTCCCCTGAGATATTCGATATCCTCTTCAGTGAATGTCAGATTCTCCATATAATCGATCACCTGCTCGAGGCCCGCCATGATAGCGTAGCCGCCGTGATCGGGTATCTGGCGGAAAAATACATCGAAGTAAGCGATTGTGTCTTCCATACCGGCCTCGAGATAGCCGTTCGCCATGGTTATCTCATAAAAATCCGTGAGCATCGTCATATTATCTTTAATTGCCACGGGAACCTCCTCCCGGCTGTGCCGCAGTACACGCCGCGACCCGGCTCAATATTATTAAAAATTAAAAGAATACCCCGCAATACTATACTATATGCACTTCAGCGGATCCGATTTAACGTCCGCGCGGAAGTACAGCGTGATGAAACCGAAACGCACTACATGAATCCGGCGCGAAGCAGTCAGGTGCGAAGTGAAGAGCACAGAACTCGCTGTCGGGCGCGGCGAGGAGCGCAGATCACGCTGTCGGACGCGCTGGGCACACGGGCGCGCGGCCACAGGAATCGAAACCGGGTGCGATGCGCTCAGGCGCGCGGCGAAGAGCACTGAACACGCTGTCGGGCACGTCGTACTCTCGGGCACGCAGCAAAGAGCACAGAACACGCTGCCGGGCGCGGGCACTCGGGTGCGCGGTGCGCAGGAATCGAAACCGGACGCGATGCACTCAGGCGGCGCGGCAAAGAGCGCAGAACACGCTGCCGGACGCGGTGTACTCTCGGGCGCGCGGCGCAGGAATCGAAACCGGACGCGATG
>CAZTIY010000047.1:0-5967 GCA_964613765.1 uncultured Eubacterium sp.
CGTTTATTTTATCCAGAGGCAGCGCTGCCTCTATCAGTTTTTTAACGGCCATACTCTCCTCCGGCGATTGTCCAGTCAGCGATTAGACAATCTGCTTGTTTCTCAATTCTGATACAGAATCTCGGATTCATTTATCAGTTCCTTTATATCATAATTTACGCCGGTAGCGGTAAAGTCCGGGGCGCGGTGTCAGACTCCGGCGAACCGTTTTTTTATTTCTTCACTCAGCCTGACAGCCTGACGGAACTGTACGGAATCTGTCCCGTATCGTCTTCCGATATCGGACAGGCGGTATTCTGTCGTAACATCTCTACCTGACTGATCCACCGTCATATCCGCCCAGTTTAATAAATCCATCTCATCGGAACTGTATTCGCAGCCGGGCGTACCGTGGAAATAAACTTCCTTCCAGAATTTATACCCCTGCAGTTTTAATAATTCCCCCGCGGCGCGTCCGTGGTCCTCCTGCCTGTCGACAAAGCTGTAACCGACGTCATGCAGATAACCGAGAAGGAACATCTCATCCCCGGTCGCTTTACATATGCCGGGATTGTTCTCAACCGCCTGCTTCATTTTCTCCGCGACACGAAAAGCGTGTTTCAATCTTCCCGTTGTGACATCCATATTATCCCCTCTCCTGACTCTTAACACGGTTTTTTAAATATTCGAGAACATCTTTAATTCTTATCATCTGCGAGCCGGCCATCGGAAGCGAATCAACCGTTTCCGCTTCCGCCCACTGATACTCGCCGGATTCATCATCGAGCCGGACAGAGCAGTCACCAGTGACCTCCCCGTAATAGACAACAGAAAACTCACGGCGGACCTCCCCGTCGGAATACTCGATTCTCACGTCCGGATCTGTGTAAGCGCCGATAACGTCACATATCTTAACGTCAAGACCGGTTTCCTCCTTAACCTCCCGGACCGCGCAGTCAGTAAGACTTTCGGACAACTCCATCGTCCCGCCCGGCATGGTCCACTTTCCGCTGTCCTTTCTCTTAAGCATGAGTATTTTATTTTCTTTAATCACGGCGACAGTCGCCGCCGGGCGAACCGAGTTCGCTTCAGGCATATTCTCTTCGTGCGAATAGTCTTTTCTTACGGTTTTCATGCCCTCTTTATACCAGGAGTCAGTACTCTCGTCGGTTTCCACCGTCTTTTTATCATTTGATGAAGGAACTTTGATAAACAGTATTTTTGTTCCCTTTTTAGATTTCTGCGCGTACTTCGTTCCCGTACGTATCGCATAGAAGTCGCCTTTTTTAAATTCAAACACTTCCCCGGTATCAAGATCCTTATATTTTGTCCATCCGTCTATCATATATTGAAACTCTGTCACAACGGTGTGAAAATGCGGCTGTTCCTCGTTATAATCCTTATAATCGGTAATGCCGATCTCTATATCATCTCTTCTTAGAAAAACAAGGTTCTGGGGCTTCTGTAAATCACCCGCGAAATATTGTCTGGTGGTATCCTTAAGAGAACTTCTGATCTCAGATTCTGAAATTTTAATAAAACCTTTTTCCATAAGTTATTCCCTCCCGCGTGACGGATCCCCGCAATACTGCAAAATCAGAAAATTACAACATTATAATTACCCGATTACATACGCAATCACAGAATTACAGGAAGAACAGGTAAAAGTCCCGGACGTCCTCGCCTGCCGTTATCCGCCTGATTACCGATGCGTTATACCCGTACTGCATTTTCTCCGCCTGTTCAAGAAGCTCCGCCGGGCTTACGCCGAAGTCTGACGGAAAATATTTCTGATAAGCAAGCATAACGGTTTTTGTATTTATCATGCCCCGGCTCTGGTTCTTCTCGTCATACGCATCCAGAGCCTCATTAAGCAACCGTTCCGCCTCCTGATAATCTTTGCCGTGCAGAGATATCAACGCTTTCCCGAGAAGCGCGTGTGGACGCCAGCCGGGGATGTTTTTCTTCTCGGCCGCCTGCCGTACCTGCTCGTAGCAGTAGCCTGCCTCTCTGAATTTTCCGAGTCTCCTGTAAGTTTCCCCGAGGGCCGCCATCAGATAAACATCATATCGGGACGCAGAAACAGCGGTCACATCAGTCTCTAACGAAACATAGCTGTTTATCAGAGACAGGGCTTCCTCCGTTCTGTTATCGATATTATATAAATCGGCCGTTTTCCTTACTGTCCTGCTGACATAATCATGAAGACCTCTGTCGCGCGCGAATTCCATGGATTTATCAAGCCATTCCTTCGCGAATTTGAAATCACCCGACAGGATTCCGAGGTTGCCTCCGGCGAGGAAGAGAGCCTCCGCGTATTGATCCGGAAATCTGTCCTTGTCCGTTTTCCGGATGATTTCCAGACATTCATTTATCAGCGGCCGAACCGGCTTATAAAACATACTGTGATGCAGTTTTCTGATGTTCATCATCAGAAGTTCGCCGTCCGTAAAGATTTCCGCCTCTGAATATCTTATCAGGTATTTATCGCACATGGCGACCGCCGCCTCGTAGGCCCCGCCGAGGTGTACTATATCGATGTAAATATTTATCAGTCTTCTGTCAAGCCGCGATACTTCATAAGATTCTTTTATTGTGTTGATGATCCTCAGAACAACCGCCTGCTCTCCGGATCTCTGCAGATTCTTCAGTATCCCGATATTCCCGTCTTCAAGCCAGGCATTAAATTCATTTGAATTATAAACCTGACACGCATGATACGCCTTTTCCGCGAAATCGTTTTTATCTCCCGAACTCTCATATTTCTCAGTGTAATATGAGAGAAGGATTTTATTCACACGATACATTGTGTCGGCATCCGTGTATTTCTCATCCAACAGACTCTCCCTCATAACAAGGTGTACATAAAATTTATCGTCGTCCTCCGTTATAAATGAATACGAATTGAACTGCCGGAATAATGTCATCGGGAATTTGATTCCGAATTCACCAAGGAGAAGTGAGAAAATTTCTCTGGTATAAAAATTCGGTATGCACATAAGACGGAGGATCTGCATGTCCTCCAAAGACAGATTGTAAAAAAACCTCTCGATTATCTGCGGATAATTATTCCCGAAATCAGCCGCGGAAATTTCTTCCTTTCTATTCTTTTTATCGATATAAGTCCGCAGTGACAGATACAGATAGAACGGGTATCCTTTGCTGCTGTTTACTATCTTTTCGACTATTTCGGGTTCACTTACCCCTGCCGCGGAAAGATATTCTTTCGCGTATATCCGGTCGAAATTTTTGAGTTCCTTTTGAGTGACATACTGCATCCAGTCGTCATCCCGGGCAAGTTTCTCTCTCCCGAATATTGTGAACAGACAGCCCGGGAAATCATCAGAGCTGAACTGTTCAATGATATTCTGAATCCACCGTTCGTTTCTGTTACGGTTCACTATTTCATTCTCATTAACATTCAGGGCTTCAAAAGTGTCAATAATCATGAGAATGTGTGATCCCGGGTGCTTTTCCACATATTTCTGCAAATCATACGCGAAAAACAGCGGAAGATCCTCTTCAATCTCGCCAAGGGACATGTCATCAAATCTTTCGAGAGCCTCCCTGATTTCTTTATCTACCGTCAGGTCTTTGATTTCGCTCTGCAGCTGTCGACCAGGTTCAGAATGCCGTCTCCCGCATTTCTGTTTTCCGGCGGCTCAAGATTGAGTTCAAACTGAATTGAACTGTCAGAATAGTACCCGGCATGAATACGTGATATTTCTTTACGCAGTCTGGATTTTCCGATGCCTCCCACGCCGTAAAACATCAAAATATTATAATCGGAGGATGTATCGGACATTTTACTCTTGAATAGAGAAGTCTCATCCTTGCGGTCTGTAAACTGTTCTTCAATCTTATAATCATTACCTGTCAGTTTTCTTTTCTTAGGCATGGTACCGCTCCCTGCAGCCGGCCGTACAAGTCTGTATCGAAAGCATCCCTGAAACGCTGATCCCGCCGGTGTCAGAACCATGCAGAGATCCTGCTTCTGATTACGGTGTCTGATATAATGGTACCCACGCCGTTATCAGAACTCTGTCATCATTATAGAAAAATCGTACGATTTATTCAATGTATCCGCGCGGTTCACGCTTTCGGATGGATTTACGCGTTCTGTCATGGTATTCGCGCGGTTTATGGTGTACGGACGGATTCATGTGATCTGTCAGGGCATTCGCGCGGTTTACGGTGTCGGACGGATTTACATGATCTGTCAGGTATTCGCGCGGTTCACAGTGTACGCAGAGCGGCTCCTGCGGAACTGACGCCGATATATGGCCTTGCGGAATTTTCGGTAAGTTTTTGTATTTTTTGCGCTTTTATGCTTTATCACATTACATCAGGTGTTAAAATAATGCATAACAGTCACACGGGAAAACGGAGCAGGAAGGCGACGAAGCTCACGGCCCGGAAAGCAAGTCCCGGCCGGCGATAAGAGGTCCGCGTCCCGGAAGCAATTCCCGGCCTGAGATAATCGGATTTCGCGCAGGCGGTCTGTGAGTTCCTGTTTCGTGTACATGCCCTGTGTTCACAAAAAAGGGGGGATTAGTAATATGGCAAAGGCTAAGGACGACACGAGGCTCCGGGAGAAGGAGCCGATGAACCCGATTCTCATTATCGCGATCATTCTGGTCATCGTCGCGGTACTGACGTACATCATACCCGCGGGTTCTTTTGACCGTGTGCCGAATGAAAAGACGGGGTACGATACCCTGAACGTGGAATCATTTCATTTTATCGACGGAAAGCCGGTCGGTTTCCTGACATTTTTCAAATCGCTGACAGTAGGAATGCAGGCGGCGGCGCCGATCATATTTTTCCTGCTCATCATCGGCGGTCTGTTCCAGGTGGTGGAATCGACAGGCGCGCTGAAGCAGGCTCTGGCCAACATGGTCAGGGTTCTGGGCGGAAAAGAAATCCTGCTTATCCCGATCTGCGTTTTCGTCTGCGGACTCATCTCATCAACAGCCGGATCATGGGAGGAATATCTGGCCCTTCTTCCGCTGTTCTATGTGGTTTTCGTCAGCGCGGGGTACAATTCCATCACGGCTGTGGCCTCGGTGTTCTGCGGCGCCGGCGCGGGCTACGCAGGCGCGACCACTAACGCGTTCACTGTCGGCGTGGCGCAGACTATAGCGGAGGTGCCGATGTTTTCCGGCCTGACCTACCGCCTCGTGATCTGCCTGATTCTGTGCACGGTGGCATCGGTCTTCATCATGATCTACGCGTACAGGATTAAAAAACATCCTGAGAAGAACGACATGAAAGAGATCGATATGGCCAATACGGAAGCCATTGACGTCAACAATATCGAAAAAATGTCTGTCAGGCAGAAACTCACGATCGTCATTTTCCTTTCATCTTTTGTCGTCGTGTCTGTCGCGGTCGTAAAATTCCACTTCTATATGGACGAGATGTCGGCCGTTTTCCTTATTACGGCGCTTCTTGTCGCGATCGTCCAGAAGATGCATCCGAATGATTTTATTGATATTTTCCTGAAGGGCGCGTCGGATCTTGTCTGGGTCGGTTTCCTTATCGGCATGTGCATGTCGATAAGCTCTATCATGCAGGATGCAGGCATCCTTGACACAATCATTTACTACACGGGGAACGTGCTTAAGGGAATGAGCGCGACGGTCTGCGCCTGCGGTATGTTCGTTGTTCAGGATCTTCTGAACTGCGTGATTCCGTCGGGTTCCGGCCAGGCCGCGGTCACAATGCCGTTCATGGCGCCGCTCAGCGATATAGTCGGTGTGTCGAGGCAGACGGCGGTCCTTGCTTTCCAGATGGGAGACGCGTTCACGAACCTGATCACGCCTACGGCCGGCGATATGATGGCGGCTCTCGCCATCTGCCATGTGCCGTACCGCAAATGGCTGAAGTTCTTCATTCCGCTCTGGATAATCTGGATCTTACTTGCGTTTGTTTTCCTGATTGTGGCTGTCCGGATCGGGTACTGACGAAATCCGGTCGGAATCCGAT
>CAZTIY010000047.1:6067-10556 GCA_964613765.1 uncultured Eubacterium sp.
CCCGCCCGGATTAAATGACTTATATGTGAGGTCATACTGATGATTTTACTGAAAAACTGCAGGCTCATCCCGGAACTCACCGAGGGATTCGGCGGAACGTCAGCGGATGTGCTTTTTGATGAAGAAAAAATCCTTGATATCAGGGAGCCGGGAGAAATCACTGATGTCCCGGACAATGTGATAGATGCCGCGGGGTGCACACTTCTTCCGGGTTTTTTCGACCTTCACGCGCACCTTTACCTCACTGAACTCAATCTGTCTGTCATAGATAAAAAGGAACCGATTGAGACCGCATTTGACGTATATCGGTTCAGCCGCGAATATCTCCGGCAGGGTTACACGACCATCCGCGATGCGGGATGCCCGTACAATGCCGCGCACGGTCTGATGAAAGCCCGGGCGAAAGGCATCATCAATGTGCCGGACGTGATTGCCGCGGGCCGCGCTATAACTCCGACCGAAACCGGAAACGACGAGTACACTATTATGTATGAGGTCGCGGACGGTCCTTCTGAATTCCGCAAGGCCGCCCGAAAGCAGTTAGAGGCGGGAAATGATATAATCAAAGTGATGGTGACCGGCGCTTTTCTCAACGAGAACGGAAATCCGGGCCAGACAATCGTGGCGGAGGATGAACTGCGGGCCCTGGTCGAGGTCGCACGTATGAAGGACACTTATGTTATGGGGCACGCGCACGGAGCGGACGGCATCAAACTCGCGATAAGATGCGGCCTTCGGACCGTAGAGCACTGCTGTTTCATCGACGATGAAGCGATAGAGATGCTGAAAGACAATAATGAATGTTTTATGGTACCGACGGGGACGGTGAGTATCGCAAGCCAGGATGATGATATGAGTGAACTCAGCGGCGGCGCGGCCGAGAAGGCGCATATCTATGAGGAAATCGAGAAGAAATGCGTTAATAAGGCTTACCGCGCGGGTCTTAAGATGGGATTCGGTTCTGACGCCGACCTTGAGAATTTCTCGCGAAGGCCCGGGCTCGAGTTCATCTCACGCACCGACTGGTATGACTTCAATTATCCTGATATACTTCTTCAGGCGACAAAATACAGCGCAGAGATCGCCGGCATGGCCGACCGGAAGGGAACGATAAAGGCCGGAAAAAATTCAGAACTCGTTGTCGTTGAAGGACGCCCCGACGAGGATATATATGTAATGAAGAAAAAACCGCGCTATGTGTTTTTCCGCGGCGAAGTGATAGAAAACGAATAGCGAAGGGACGGGACCGCGGCGGTGAAAAATGGCGATTCGCGTCGAAAGGCAACGAGGTGCGTCGAAAATCGTCGCATAACGGTCACACGCGAATTATAGTCGAATTGTGTCTGAAATCGCCGCAATATCATTAAGGAACGTAAAAAACGAAACATTGCGTCGAAATTCGACGCTCAACAGTACGCGCGACTTGTAGTCGAATTGTGTCGAAATTCGTCGTTAAATCACGACATGCGAACTGCCATCGAATACCGTCGAAAATCGTAGCGGAACGGTAAATCACGAATATCTCGATTATCGTCGGAATTCGTCGATACGCCGTTAAGGATTATCTGCAATCGAGGGCTGCGACGATTTTCGTCGCAGAATGGTAAACGACGATTATCGTCGGAATTCGTCGTGGATCGGTAAAATGCAAATAGTGTCGAAATTCGTCGAAATATCGTTAAGGAACGTCGAAAATCGTCGCCACAAAGCATTATACAAAACTGTTACGTAAAAATGAGGAGTTAAAAATGTTTGAGAAAGAAGTATTGAAAAATTCACCTGTGGCCGTCCTGGGCGGCGGAGCCGTCGGCAAAACCGTTGCCGCGGATTGCGTCCTTGGCGGTAATAAAGATGTAAGGATCTGCGATCTGGAACCTTTCGCGGCCTCTTCACTGAAGGATCTTGACAAAACCGGCATCACTCTGGGAGGCATTCAGAAAAACAAGTACGGGTTCAAACGCACCGGCACCGCGCATTTTAATATGATAACCACCGATGTCGCGGAATGTGTTAAAGACGCGAAACTCGTGATCGTGGCCGTTCCGTCCGTCGCGCATGACGCGTTTTTCGAAAAGCTTGTGCCGGTGCTTGAGGACGGTATGATTGTTCACATTATCCCGGATAATTACGGTTCTCTTAAACTCAGGAAGAAAATGCGCGAAACGGGCTGCGACAAGAAAGTTATTATAGGCGGCTGGTCGAGCGCGCCTTACGGCACCAGAATAGAGACGGAGGGCGGGGTACCCACTTCAGAAATGTGGCTCGTATACCGCGCCCTGACCCTCCGCGGCGCGGCGCTCCCCGCTTCCGACTCCGATCTCTTCCTTGAGAGTTCGAAATATCTCGGATGCTTTGATTCCGTAACGGAGGGTGACGGACCGACGAAGGGAAACACTGTGCTCGATATCGGGTTCAGCAACGTCAATCCGGTACTGCACTGTCCGGGAACGATTCTCGGTGTCGGCGTAATGGAGAACTGGGGCGTGATCTTCGGGGGCCATGATAAATATACATATTCCATTTACAGCCACGCCTACTGCCCGTCAATCGCAGAGGTGCAGTACGCCTTTTATCAGGAGGAGGTCGCTCTGGCGGAGGAAATCGGTGTCGACGTTCAGCGTTTCCCGAAGAAGAACTTCCTTTCCAGAACCAGCATACTGGGGCCTGAATATATGGGCGACGACTGCATCATACCTTTTGACGAACAGTATCAGACCGCGTATAAGACAGGCCCGTTCAATATTAACAACCGTTACATCACAGAGGACATTCCGGTCGGCTGCCATGTATACCATGAGCTCGGCGAAAAGTTCGGCGTTAAGACTCCGGTCATCGACAGCATGATTGTTCTGGCTTCAGTCATGGTCGGCCGCGATTTTATGACTGAAGGCCTGAAACTGGAGGACCTTGATATCGCCCATCTGGATAAAGAGCAGCTGCTCGATTATCTTAACACCGGAAATTTTACAGAGAAATAAGGCCGCCTGCCCGCGCCGGGAGTTATGAATATATGAAAGGAGTTTCTTAATGAAGTGGCAGGGACGCATAGAAAACAGCGAAGAGCTTTACGGTGTGCATCAGCCGCCGGGAAGGTCTACGGCAGGATTCGCGATAGGAATCATAGCGGTCGACCTGATATACCCCAAGCTTCCGGGAAACGTGGCGAACGCGACGACATACCCGTTCCCGGTCATGTATGAGGATGTGCATTTCGAGATCGAGCAGCTGTTCGCGGGCGATCCGGCAATTGAAAAGATGATAGTCGACGCCGCGAAGAAGCTTGAGCTGAGGGGCGCCAGGGCTGTTATAGGCGCCTGCGGATATTTCGCCCATTTTCAGGGGTCTGTGAAAGAGGCCGTGGATATTCCGGTATTCATGTCCAGTCTTTGCCAGCTCCCGATGATCAAGACCGCTCTTCCCGATAAGAAAAAGATCGCTGTGCTGGCCGCAAGCGGCGACGATATTGATGATGCCCTTCTTAAAAAAGTCGGCTCGGATATGAGCCGGCTCATCGTGAAAAATATCGGAAGCCTCGAGAGTTTCTCCGCGATCCGCTACGGCCGCACGACGCTGGATAACGGGAAACTCAGAGACGACCTCTGCCGCACGGCGCTTGATCTTACGGACGCGAATCCCGATATCGGCGCGATTCTGCTCGAGTGCAGCGACCTGCCGCCGTACGCCCGTGACATCCAGGCATCGACCGGTCTTCCGGTTTTCGATTTCAATACGATGATCGACCTCGTGTATCACGCGGTGGTCCAGAAAACCTATTACGGGTACTTTTAATTCGCGTCCGGTTATCCTGTAAGGAGTCTGAAATATCGAGGGTGCGTGAAACGAAGCTCTTAATTACCAAACGATTGATCTGTAAAAAATCTGAATTGTCGAAGGCGCGTGAAGCGGATTCTATAGGAATATTCTGTCAAATCCGTCAGTCAGGATTCTGAAATCTCCGCGTTCAGCGCCTCGACTTCAGCCGCAGAAAGGCCGCTTATCTGAACAATGTCGTCAATGGAGAACGACCTGTCAAGCATCCTCTTTGCTGTCTCGATAGCCTTATTTCTTGCTCCCTCGGTCAGTCCTTCCTGTCGTCCTCTCGCCTGTCCTATGGCTTCACCTCTTGCCTGCCCTCTGGCTTCGCCAATGGCTTCACCTCTCGCCTGTCCTCTGAGTTCACCTCTGTATTCCGCATCCATCTCCTTGATTCTGAGATTCATAAACACGTCCCTCCATTCCTTCCTCATCTTAGCCGCGTTGACCGCGTTATCAATCTTACGAATAAAACCGTCACTGCTTTCGCTAACCGGGTAATCACGGGTGTTGTTCATATACCGGAGAAGCTCTTTAAGCTCAGGCGATATATCGCCCTTGTGCCCTGTCGTGTTGAAAAACAGTTTGTATGTCCCGTCATCAAGAGCGAGCCCTGTCTCCTCGTCGCAGCGGTTCCTGAAACTGTAACGGTAATAGCCCTTCCCGAACGGATCGT
>CAZTIY010000048.1:0-9994 GCA_964613765.1 uncultured Eubacterium sp.
CCGCGTCTGCTGTCATTGATCGAGCCAGTGCTGGCGTTGGTAATGGTGTAAAGCCACCAGCGCTCCTCCGGCTGCAAGCCGAGCCAATTGCGTAGCGCAGTCGGGATGCCCGATGGATCGTTATTCTCTATGCCCCACAAGAGTACCATCAGTTCCTTTCCAAGGAGTTTATTCAAGGGAACACCGCCAGTCACAAACCGCCCAACCGGCTCTTTGTCCTGCTTTAACCGACTATTGAATTCCTTCGTCACGGTTTCAACAACTTTCGACCATTTATATCTTGAAATCTCCAGTTTCAGGATATCTTTTCGCTGGATTTTCTGTGGTCCGTCCGCCTCCCAGTGAAATCGTTCATAGACAGAAATTCGGTCATCCACGTCTTTTCCAGCCGGGATCAGTACATAGAAATGGTTCTCGGATTCCTCGGGATTAAAACCAAATCCTACATACCCCTTTTTCATTGAATGATTTCTCCTTCCCTGCGGATCTTCGCCAAATCCATTTTCGAGCGATTTACCCAATCGATAAATGTGCTTCCTTTTACAAAAAGCATTTCTTTGTATTCAAATGTTACTACACAATCTCGATTTTTAAAATTTGTCTCTCGAATGAGATCAATGATACTCATCAAGTCATCACTGCGGTACTGGATATTGGCTATATATTCGATGTAATTGTCTTCATTGCCCTTTTCATAGATATAGGCCCCGCCGCCTTTCAGGAACAGGTCCGGCATCTGCGCCAGCGCTTCCATTTCTTTATAAGCACTTTCCGTATCGTCAAAGGTCCGTTTCTTATTCCAGCGGAGACGGACAGACTTGTCCGGATTAATCTTCTTATCCGCGCCTGGATTATGAGAAGTATCCACCGGAATATCCTTGGTGTCGACCAATTGCCCTTTGTAAAAAGTCGACGTCCGGACATATTTACAATTCTTCGGCAGAACGATCTCACCGTTATAGATGCCTCCATTTTCTTTCGGTTCGCTCCCATCTGTCGTATAGCGAATCTCAAAATACGGATTTGAGGAAAGCTCCATCACCATTCCCTGCGGAGACTGGCGCTGCCCATATTTTACGGGGACTTTTCCGAGGAATTCCACCACAGGCCCGGTTTTGCGTTCCCCGCTTGGGTCAATACAGATAAAACGCAAGGCGGGTTCCCTGGTTGTAAAGACATTTCCTTCCACTTCATTGGATGCTGCGGTGGGGTCAGCGCCGATGTCATAATATACACGTCCGCCTACCCCTTTGACGCGCAGGGTAAATGTGGCAGTCTTATCGTCGTAGGATTCTTGTGAAACATTGACACTGGTGGGATCTTTTTCAAACGGTCCCTTCACGAGATAACCGCCGATCTCCCTCCACTTATCTTTCTTCAGACAATCGCTCCTCAGGCTGTCGAGCTGATCCGGATGGTACCACTGCCATGAAGTCTCTGTCGCGGCGCGGCTGACAATCTGGCTATAGAGCATATCCTGCGTTGTAAATAGACGAGCTTCACACTTTTTGCGCAGATTTTCAAGAAAGTCATCCTCTTTAGAAAAGTTTTCGTATTTCATCTCATCGCGAAGGACTGCAATGATCTGTTCTTCTCCATCGAATTTATTTCCCTTAAATTCCAGCTTAAAGTCTGAGGATTCAATCCCCTTCTTCGTCGGAAAATAGAGCCTGACAAAAGTTTCCCGAATGGTAGAGAGAAGCGCCTGAATCGCTTTATCCGCCTGCGTTTCCGCCTCGCGATACTGTTGATCGGTCGCGGGAACTCCCTCATTTTTCATGGATTCCAAGATGGACTGAATTGCTTTTAACTTCTTGCTGTTCGTATACAGTTTCTCCATCACACTGCGGTCACCGGAGAGAAACATTACGCGATTTTTGTAGGAAGTATTCTTGTAAAATTCTGCCAAATCCGGATGGAGGCGATTGCCGGGATACGGCTCAAAGATCACCAGGGAGATTTTCTTCTCATCCAGTTCAATCTCATCCACTGCTGGCAGAACAAACAGCTGCTCATAGCAGGTCTTCATCTTCGGCTTAAAATTCTCTTCCAGAATCCGGCGCAATTCCATCCGGGCATTTTCATTGGTATAGGAATCCACCAGCGTGTTCATTTCCGCCACCATGTTTTTGGTATTCTGGAAATACAGACGGCCTCTGTTATCGGTCTTCATATACCAGCAGAGATTTTTCAGTTCCTCCAGCGCGGTTTTCGCCGAGCTGATATCCATCTGCGGAGCGGCAATATAGCCAAGGGCATCTGCCTCCGTCAATCCCAAAATTCCATGGGTCGCGGTAGACAGAGAGGACACCAGCAGCATCTTTGCCATCTGCTGCGCCGTGTCGTTTCCGTCGTCCCGCTCATGATCAATCGTCTCCGCAATGGAAATTCCGTTCTGCGCCACATCGTGACTGATCGCATCCTCCAAAGAGGGCTTGATCTGGCGAAAGAGGGACAGAAGGCCTGGATGATTCAGATTGACATCATACACATTGATGAGATAGGTGTTGTCCGCCTTCCCGCTGGTATAGATTTCCCGCACAATCTGCCGCATCAGTTTAATAAGGCCTCGGGTCTGCTGGAAATTCTGGTTCTCCTTAAATCGGGCATAAAGTTCCTTTATAGAGGGGTGGAAAGGGTAGGAATCGATGATTCCCTGATAAACCGCCTCTCCGGAATAATTCGTAAACCCGAGTCGTTTGGCGCTTGTCACCGCATCCTTATAAGCGATGGCGATTTCATTCTTTTCCATCAGATAAGGACTGCTTTTGTCACAATCCTCAAACAGACGTTTGCGGAGAATCGAATACACCTCATCGCTGTTTAAGGCGACCGGCGCGATTTCAATGGCAATCCGGCTGGCCTCCTGCTCCAGTTCCCGAAAAGTGGATTGTAATAATTCGCTGCCGGATTCATAAGCGGCTTTCAGATCGGAAAATACGAGACAGACATTACAAAGCTGCTCTTTTCCCAACGCGCTGAACAGATTCGCCAGTGCGGCTATCGTAACTTTCGAGAGATCGGAGTTGCCAACGGTGATGGAACGGGCATTTTCCAGATATGGAGGAAGCTCGTCCAACAGGATCAGGATTTTATCCTCTTTCAGCAAGTTAATCCATGCACTCTCACCCGGAGCTTTCAGCGGAGAATAGTATCCGGCAAACAGTTCCTTTTTATTTAACTGTTCGGCAATGCTGCCCCAGATACCGAAATCCGCGTTTTCTCTTCCGGAGAATGTGACAACTTTAATGTCTCCAATGCCCTCGTATTCTTTTCCAAGTATTTTCACACGCAGCTGCTCATCATCTGCCAGCAGTGCAAGCGCCAGCATAGAGTGGGTTTTCCCTCCGCCCATTGCCTGCGTCAGTTTGATCACTCCGGTATCCGATTTGCCCTGGAAACGCTTGAAAGCATGCTCAAAGAGCATTCTCATCCCCTGCGTTTTGAAATTTTCATCAAAAAATTTCTCCGGATCGATCCGGCCTTCCGCAAAATCTGAAAGATTCAAAACATCTTCTCTTACAGAGTCGGAAAAGACGGATTCACGAGGTTTCAGCATTTCCCGAATTGTTTTCATCTTCGTTTGTCTCCATTCTCATTGTATTTTTTTCGTATTGCTGCTTTACGACCGCAGACATGTCAACCTTAATCCGTTTGCGGCTCATCCGGAATGAGTTTCAACAATATCATCCGACTTACAACATAAAAATGTTATCAGCGGGTTTTTTGACTCTGACATCATTACATCAACATGTTCAGTTTTTACACCCCTGTGCCCGGTATTAGTTTACCACTTCAGTTGACATTCACAAGTGCATTATCGACCAATAAAATACCCCGTGGCAAGCCATCAACTGTCCACCGGACAGTCGCCTGCGCTTTCAGCGCAGCGGGGTATTGACCCACGTGGCTAAAGCTTCATCATCAGTTGTTCATATTCATCTTGTTTACCCTGATTCTTTACATAATCGCTGATTGCTTTTCGCCGCGATTCTTTCCGACGCCAGCCACATTGTGTAAAGCATGAATGTATTGACTGTCTGCCATAGCTTTAGCCACCTTACGTGGTATATACCATACCACGTAAGTGCTGCGCCGCAAGCGGCGGGGAATTCAACCCGCTGAGATTAAATGTGCGTTGATTTCACGGTTACGTTATTGTATCCTTTTCATTGTGGTACAGAGTGGTACAGACATGAATCAGGCGGCTGTTACTTCAGTTTCCGGGACGTTTTATTGAAGAGTCCGCTTATCCGGAGGCAGCCTGCGAAAACGGCGAAATGAATATGAGAGGCGTGATAATGTCAAACTATAAAGAACTCCAGAACGGAAGCGACATCAGGGGAACGGCCCTTCCCGGTGTTCCGGGCGAGGAGGTGAACCTGACGCCCGAAGCGGTGAAGATGCTGACAGCGGGCTTCGCCGTCCGGCTGTCGAAAAAGACCGGAAAACCTTTTGAGAGCCTCACTCTCGCTGTCGGCCGTGATCCGAGATTGAGCGGAGATGCCCTTGCCGGTGCTGCGGCGGAAACAGCCCGGTCTCTGGGAATCCGTGTACTCGACTGCGGACTTGCTTCAACCCCGGCCATGTTCATGGCGACGGTTTTCCCGGAATTTCGCGCTGACGGCTCCGTCATGGTAACGGCGAGCCATCTGCCGTTTAACAAGAACGGGCTGAAATTCTTCAGCGCGTCCGGAGGCCTCGACAAAGAAGACATAAGCGCGATCATAGAAACTGCGGAGAATATAGAATCGCCGCGGGATGTCCTGAAGTCATCCGTAACGGCAGAATGCACAAGAGACCCGCGGAATACCGGAAACATCTCTGAACCGGCTGAAAACATCACCAAACAGGCCGAAAACCTTCAGACACGGGGAAAAACAAACGTTAATACAAGCACGGTCGACGAAAACCGTCGAATTTCGCCGAATTTTGTCCTTAAACCGGAAGCCGGAGACAGTAAACGCCGGATTTCGTCGAACTTTGATTGCATGAAAGATACGGCCGACGAAAATCGTCGAATTTCGCCGGAATCCGTCCTTGAACCGGGAGCCGGAGACAGTAAACGCCGGATTTCGCCGAACTCTGATTGCATGAAAGATACAGCCGACGAAAATCGTCGAATTTCGCCGGAATCCGTATCCTCAGCGGAAAAGATACCGCTCATGACTGTCTACGCGAAGCATCTCAGGACACTCATTGCGGATGCCTGCGCCAGTGGCGGACTGAACAGAGAGAAACCGCTTGCCGGACTCAGAATCTGCGTAGACGCGGGGAACGGTTCGGGCGGGTTCTATGCGGGTGACGTTCTTGCACCTCTGGGCGCGGACGTTTCATCAGGTCAGTTTCTGACGCCTGACGGACACTTTCCCAATCACGCCCCGAACCCGGAAAACAAGGCGGCCATGGATTCAATCACCCGCAGGGTTAAGGAAACCGGAGCGGATCTCGGTCTGATATTCGACACCGATGTAGACAGATCATCCGCCGTTGACGAAAACGGACGGGAAATAAACAGAAACGGCATAGTAGCGCTCGCGGCGGCGCTCATTGCGGAAGATCATCCGGGAACAACAATCGTGACGGACAGTATAACGTCGAACGAACTCACGGACTTTCTTGAAAAAGACCTCTGCGTAAAGCATCTTCGCTATAAACGCGGCTACAGAAATGTCATCAACAAGGGTCTCGAATTGAATGCCTGCGGGACTGACTGCCAACTTGCCATAGAAACATCCGGCCACGCCGCTTATAAAGAAAATTATTTCCTGGACGACGGAGCGTTCCTCGCGACGAAAATCGTCATTAAGACCGCACTTCTCCATAAAGAAGGAAAAGGAATCTCATCGGTTACCTGCGGTCTCGCGGAGCCTGCGGAAAGCGTCGAAATCCGTATGCCGATCCTCTCGAAAGATTTCAGGGCCGCCGGTGATGAGATTCTGCACACAGTTGAAAAGTGGATCAGGGAGAACGGCGATTCCTGCCGTGATTTCCTGATAAATTCCGCGCGAAAAAGTGATGCTGAACAGGCACCTTCACATGATATTATGTCAACTGCGGACACGCCCGAGTCAGCAGAACATTCGTCCGGTTACGTCGGGAATGTCCCTGCGTCTGTCGGAAATCCGCCCGCATATATCAAAGAAAAACCCGGATCCGTCGAAAGTCCGCAGAAAACCGTCGAAATTGCAATCGTCGAACCTAACTATGAGGGTGTAAGAGTTTCTTTTTCCGGTGACCTGAACGGCTGGTTTCTCCTCAGAAAGTCGCTTCACGATCCCATAATGCCTCTCAATATAGAGGCGGAAGAGACGGGCGGAACCCGGATGATCGCAAATATGCTGTATGAATGTCTCGGAAAATCAGAAGCGCTTGACGCTTCGGGACTGAAAGCGGTATAAACCGGCGAGGTTCGCTGAAATTCGACGTTATATTTTTAATATAACCACGGAAACAAACCGCTCGCGCAGCAGCACCGGGGTGCGTTGAAATTCGACGCTTTGTTTTCAATGTAACCTGTTCGCCCCGGGGCTGCAAATAACAGGAGACAGCAAGCGGCAGTTGCCCGCGGTCGTTATTTGCTGAAATTCGACGCTCCGGATTTCATTTGAAGTTTTACTTTAACCGTTACGTCATAAAGTCCGGTTCTTCAGAAAGGGACACTGAACGCAATGAGAATAAGACGTGATAAATATTTTGACGATGATTCAAACATAGATTATGATCTCATAGCGACGATTTCCGATGCCATGGCCCACCCTGTACGGCTCCAGCTTTTCCGCTTTATTATGCAGAAAAACAGGCGTATGGAGAACGTATGCACGAAAGATCTGACCGAAACATTCGGTTACGCGCAGTCCACGATCTCACAGCACATGAAAATACTTGTTAAGTCGGGACTCGTCGAAATCCGTCATGAGGATAAATTCCACTATTATTACGCCAATATCGGCGTGCTTGCGCGGTATATCGACGCTGCGAAAAAATTCGCAGTTTTGCCCGCGGACATAAAATGATTTTTTTGAATCCCGGTGCAGAAAACGCCGCGGAATATACGGTTCGTGTATAATGATTACCCGGAATCGCGATGCGGAAATCGATCGCGGAATATACGGATTACGATAATGGTTCTTGAACCGCCGGGCGAAAGGCTTTTCGATAATACGGATCGAGGATATTTCTCGCCGTGAATCCACGAAACAAGAAACGATCGCGGAATATACGGATTACGATAATGGTTCCGGAACCGCCGGATAAAAAGCCTTTCGATAATACGGATCGAGGATATCTCTCGCCGTGAATCCACGAAACAAGAAACGGTCGCGGAAACTTCGGATTGCGGATGATGATTCCCGGCAATCCGCGATACAAAAGCGGTTGCAGAAAACACAAGTACAGGCAGCGGACAAATGAACGGGGGAGCACAATGTACGAACTTATTAAATTGTCGGAAATCACCTATTATATAGAAAGCCCCGCGAAGATAGGCCTCGTTAAGACCGGAGACAATGAGGTCTGCCTGATAGACAGCGGGAATGATAAAGACGCCGGCCGCAAGGTCAAACAGATCATGACAGCTAACGGCTGGACGCTGAGAGCCGTTTATAACACGCATTCCCATGCGGACCACACCGGAGGGAATAAATATCTGCAGGGGCAGACCGGCTGCAAAATCTACGCGCCGGGCATCGACCGCGACATAACGAGGCATACGATTCTGGAACCGGCGATCCTGTACGGCGGTTATCCCTGCGCGGATCTTCGGCATAAGTTCCTGATGGCAAAAGAGAGTGATGCGGAGTACCTTACAAAGGAAAACGTTCCGGAGGGATTCGAAATCATCAGCCTTCCGGGACATTGTTTCGATATGACAGGATTCAGGACGCCTGATGATGCCGTTTTCCTCGCCGATTGTCTGTCGAGCCGCGAAACGCTCGAAAAATACGGGATAGCTTTCATGTATGACCCGGGCGCGTCACTGAAAACTCTTGAAGCTGTGAAGGAGATGAAAGCGAAAATATTTATCCCCGCTCACGCTGACGTGACGGAAGACATCGCTGAACTCGCGCAGTATAACATTGATAAAATCCTGGAAGTCGCGTCGAATATCGTCGAAATCTGTCGGGAACCTCTCTCATTCGAATCGATTCTTCAAAGATTGTTCACCCTTTACAGCCTTGAAATGAATTTTGAGCAGTACGTCCTGATCGGGAGCACGGTGCGCTCGTACCTTTCGTGGCTGAAGGACAGCGGAAAATTGAATGTCCTGTTCCGTGACAATATGCTTCTCTGGGCGCAAATATAATAGCGGACTGTCCCGTTAAAGATGATACGGCAACGTCAAATGCTGAAGTTACAACTTATCCGTTCGGAACCGCAATCAACTCATTTTTCAATGAATACCCGAAAAAGCGTTATTGCTTGCTTTCTCTGATGCTGACAACGAGCAGGTTAACGCTCTTGCGGAAAATGTCCTTAAAAGCAGGCCGGAATAGCGCCGGGTTTGACTTTTCCTGGCAGCCTTTAATGCCGTTATTTATGGTAGGGCTCGCCGCGGATGATTTTGAACGCCCGGTAGATCTGTTCAAGTAGTATCACTCTCATCATCTGGTGCGGAAATGTCATATCCGAAAAAGAAAGTTTCATGTCGGCCCGCCTGCTTACGGCTTCTGAAAGTCCGAGGCTTCCGCCTATAACAAATACAATATCGCTCACTCCCCCGAGCGCTAAATTCCGGAGCTTAGCGGCAAACTGTTCTGAAGATGTCTTCTCCCCGCGAATTTCGAGCGTGATGACATACCTGTCGGGAGAGATTTTAGAAAGTATTTCCTGACCTTCCGCTTCCTTAACATGTTCCTCGTCGGCAGATCCGGCATTCTGCGGGAGCCGTGATTCTTTTAATTCGACTATCCTCGGGGAGCAGTACCCGCTGAGACGCTTCATATACTCATCTGAAGCGTTCCGCCAGTATTCTTCTTTCAATTTTCCGATACAGATAACTGTGATATTCATATTTTCATGTGTGTGCAAAAGTTCGTTTGCGGGTTCAGAGGCAGTATATATACGCATGCTCAGGTAAGTTAAACACTACATATCGGGCCTGTCGAATAAAAATGCAGTTCCGGCATGCACATCATATTTCCTGTTAATAAACGTACTACTCATACGCCGCTATTCTATTCTGAACACTTCCGACGGTTCCGACCGTGACGCCACGGACAGAGTCAGATCCATGTCGTCGTAATAGTTATTCTCGAACAGGACATTTTTCACCGTCAGGAGCGCCTGCGCGGGAGAGTTGTTCTGCTGTGACAAATGCGCGAGAAGTACCGTCGGCATTTTACGCCCTTTTCTGTAGTTCAGGAACGCCGTAAGGACATTCCCAGCTGTCTCGTTGGAAAGATGACCCTGATTTCCCAGTATTCTCCGCTTCAGCGCATACGGGTACGGACCGGCCTTAAGTACATTTACCTCGTGATTCGATTCCAGTATCAACGCGTCTGAATCCCGGATGCACCCGAACATCTCATCGCTAACATAACCGGTGTCTGTCAGCAGACTCAGTTTTTTCCCTCCGCTTTCGAATGTATATCCCACAGGGTCCGCCGCGTCGTGAGAAGTCGGGAACGATGTAATCCTGATATCGCCGACGCTGAACACTTCCCGCCTTTCTACGGGTCTGACACGTCCCGCGGGCAGCAGATCCTTAACCGCGTTCAGAGTAGGACCGGTGCCGAAAACGGTCGCATATCTGCAGCAGCTTCCCATCATGCGGATGCTTTTGATATGGTCATAATGTTCATGTGTTATGAGGATCGCGTCCGCCTCTTCAGCCGGTCTTCCGGAATCCGCCGCGCACGAAAGAATCCGCCGTCCGGCGATTCCCGCGTCGACTATTACAGACGTGTCATCGGTTCTCACCATATAGCAGTTCCCGGAACTCCCGCTTGCAAAAGATATAAATTCCAGCCCCCTCATGCGCCGTGCGCTTCCT
>CAZTIY010000049.1:0-9327 GCA_964613765.1 uncultured Eubacterium sp.
GTGTTATGCCGCCGCCGATAGCTGCCTATGTTCACTTACCCTCTGAACAGTAACCGGAGAACGGAGGAAATTATGCGTTACGAAGGAGATATTTACAGACCGCCGAGCGAGGCGTACAGTCTTCTGGTTCAGGTAACGATCGGCTGTTCACATAATACATGCACGTTCTGCACGATGTTCAAGGCGAAACGTTTCCGGGTGAGGCCGGTCGGTGAAGTCATAGAAGATCTTGAGGACGCGAGGCGTCACTACAGGAGAATAGAGCGCATGTTCCTTTGCGACGGGGACGCTCTGTGTCTTTCCAACAATAAGCTGATGGTGATTCTCAATAAAATAGAAGAGCTTTTCCCGGAAACGAAACAGGTGAACATTTACGGAAACGCCATAGATGTCCTCCATAAGACCGATGAAGAGCTCGCGCAGTTGAGAGAGCACGGTATCAGGATCATTTATATCGGCGCGGAATCCGGAAGCGACAAGGTTCTGAAGGACATCAATAAAGGCGCGACGAGGGAAATGATAATCGAGGCCGTTCAGAAAATAGAGCGTTCCGGCATAAAGGCATCCGTCACATTCATTTCCGGTATCGCGGGTAAAGAGGGCTGGGAAGAGCACGCCGTTCAGTCGGGAACCATGATTTCGGAAATGAACGCTTCTTACGCCGCGCTTCTGACGCTCGTGCTCGAGCCCGGAGCTCCGATGCTCAATGATATAAATGACGGCAGAATGACCCTTCTTACGCCTGATGAGATTCTGAGAGAGGAATATCTTCTGCTTCAGCACGCTAATCCGTCAAAAACCTGCGTGTTCAGGTCGAACCACGCGTCTAATTATGTCCCTCTTGCCGGTAACCTGCCCGAGGATAAGGAGAAAATGCTGAAGATGCTCGAGGCGGGGATCCGCGACAAGTCCATGAGGAGAAGCGAATATTTCCGGAGGTTGTGAACCGGGCGCTGCGGAGGCGGTTATGGGTTTTGAAAGAGACGGTGTACGCGAATATTTCACGGCGAGACTCAAAGATTATTTATTCGACGATCTATCGGAGGACTATCTGAGACGCACGGATATCATCGGCTTCATGAAAGGGGTACCCATTCCTTTAAAGGCCGGAGATCTGGCAAAGGGTGAGGTCTCAAGCATCACGATCGCGAGGAATATGGCGTTTGTTCTGGGCTGCGACCCGGAATTCCGTTATAAAGACAGTTATATCAGGTATATCCGGCATTTTTTCTCGGAGGATTTCGTCAGGGCACTGTTGAGCGAGGGCGCGGAGACGGCGGAGAAAAAAGATTTTGAGAAGGCCTGCGTGTTTTTCCGGGCGGCGCTCGTGCTGGAACCCTCGAACACCGACGCTGAATTTTTATACGCACGGGCGCTTCACGACGCTTATGAAAAAGGCGGGGACGAGGAGTATGTCGGAAGGTTCAAGGCGGAGTCACTCAGAGCTTTCGAACGCCTTACCGGCATCGCGCCGGATCTCGAACGCGGCTGGTATTACCTCGGCTATGCCTACCTCAACATGGGTTTGTATAAAAAAGCCTCTCTTTCTTTTCACGCGTGCGCGGAAAAAACAGAAGACGCCGAACTCAGGGCCGAGGTCACGAAGATGGAGGATAATCTGAGGGATCCCTGCAGGATAGAAGAAGGCTGCAATCATGTTTCATGCGGAAGGTATGAAGCGGGTATCGCGGTGCTCGCGCCTTATATCCGGGATGAGCGTTTCAATAAATGGTGGCCGCTCTGGTACCATATCGGCATTGCCTGCCAGTCGCTCGGGGATCAGGAGAAAGCGGAGGCATGTTACCTCAAAGCCCTTTCTTTTTCCCCGAGTAATGCGGAAATAATGAAGAGACTCACGGAGATTTATGAATCCGCGGGCGACAGAGAAAAAGCAAGAAAGTATGAGGAGAAGATTCGCGTGGTTGAAAAAAACGCGGAACTTGACCGTGAGGCAAAGCGCGCGTCCCGGGGGGCCGGAGTGTCGTGACATATTGCGACCCGGAGCTTAACGGCGTCCTGCGCCCTGTAAACCGAAGGGTCGGCGCTGGATTCCGTATCAGGCCTTCGCGGACGGCATGACAACGGTTTCGGCCGCGTTTTTCAGAAGCCGACCCTGTCACGGTTTAGCCGCAATAAACAAATAATGAATATTTATTTTGTGTGGTGTAAATCATTCTGATATCCAGTATAATATCTGCGTTACGGGATGTTCTGTTCCGTCCATACGTTTTGATATATTCTGACAGTGAAAAGAGCATTTTATGATCGATGTTGACAAACTGGGCGCGAGACTTATCCTTGGAATCAATTTCGGAAATGTCACAATAGAGATTTCCGAGAGCGCTCTCTGGGGAATCATCGCGGCGGTTCTTCTGGCGTTACTCGGTATATGGCTGGGAAGCGGCCTTAAGAAAATTCCCACGGGGAAGCAGGTCATCGCCGAAGCCCTTGTCGGTTTCGTATACAATCTGACAGAGAAGAATATTGACAAAAAGTATACAGAGAGGTACGGCCCGATAGTGGGTACAATCATGATGTATGTGTTTGTCACAAGCGCGTTCGGATTGTTCGGTCAGAGGCCGATAACAGCGGATATCAATGTAACGGGTGCGCTTGCCGCGTTTTCATTCCTCGTCATACAGATAGAAGGCGTCCGGTGCCGCGGGGCGGGGCCGAGGCTTAAGAGTTTCTTCGAGCCGTACTTCTTTATGTTCCCGATCAAAATAATAGAGAATATCACTCTCCCGGTCACACTGGCTCTCCGTCTTTTCGGAAATATCTTCGGCGGTATGATCGTCATTGAACTGTGGATGCATCTTATGGAGTTCATAAGCCACATGGTCTCGTCGATCCCGTTCATGAGGGCGGTTTTCGTTCTCCCGCTAAACGCGTTCTTCGATATATTCGAGCCGGCCATACAGACTTATGTGTTCACCATGCTCACCATGCTGAATCTGAAGACGGCGATCACGGGCGAAAGCGGAGGCGATACCGGAGAAAAAGGGAGTAAAAAGGATAAAAAGAAAAGGCGGAAATCGAAACGGAAATCGAAGAGGAATGCCGCTCATGAAGAGGCTGTACCGGCCGAAACGCTGTACGCCGGAGGAAATGAAACCGCCTGAGAGGAGGTCGTAAGAGTAAGGCTGCAGCGGGTCTTGCGTGCGCGGTAATTCTGAAGATTATATTACTATATTACAGAGACAGTAAAAGTATTGTTCTCCGCAATAAGCGGGTAAATGCAAAAAAAGAATACAGGAGGAGAACTTATGGGAATCAGCGTTATCGGAATCGCCCTGATCATGGGGCTTGTCGGACTCGGCATAAGTATAGGTCAGGGTATTGCTCTGGCCAAAGGTCTTGAGGGTATTTCACGGCAGCCTGAGGCCAGCGGTCCTATTCAGACCGCTCTGATAGCGGGTATGGCAATCATGGAGACGATCGGCGTGCTCAGCTTCGTAATCGCCGTCATGCTCGTGGGGAAGATAGGTTAACTTTTAAGAAGGAAAGGTGACAACGTTGAAAGTCAGACTTTATCAGGGTCTTCTGGAGCTTAACTGGAATCTTCCTCTGACACTTATTACGCTCATCGTGCTTTATTTCATCCTCAGGAAATTTCTTTTCAAAAAAGTGCATGATTTCATGGTGGCGCGGCAGAATGAGATTGATAAGCAGTACTCCGAGGCGGAGGAGGCAAAGGAAAAGGCCGAAGCCGCGCTGAGTGAGTATCAGGCTCAGCTTGCCGGAGCGGAGAAAGAGAAGGATAAAATTATAAGAGAAGGCCGTGAGGATGCCGAAGTCCAGGCGAATGCCATACTGGAAGACGCGAATAATAAGGCACGGGAGCGATATGAACGCGCGCGGGAGGAGATCCGGCGCGAACGTGAATATGCGCAGGATGAGATGGAACGTCAGATGACCGATCTCGTCGTTCTCGCCACGGAAAAGGTGCTCGGAGAGAACGTGAGCAGAGAAAATCAGGAAAAGCTGGCGCTCAAGGCGATTAAGGAAGCGGAGGCCGAGCATGAAAACCTGTGATGACCTTTATGAACTCCTTTCAGACCCTGAGCTTAGTCTTACCAGGCGGATGAAAAGGATAAAGGGTGTCTTTGACAAGGACATCAGCGATGAGATGCTCGCCCTTCTCTGCATCCTGTCAGAAGAAATAGATCTGAAGGAATTCTGCCGGATACTGGGGGATTTCAGGAATATACTCGAGGATGAACATATCATTTCAAGAGGCATAGTTTACTCTGTCGAGCCGCTTGACGAAGATACGATAGAGGATCTGACGCTTCAGGTCGAAAAGCTGACAGGAAAGGACTGCCTGCTTGTAAACAGGATCGATAAATCCGTTCTTGGCGGCGTTCTTATTTCTGTGGACGGTAAGCTGATAGATCTGTCTCTGAGAAAGCGGATGGAGGATCTTCGTCTTGCGGCGGGCGGGGCAGCGGAAGCGTCCGGCCGTGGAAGCGAGGATGATTAGTACGCGGCTGTCCTTAAGAAACACGGGCGGACAAGTCGGCCGCGGGAAAGAGAAGACGTTTATGTGCGCCTGTCTTTAAGGCCGGAATATCCGTGCCGGGTGCGGAGAGCATAAACGGTACGGTCCGGAGCCGCGGGCGTCCCGCAAGTGTCCCGGTAACTTTGAGAAGGATCCCGATAATGATAAATGTAAACGAAATAAGTGAGAAGTTAAGAGAGAGAATCGAAAGCTTTGAATTCCGGACAGATGTGGAAGATTTCGGCACCGTGCGGGAAGTCGGAGACGGTGTCGCTTATGTCGACGGGCTGTATAACTGCATGTCGGGCGAACTTCTGGAATTTTCGAATAAGGCGTACGGGATAGCGCTCAATCTTGAAACTGATGTGATAGGCGCCGTGATACTCGGTTCTGACGTCGGGATAAGGGAGGGCGATATCGTAAGACCGACAGGGAAAGAGGCGGAGGTTCCTGCAGGAAAAGAACTTCTGGGAAGAGTTGTCGACCCGCTCGGGAATCCCATAGACGGCGGCAAACCCGTGAAAGCGAGGGCCCGGCGCCCGATAGAAAACAGGGCTCCCGGGGTTCTGGAGCGGCGTTCCGTTTATCAGCCTCTTCAGACCGGCATCAAGGCTATAGACACGATGATACCGATAGGAAAGGGGCAGCGTGAACTTATTATCGGTGACCGTCAGACCGGAAAAACCGCGATCGCCGTGGATACCATAATCAATCAGAAAGGAAAAGACGTCATCTGCATATACGTCGCGATAGGGCAGAAAAGGTCAACGGTCGCCCAGCTTACGCACGTTCTGGAAATGCACGGCGCGATGGAATATACTACCGTGGTCGGCGCGACCGCGAGTGACGCCGCCACGCTCCAGTATCTCGCGCCGTACGCGGGCTGCGCGATGGCTGAATATTTCATGTATGAGGGGAAGGATGTCCTGATTGTTTATGATGACCTTTCCAAGCATGCCGTCGCTTACCGTGAGATGTCGCTTCTTTTAAGAAGACCTCCCGGGAGAGAGGCGTATCCGGGAGATGTTTTCTACCTTCATTCAAGGCTCCTCGAGCGCGCGGCGAAACTGTCGGACGAACTCGGCGGCGGCTCGATAACGGCTCTTCCGATAATAGAGACACAGGCCGGGGATGTGTCGGCATATATACCGACCAACGTGATCTCCATAACCGACGGACAGGTTTTCCTGGAATCGGAGCTTTTCTTTTCTGGACAGAGACCCGCCGTAAATGTGGGCATTTCCGTCTCCCGTGTCGGCGGCAAGGCACAGATAAAAGCCATGAAGAAGGTTTCGGGTTCAATTAAACTCATGCTTGCCCAGTACAGGGAACTCCTTAATTTTTCCCAGTTCGGTTCTGATATAGACGCGTCCACGAAAAGGAGGCTCGACAGCGGCGCCGTTCTCATGGAAGTCCTGAAACAGAGGCAGTATCACCCCGTATCGGTGGAGCATCAGGTGATGATAATCTATGCCGCAGTTGAGAATTATCTCTCTGATATTCCTCTCGACAGGATACAGGAATTTGAACAGGCGCTGTACGATTACGCTGACAGGAACTGCCCCGCTGTCGGTCATTCCATAGCGCGCACCGGGGAGCTCTCCTCCCACATGGAAGAGCGTCTTATTGAGGCCATAGAAACTGTAAAGAGGGAAGGCGGATATATTGGCTGAAAAGTTAGAGCAGATCCGCCGCAGGATAAGGAGCGTCGAGAGCACTGAAAAAATCACTAACGCCATGAAGCTCGTGTCGAACGCGAGACTGAGGCAGGCGACAAACAGGTTTCAGTTCGTCCGGGGAAATCTGACCGGTGTTGCGGAGGATTTTTCCGATATAATTCTGGCCGGGAAAGCCTCGGGAGAATGCGAAGATCTGTTTTCCGGAAGGGAAGGCAGAAAACTTTATGTGATTTTTTCAAGCAGTAAGGGTCTCTGCGGAAACTTTAACAGTGTGATCTGTAAGGCGGCGGACGGCATCGCGGCTGAACAGGAAGATGATGTTCTTTTTATTCCGGCAGGTCTTAAGATAAAGGATTACCTTGATTCCCGGGGCATCACGTACGAAGACTGCGGACGGGGAGATCTCGACGGGTTCACATACGGGGACGCGGAGCTTCTTTCGGAGAGGATCCTTGACGGTTACAGGAACGGGGAATTTTCACGCGCGGGTCTGATATATGTAAAATACATAAACGCGATATCATCGGATCCGCGGACAGAGGAGCTTCTTCCGTTCAGTGAAAGGAAAATGAGAGGCCTTTCCGGAGATAAAAAGCCTGTGGAAATCGAGACGGGTTCAGAGAAAGAGAGAGTTGAATTCCTGAGATATTCAGTGATTCAATATTTATCTCTCATCATTTATGAGAAGGCATGCGAGACACTTGTATGCGAACACAGTGCCAGAAGAACAGCCATGAACAACGCCAGTGATAACGCGCGGGAAATGATAGAAAGACTTTCCGTGAGATATAACCGGGCGCGGCAGGCCGCAATCACAAATGAAATAATCGAGATTATCTCCGGATCTGAAGCGCAGAGAAAATAAAGATTCATTATAGATTTACGGGAGTTACCGGATTGAATAAGGGAATTATAAAAGAGATCATAGGACCGGTCGTCGACGTCCGGTTCAAAGAATCCGAGATGCCTGATCTTCTTAACGAGATCGATGTTACTTACGGTGAAACGAAAGTGACGCTTGAGGTGGAGCAGCATACTTCTTCTGACGTTGCGCGCTGCATAGCTCTCTCCTCCACTGACGGTCTGAGACGCGGCATGGAGGCCTTCGATACGGGCGGTCCGATAAAGGCTCCCGTGGGCGATGCCGTGCTGGGAAGACTCTTCAACGTCATGGGCGAACCCATAGACGAGAAAGGAGAAGTCATCGCGTCCGGATATCTGCCGATACACCGTCCGGCCCCGGAATTCAGCGTCCAGGATACTTCCGCGGAGATTTTCGAGACCGGTATCAAGGTGATCGATCTTATCGCGCCTTACACGCGGGGCGGGAAGGTAGGCCTGTTCGGCGGGGCCGGTGTCGGAAAGACGGTACTCATTCAGGAGCTTATACATAATATCGCGACAGAGCACGGGGGCATATCCGTTTTCGCGGGTGTCGGCGAGCGGACGCGGGAAGGAAATGACCTCTATAATGAGATGATGGAATCCGGCGTTATATCAAAGACAGCGATGGTGTTCGGCCAGATGAACGAGCCGCCCGGGGCAAGGATGAGGGTGGCGCTCACAGGACTTACGATGGCTGAATATTTCCGCGATGAAGAGCATCAGGACGTGCTTTTGTTCATAGACAATATATTCCGGTTCAGCCAGGCGGGTTCGGAAGTCTCTGCGCTGCTCGGGCGTGTTCCGTCCGCCGTGGGTTACCAGCCGACTCTCGCGTCCGAGATGGGGGCTCTCCAGGAGAGGATCACGTCGACAAAGGGAGGCTCGATTACTTCCGTCCAGGCCGTTTATGTACCTGCAGATGATCTGACGGATCCCGCGCCCGCGGCCACATTCTCCCACCTTGACGCGACGACGGTCCTGAGCCGCGCGATCACCGAACTCGGCATATATCCCGCGGTCGACCCGCTCGAGTCCGCGTCCCGCATACTCGATCCTCTCATCGTAGGAGAGGAGCATTATCAGGTCGCGCGCGGGGTACAGGAAGTTCTGCAGAAATATAAGGAGCTTCAGGATATAATCGCTATTCTCGGTATGGACGAATTGTCTGAAGAGGATAAACTCACCGTTTCGCGGGCCCGCAGGATTCAGAGATTCCTGTCCCAGCCCTTCCATGTGGCCGAACAGTTCACGGGAATGCCGGGAAAATATGTGCCGCTTTGTGATACGGTGCGGAGCTTTAAGGAGATACTGGAAGGAAGACATGACAGCATCCCCGAGGATATGTTTCTGATGTGCGGCAGCATCGACGATGTCGTCGAAAAATATGAGAAAAGCGCCCGAAACTGATAACCCGTAACTGACAGGAAAAAAAGACAGGTAACGGAGTACTATGAGAACTGTCCCCCTGAAAATAATCACACCCGAAAAAGTTTTTTACTCGCATGAGGTCAGGATGATCGTCTGCGGCTTCAGTTACGGAAAAGAGGGATTTCTGCCCGGACATTCATATGTGGTAAAGCCGCTTCCGGAGGGGAGCATCGTAAGGATAACGGAAACCGGGGAAAACGGCGGGACGATTGAGCGCGCGGCGGAGGTGGACGGCGGTCATCTCACCGTCACGGAATCTTTCAGTATATTCACTTCCGGAGCGCGCTGGATTACCGGAAATCCCGACTCGGAGAGTTATTGAGCGGATTACATACAGCCGGGGCAGAGCGGACGTGAGGGACGGATATATGACAGGAACTTCCGGCCAGAACGGATATGAACTGAGAGAATTGCAGGGACTTTGCGCCCGTTGTACCGCTGTCTGCTGCGCCGTGATATTTCTCGGGAGTGTTTTTCTGTCGCTTCAGGATACGCCTCTTCTTCTGGGACTCGTGACGGGCGGTATTTTTGTTAATGTCAATCTCGTGATTCTCGCCCGGGCTGTCGCAATATGGGCGGAAAAGGGGATTCTGTCCGGTGCGCCGGTACTTTACGTCCTGCATTTTCTGATATACGGACTGGGTGTTTTTCTCGCATTCCGCATCGGCGGAAAGGCGCTTCCCGGATACGGCATCGGGGTTCTGACCGTGGTCCCCTCACTCGTTATATGCGTTCTCAGGGCAAAGAGGAAAAAGACGGATGCCCCAAGAGAAGCAGCGGAGTAAAGCCGCCGCTCCGACGGCTGACTGAGTACACATGCCCACTGAACAGAGA
>CAZTIY010000049.1:9337-9900 GCA_964613765.1 uncultured Eubacterium sp.
ATGATTTCACGAATCACAGGACTTTCAATTTCTGAGATCAACGCGATCAGGGAGCAGGGTTAGAGGACAGAGAGACCGATTACAGACCGATTTCGGATTTTCTGAGGTCAGGTTTCAATCAAGCCAATAAGACAATATCCGTCAATATCCGGACAGATTTATGCATATCACCATAGAACTCTCACGGTAACCCTTTGGTTAACCTTTATTCATGCCTCTTTTTACGCCCATCCCGTTCTATATGAAGCGTTACAGTTCACACATTATTTTAGGGTCGGGCGGCATAGCACCGCTATGAAAAAAGGTCCTCGCTTCGCGCAGTTTCTACGAGTCGCTCGTCGTTTGCGGGGCGCGGGGTCAAACCGCTGCGCTTAAACCCCGCGCCTTACCGCTCACTTCCTCGCTCCTGCGTGAAACTGCATGCTCAGCTGCGGAAAATTTCCGCAGCGGTGTTATGCCGCCTCCCCGACAGCTGCTGCCTATGTTCACTTAACCTCTCAACAGTAACTATGAAGCAAAATTTATATAATTTTAGCGAAAGCCGACTTGAAAAAACTGCCGGC
>CAZTIY010000050.1:0-8168 GCA_964613765.1 uncultured Eubacterium sp.
GGCGCGCGGCGCCGGGATTTCGACGCGCTATATGCTTTCACAGGCGGCGCGGCAAATCCCGGCGCGGACGGGTTCGCGGAGCGAACCCGTCCCGGGCGGCGCGATATTATTCCGCTCCCGCTCCGGAAAATACCGAATACGGGCGCGCCGCCCCCGCGCGCCGACGCTTTCCGCAGAAGCGAACCGCAAACCGCGGCAGTCATCCGACGCAGCCGCGACAGAGCGCGAATTTGCCCAATATTATAAGTTATTTCAGAACTTTCTTCAAGAACATGCCCGTATATGAGCCCGGTACGCGCGAAACCTCCTCCGGCGTTCCCTGCGCTATCACTGTACCTCCTCTGTCTCCTCCGTCGGGGCCGAGGTCGATAACATGATCAGCCTGCTTTATCACATCGAGATTATGCTCTATCACTATGACAGTGTTGCCGCCGTCAGTGAGTTGCTGAAGCACCGCGAGAAGCTTATCCACATCCGCGAAATGAAGTCCGGTTGTAGGCTCATCCAGAACATAGAGCGTCTTCCCCGTACTCCTCTTAGACAGTTCAGTCGCAAGCTTCACCCGCTGCGCCTCGCCGCCGGAAAGCTCGGTCGCCGGCTGCCCCAGTTTGATATAATCCATGCCCACCTGATGAAGCGTCTCCAGTTTCCGGCTTATCGAAGGAATATTTCTGAAAAACTCCATAGCCTCGGCGACCGTCATATCAAGGACATCGAAGATATTTTTGCCTTTGTATTTTACCTCGAGCGTCTCGCGGTTGTATCTTTTCCCGTGGCATACCTCGCACGGCACATATACGTCAGAGAGAAAATGCATCTCGATCTTAATTATGCCGTCGCCTCTGCATGCCTCGCACCTTCCGCCTTTGACATTGAAACTGAAGCGCCCTTTTCCGAATCCTCGCATCTTCGCGTCGGGAAGGCTCGCGAAAAGGTCGCGTATGGACGTGAACATACCAGTGTATGTAGCGGGGTTGGAGCGCGGTGTCCTGCCGATCGGACTCTGATCGATGTTTATGACTTTGTCCAGATATTCGAGACCTTCTATCCCGTCACACTCCCCGGGGGTTTCATCCGCGCCGTTCAGAATGCGGGCCGCGCCGCGGCAGATTATCTCATTGACAAGCGAACTCTTCCCGGAACCGGAAACTCCGGTAACGCAGATGAATTTCCCGAGCGGAAACTCAACGTCGATATTTTTCAGATTATGCTCCCGCGCGCCGCGGACGACGAGAGAGCGGCCGTTTCCCGGCCGCCTTTCCTCAGGAACGGGAATAGTCCTCCTTCCGGAGAGATAGCTTCCGGTGACCGACTCCGGACAGGCCTTGATGTCGTCCACAGTGCCCTGGCAGACGAGTCTGCCGCCGTATATTCCCGCGCCCGGGCCGATGTCCACTATGTGGTCCGCGGCATACATGGTCTCTTCATCATGTTCGACAACTATAAGCGTATTCCCGAGATCAGTGAGATGGCGGAGCGTTTTGAGAAGCATCGCGTTATCTTTCTGATGGAGACCTATGCTCGGTTCATCCAGAATATACAGTACGCCCTGAAGTCCCGAGCCTATCTGCGTCGCGAGCCTTATCCGCTGAGCCTCCCCTCCGGACAGCGTGGCCGCCGCCCTTGAAAGCGTCAGATAATCCAGCCCGACATCAATCAGGAACCGGAGCCGTTCCCTGATTTCCTTTACTATCTGGCGGGCTATCAGCCGGTCCGTTTCAGAGAGCTCCAGATCCGCCATGAACTTCTCCGCGTCGCGGATAGACATTTCTGATATTTCCGCTATATTTTTCCCGCCAACGGTAACAGCCAGTACCTCCGGTTTGAGTCTTCTTCCTCCGCAGTCGGGACAGCGCTTCGTCACCATGAATTTCTGCATCCATTCCCGCATATAGTCGGAATTTGTTTCCCGGTAGCGTCTCTCCATGTTAGTAAGGAGCCCTTCAAAAGGATGGTCCCTCTGCTGAGTCCTCCCGTTCTGTGCCCGGTATACATATTTCACGCTCCGGTTCCCCGTTCCGTAAAGTATCTCATTCACAAATTTCTGAGGCAGCTCTCTGAACGGGCGGCGCAGATCCGCGCCGTGCTGCTCCGCGAGAACAGACACCATGTTCTTTGAAAATCCGGGAAATTCCATGGATGCGTATATCCTGCCCAGGGCGCCGCCCGGGATGGATTTATCCATGTCTATGATCTTTTCGGGATCGATTTTTTCCGTGAATCCGAGTCCCGCGCAGGTCGGGCACGCTCCGAACGGGCTGTTGAACGAGAACATCCGCGGTTCGAGTTCTTCTATGCTGACGCCGTGCTCGGGACAGGCGAGTTTCGTTGAAAACGTCGTGACTTTCGCGAAATCCCCGTCCTGATAGTGCACTTCCACGAGGCCGTCGCTTTCTTTCATCGCGATTTCTATCGCCTCGGAAATACGGCTCTCCTGCCCGGGCCTTACGATGATGCGGTCTACAATAATCTCAATCGTGTGCTTGTATTTTTTGTCAAGAACAATTTCATCCTCATCGAGCAGGCGGATCTCGCCGTCGACCCTCACCCTTGTATAACCGTCGCGCCTGATACGGTCGATAACTTTCGCGTGTTCGCCTTTTCTCCTGCGGACGACAGGAGCCATGATCATGATCCTCGTCCCTTCGGGATATGCCATGACGGCATCGACCATCTGATCGACGCTCTGACTTGATATGGGTCTTCCGCAAACGGGACAGTGGGGTTTTCCGACCCGTGCGAACAAAAGTCTGAGATAGTCATGGATCTCTGTGACAGTGCCGACGGTCGACCGGGGGTTCTTGCTCGTCGTTTTCTGATCGATTGAAATCGCGGGCGAAAGGCCCTCTATCGATTCTACGTCGGGCTTGTCCATCTGTCCGAGGAACTGCCTCGCGTATGAGGACAGACTCTCTATGTACCTTCTCTGTCCCTCTGCGTATATAGTGTCAAAGGCAAGGGAACTCTTCCCGGAACCGGAAAGTCCGGTCAGGACCACGAGCTTGTCCCGCGGTATTCTGACGCTGAAATCCTTCAGATTGTTCACATTCGCTTTTTTAATGACTATCTCGTCAGGCATGCCGACTCCTTCCGATAAAAAGCGCGGGCGCGTCGAAATCCGACGCCTCTCGACATTTTTCGACGCTTTCCGTCGACGCGCGCCCTTTTTGTCGCCGCACGACGGTTTTAGCTGCCGTGTGCTAATTCCGGGCGCGGTATTCGAAAATTATATCTCTCAGTTCCGCCGCCCGCTCGAACTGAAGATCCTTCGCGGCCTGCCGCATCTCTTTCTGCAGCCCGTTTAGGAAACTGTCGAGTTCCTTCTTTGTCATCTCCGACGGTTTTCGACGTTTTAAGACGGAAACCGTGTCTGACACGTCCTCTCGTCTTGTCGCGCGTGTGACCTCGCGCACAGCCTTTTTCACCGACTCCGGCGTGATCCCGTTCGCCTCATTATATTCTTTCTGAATCTTCCTGCGGCGGTTCGTCTCATCAATGGCGGTCTGCATGGCAGGGGAGATCTCATCCGCGTACATGATTACTCTTCCGTTCACGTTACGCGCGGCTCTGCCGACGGTCTGGATGAGTGACGTCTCGGTTCTGAGAAAACCCTCCTTGTCGGCGTCCAGTATGGCGACGAGAGCGACCTCCGGGATATCAAGGCCTTCTCTCAGGAGGTTGATCCCGACGAGGACATCGAACTTCCCGAGCCTGAGATCCCGTATTATTTCCATGCGCTCGAGCGTGTCTATGTCCGAATGCAGATATTCAGCCTTGATGCCCGCTCCCAGAAGATAATCCGTGAGGCTCTCCGCCATTTTCTTTGTCAGAGTCGTTACGAAGGCCCGCCCTCCTTTTTCCGTTGTAATATTGATCTCGCTTATGAGATCATCTATCTGGCCTTTTGTCGGTCTCACGTCAATCGGGGGATCAAGAAGTCCCGTCGGCCTTATGACCTGCTCCGCGGTGACGCCGCCCGACTGCTCACGCTCATAGCCCGCGGGAGTCGCGCTGACGTACAGTATCTGATTCACCATGGACTCGAATTCCTCGAATTTAAGAGGCCGGTTGTCAAGGGCCGACGGCAGACGGAATCCGTAGTCTATCAGCGACTGTTTTCTGGAAAGATTCCCCCTGTACATGGCGTGGAGTTGCGGCAGCATGACATGCGACTCGTCTATTATTATCAGAAAATCTTTCGGGAAAAAGTCTATAAGCGTGAACGGCCGCTCGCCCGGTTTCAGCCCCGTGAGATGACGCGTATAATTCTCTATCCCTTTGCACATGCCGAGCTCTCTCAGCATTTCCATGTCGTAGCGCGTTCTCTGTTCTATCCGCTGCGCCTCAAGAAGTTTTCCCCTGCTTTTGAACCATTCTATTCTGTCCTCAAGCTCCTCTTCTATCGTCCCGAGGGCCTTTTCCATGTGCTCGTCCGACGTGACGTAATGCGAGGCGGGAAAAATGGAAATGTGACTTCTCGTTCCAAGTATCTCACCCGTTACGGGATTCATCTCCTTTATCGAGTCTATCTCGTCGCCGAACATCTCCACTCTTACGGCATAGTCGCTTCCCGCGGGGAAAATGTCGATGGTATCTCCCCTCGCCCTGAACGTGCTTCTTTCAAACGCCATATCGTTCCGCGAATACTGTATCTCAACGAGGGATCTCAGAAGATCCTGACGCGACATCTCCATGCCGGGCCGGAGGGATATCATCTGTCCCTCATACTCTTCCGGGCTTCCGAGGCCGTAAATGCAGGAAACGCTCGCTACAATAATGACGTCCCGCCTCTCGGCGAGAGCCGCGGTCGCGCTGTGTCTCAGCTTGTCTATCTCGTCGTTTATGTCGGAATCCTTCTCTATGTATGTGTCCGTGGACGGGACGTAGGCTTCAGGCTGGTAGTAGTCATAATATGAAACAAAATATTCCACCGCGTTCTCGGGGAAAAACTCTTTCATTTCGCCGTGGAGCTGGGCCGCAAGCGTCTTGTTATGTGAAATTATGAGCGTCGGTCTGTTAAGCCTGGCGATGACATTCGCCATGGTGAAAGTTTTGCCGGAGCCGGTCACACCGAGCAGGGTCTGCGCCCTTTTCCCCGACAAAAAACCCTCCGTCAGGCGATCGATGGCCTGCGGCTGGTCACCTGTGGGCTTAAATTCCGAATGGAGTCTGAAATCCATTTGCGTTCTCCTGCCGTACGGGCGCTCCCGGAAACGGTACACTGCCGCGGGAACGAACCCGGGTATGCCTGTTTCAACCATAGCGGGAAGGCAGACTGTCTCCGGAACATAAAACGAATCCGGGTATGCCCTTCTCAACCACAGGTCCGGGCGGTATATGCACCGGGCCGGGTTTTAATAAATTCTCTGTACAGGTAATGTTATCCTTTTTGCAATGTCTCTTCCGGAACTTTAGGCCCGGTACCGGGACCCGGATGAATTATGTCATCCGTCCTGTAATGTCTCTTCCGGAACCTTTGTCACGTCTATCCAGCCGATCGCCCGGGAATAACGGAAAAGTTCGTCGAGGGTGAATTCTATTGCGCTGTTCGAACTCCCGCAGGCCGGAAACACCGTTTCAAAACGCCTGAGAGACTCATCGCAGTAGACTTTTACCTTCGGATTCTCAAAACCGAAAGCGCAGACGCCTCCGATTGTATGTCCCGTCAGAGCCTCGATTTTATCTCCGCTAAGCATACTCGCCTTGAACCCGAACGTGTGCTTGAATTTCCCGTTGGCAACCTTGGAATCTCCCGCGGCCTGAATCAGGATGCAGCCGTCGGCTCCGTCACTGAATGCAAGCGTTTTGCAAATCCGCGCCCCGTCGACTCCCACGGCCTCCGCGGCGAGGTCGACTGTCGCGCTGGAAACATCAAATTCCAGAATCCTGTCTTCTATACCGAGGCGCCTGAAATGCTCCCTCACGTTTTCAATGGACATTAAATTTCCTCCTTCGCGATACCTTTTACGTCCTGTCCGCCGAAATCGATTCTCATAGATATCCGTCGCGGCCGAAATTGACAGTCGCGTCCCTGCGAAAAATTCAGATGACAATTTTCCGTCGAATTTCGACGCCTGAATCAGTGCGAAACCTGAGCGGCGCCCGCGACGAATTCAGACGTCACATTTCCGTCGGATTTCGTCGAGTCATACAACACGAAACCGGGACAGTATGTGCGTCGATTTTCGTCGCGTCAGCTGGCACGCTGCTTTCAGTGACAGATTTTTCGATTTTAAGCCTGTACGCCGCGAGAACCTGCGTCGCGTGTGCGGCAGATTCAGAAGCTGCATTTCCGTCGAATTTCGACGCGTCATACGGCGTACAACCGGAACGGGGCGCGATTTCTTAAAAAAACTGCCGCGGATTCGCGGCAGCTCCGTTTCCGTGTTCCGGCAGCGCAGTTCCGTTTCTGTACCACGGCGGCGGTTTCCCGCCGGCTCTTATTAAATTTCCGTCCGGCCTTCCATCGCTTTAAGCAGCGTCATCTCATCAGCGTACTCGAGTTCCCCTCCTACGGGAAGGCCGTGCGCTATGCGGGACACTTTTATCCCGGCAGGCTTGAGAAGCCTCGCGATATACATTGCCGTCGCCTCGCCCTCAATGTTCGGATTCGTCGCCAGAATGACCTCGGTCACGCTCTCATCCGCCTGAAGCCGTTTTATCAGAGATTTTATATTGATGTCTGAAGGTCCGATTCCTTCCATAGGCGAAATCACGCCGTTAAGGACATGGTAAAGTCCGTGATACTCGTTGAGTCTTTCAACGGCCATCACGTCCTGCGGAGATTCCACCACACAGATCGTTTTACGGTCCCTTTTCATATCCGAGCAGATTTCACAGGGATCTCTGTCGGTTAAATTCCCGCATACAGAACAGTATCTGAGCGAATGTTTCGCGCCCGTAATAGCGTTCGCCAGCGCTTCAGCCTCATTATCCGGGAGTCTCAGCAAATGAAAAGCTAATCTCTGGGCCGTCTTTAATCCGACCCCGGGCAGTTTCGCGAGTTCCTCCACGAGTCTGGCAAAAGGTCTCGGATATTGCATGGCGGCCGCCTAAAGCCCCGGGACGCCGATGCCGCCCGTCAGTTTGCCGTATTCGCTCTCCGACATTTCATCTATCTGGCGGACACCCTCGTTCACGGCCGCTATGATGAGATCCTGCAAAGTTTCCACATCATCGGGATCAACAACATCTTTGTCAAGCGTGAGAGATACAAGTTCCTTTTTCCCGTTCACCACGCAGGTGCAGGCCCCGCCTCCCGCGCTTGAAGTGATCTCTTTGCTCTCAAGCTCCTGCTGAAGGGTCTGCATCTGCGCCTGCACGGCCTGAAGCCTCTGCATCTGCTGTGCCTGTGCCTTTCTGCCGCCTCCCTGGGAATTACGCTGACGTTTTCCCGCTGTCATTCCTCTTCCCATTGAAAATTCCTTTCTGTTACATAAGGTATCTGATGACCGGAGCTTCGCGTATCTCAAGTCAAGGCTCTGAAAATAACGACCGGTTACACATGCCGGACAGTCATTTCTCTTCTCCGGAAATCCTATATATATGCTTACGGTTGTATTTGGTTACAGCTCACACATGGCATTTGAGGGACGGGCGGCATAGCACCGTTGCGAAAAAAGGTCTCCTCTCCGCGCGGTTTAATTACCCGTCAGTTTCAGTAAGAACATTATCCTGATCACCGTCTACAATCCGGACTTTTACCCCCAGTTTTTCGGAAGCGGTTTCGGCGATCTTTCTTATCTCGTCATCATCAGGCGGAAGATCCCCGGCAGTTTTCCACCCTTCGTCAGCGTTTCGCAAAACCATTCTGAGCGGCCTTCCGAATCTTTTTGACATCGCGGAATCTATAATTTCCTGCTCTGATTTAAGTATTCTCCGCTCAATATTACTGCCGCTGATGACCCTGTATTCCCCGCTGCCGACCTCATCGAGCGTACTTTTACTCATTCCATAGAGTTTGGGGTTTGAAGGCTCCAGTTCTTCAAACACTTCCAGCCATATTCTCTGCAGGTCCGGCACGGCATCAGAAGGTGAATACTGTGTTTCCTCGGACGCTGACTCTTGTCCGGCAGCGTCCGCCGGGCGAACCGGGCTTCCGGACGCGGAATCTGTCAAAGTCTCTTGCGGTGTAACAGTTACGGTTCCGGCTTCGGTTTCCGGAACAA
>CAZTIY010000050.1:8268-9862 GCA_964613765.1 uncultured Eubacterium sp.
GTCAAAGTCTCTTGCGGTGTAACAGTTACGGTTCCGGCTTCGGTTTCCGGAACAAGCCCGTCCGCCGGGCGAACAGGGCCTCCGGACGGGGAATCTGTCAAAGTCTCTTGCGGTGTAACAGTTACGGTTCCGGCTTCGGTTTCCGGAACAAATCCGTCTTCCTGACCGGACCCGGAAACGTCCGCGGATCCGCGCCCGGCATTGTCCCGCTGTAAATGCCCTGAACCGGTGCCGGATGCCGGCGCGTTTCCCGCTTCAACGCCAGATACCTGCGGTGACGCGCGGCGTACGCGCGTATTGCCGGTTCCTTCCTGCGCGGCACTGCGACCGGGCCCGGAAGACGGAACTGTCCGGGAATCTTTTTTAAAAAGCGAACCGGAACTGTCCGGAACCGGCTCAGGGGAAGTACCGCCGCCCGCTATTGTCACTATGGCGACCTCCATGAGTGTTCTCGCCTGTGTGGAGTAACGGGCATTGTCAACGGCTTCGGCAAGTGTCACTATCGAACGGTTAAGATCCGCAAGACCGATTTTCCGGCTCTGTCTCCTCAGAATTTCTATATTCTCTCTTGACATGTTCAGCATATCTTCAGGATCCGCGACGAATTTCGCTATGAGAATGCTTCTGTAATAGCTCATCCAGTCGCGCATCAGCTGGCGCACGTCACTGCCGTCCCTGACCGCACTGTCAAGCAGGATAAATGCTCCGGAAATATCTCCGTCAATAACTTTGTCCGTGAGTTCGGTGAAAAACGTGTCTGACACTGTCCCGAGCGCCTCAAGCACGAGTTCACGCGTCAGTTTTCTCTCTCCGGAAGAAATGCACTGCTCAAGCAGGCTCAGAGAATCGCGTACCGAACCGTCGGCGTTGGCGGTCAGAAGCCGCAGCGCGTCCTCAGTAACTTCTATCCCGCGGTCTTCGCAGATGCGCCGTATGTTCCCCGCGAGAACGGGCGCGCCGACTCTCCTGAAATCGAACCTCACGCAGCGTGAAAGCACTGTCTGGGGAAGCTTTTCCGGATTGGTGGTCGCGAGTATGAAAATCACGTCTTCGGGAGGCTCTTCAAGCGTCTTAAGAAGCGCGTTAAAGGCGCCGGCAGAAAGCATATGAACCTCATCTATTATGTATACTTTTTTGCGGCCGGAGACCGGAGGATAATTCACATTTTCTCTTAACTCTCTGATATTATCGACACCGTTATTCGAAGCGGCATCAATTTCAATAACATCGATGAACCTTCCTTCAGCTATGGCGCGGCACGCCGGGCAGACTCCGCAGGGACGCTTCTCCGGATTTTCCTCCTCGCAGTTCACGGCTTTCGCGAGTATGCGCGCCGTGGTCGTCTTCCCCGTCCCGCGGGTACCGCAGAAAAGATAGGCGTGACCCACCTTTCCCGTACTGACCTGATTCCTCAGAACCTTTACGATATAATCCTGGCCGAGGATCTCCGAAAAGACCTCCGGCCTGGTTTCACGATAAAGCGCGCGATACTGACTCATGCCCGAACCGTCCTGCAGCATAAAAAAAGAAAAACGTTAATCCGGAATCACGCGCGATGTCACGGCCCCGGGCGCAATATCCCGGAATACCCGCG
>CAZTIY010000051.1:0-9785 GCA_964613765.1 uncultured Eubacterium sp.
TCGTAATACTCAGTAAAATTCGCCATACTCCCTCCCCGCCGTTATTCCGGCTTCAATACTGCCCCCGGTATGCCGCCGGTGTTCCGACCGCAGCCGCCCGGCGTAACACATGTACAATGCCCGTCCGGCTATACTTCAACGCGCAACTTCCTTTCGATTTTTAACAGCCGTTTCCTGTTCCGGAGAACTGTCCCGTATATTATACCACCTGCCCGGCAGTGTTACATGATACCGGCGCAATTCACGCAGCATAATATGTATGTGCCTCAATGAAACTCCGTGCCCCGCAGGAGGCAAGCGACTCGTAGAAACTGCGCGAAGCGAGGACCTTTTTTCGCAACGGTGCTATGCCGCCCGTCCCTCAAATACCATGTGTGAACAGTAACTATCGCGGAAATTACCCATGAAATTTTCCGGGTAATTTATTGACATTCGCAATTCCCGGTGCTAACATACGTTCGTCAGTTGACAGGAAACCTTTGACGGAGAGTGAGTAAGCCCGGGACCTGCTGATGAGAGATCTGCCGGCGGTGAGATGGCAGAGAGTAAGGCCGGTGTCGAATGGACTCCGGAGGGCGACCGGAACGAAGCGGGATTTCAGGTTGCAGACCGGACGGAACAGGAAACCGGAATATCATTCTGAATTTTGCTTTCAGTATGGAAGACGGAGAGTAAACTTCGTTAATAAATCACGCATATGAACCCGTATGCATTGAGTGGGCGCGGAAACGCGTCAAGCCAGGTGGCACCGCAGGAGAAGATACGCTCCTGTCCCGGCATATTAAATACTGGGACAGGGGCTTTTTTGACCGGTATTTTAAATTTTAACGGTCCCGCCTTTGTCCCCGCCCAGAAGAAAGGAGAAAAGAAATGTCAGAAGAATCCAGGATCCCGTACAAAATCTACTTAAGTGAAGATGAAGTCCCGACGGCATACTACAATGTACGCGCGGACATGAAAGAGAAGCCGGCTCCGCTTATCAACCCCGGCACACACGAGCCGATGAAGGCGGAGGAACTTGAGCCGGTATTCTGCAGTGAACTTGTCAAACAGGAACTTGATAACGACACACGTTATATCGAGATCCCCGAGGAGGTCAGGAACTTTTACAGGATGTACCGTCCCTCACCGCTCGTCCGCGCGTATTGCCTGGAGAAAACTCTGGACACACCGGCCAACATCTACTACAAGTTCGAAGGGAACAACACGAGCGGGAGCCATAAACTGAATTCAGCCGTCGCGCAGGCCTACTACGCGAAGGAACAGGGACTTAAAGGCGTCACCACCGAGACGGGAGCGGGACAGTGGGGAACCGCGCTTTCCATGGCCTGCGCATATTTCGGCCTGGAATGCAAGGTCTATATGGTAAAGGTATCTTACGAACAGAAGCCGTTCCGCCGCGAAGTCATGAGGACTTACGGCGCGGATGTCACGCCATCTCCCTCAGAGAACACTAATATAGGGCGCTCCATCCTGGCCGCGCACCCCGGAACGACCGGCTCCCTCGGCTGCGCCATTTCAGAAGCGGTGGAAGTTGCGACTTCCAATGACGGTTACCGCTATGTTCTCGGAAGCGTACTCAATCAGGTTCTTCTCCACCAGAGCGTCATCGGACTTGAGACTAAAACAGCTCTTGACAAGTACGACATCAAGCCGGACATCATAATCGGATGTACCGGCGGCGGCTCTAACCTCGGCGGACTTATCGCTCCGTTCATGGGAGAGAAACTCCGCGGAGAGGCCGATTACAGGTTCATCGCGGTTGAACCCGCTTCCTGCCCGAGCTTCACGAGAGGCAAATTCATGTATGACTTCTGCGATACGGGCATGGTGACACCGCTCGCTAAGATGTACACACTCGGGCACGACTTCATTCCCTCCGCGAACCACGCCGGAGGTCTCCGTTTCCACGGCATGAGCACCATCCTGTCCGCGCTTTACAACCAGGGCATGATGGAGGCGAGAGCGTACGAGCAGACCGAAGTCTTTGACGCGGCTGTGCAGTTCGCCCGCTGTGAAGGAATTCTGCCCGCGCCCGAAAGCAGCCACGCGATCAGGGCGGCTGTCGACGAGGCTCTCAAGTGCAAAGAAACCGGAGAAGAAAAGACGATTGTGTTCGGTCTCAGCGGAACCGGCTATTTCGACCTCACGGCATATCAGCAGTATAACGACGGCACAATGACAGATTACATTCCGACCGATGAGGATCTTGAAAGAGGTTTCGCCGGAATACCGCAGTTCCCCGGAAACGAGCTGTAATCGCGCATCGGCAGAGTCATACGGGACAGAGCCTCGCTCAACTAAGACCGTGAACTGACAGAATAACAAACAGGGACTGACGCGCGGCTGATTGAAAAATCGGCCGTCCTGTCAGTCCCTGTTTATTAACAGTGTATCTCAGAGTATTTCAGATACCGGTTCAAGGTTAATGCAAACTGTAAACACCGGCGCAGGAAAAGCAAATAAGCGCGGAGCACATCTGAAATCAACAGACGGTTATCGATAAACGCCTGCTTCGTTTCAGAATGTGGCGACCTCCGGATTGGCGGGCTCGGCAGGCGCGACGATTTCACAGTAAAGCACCGGACCGACCTCGTTATAAACGGGCGTAAATTCGTTTTTAACTTTTGCTTTGATTTTTACCCACTCACCGTTCGTGAGGCCGGAGGTCTCCTTTGTCCACTTGCAGAGAAGCCCGGCGAACCGGATGTCCTGAACACAGCATGTCATAACGTGCCTTCCGAATACAAACTCGTTGTTCTTAAGTCCCTCGCCCAATCCGACACGGCCTTTCACACGGAGTGTCTTGCCCTCATAATCATCCTGTTTGTCGTTTATATCGCGGTACCAGACCGCGTACATATCATCTTTGATGACAATCACCGGCGCATTAATATCATAAGGCAGCGGATCTTCTATATTATCCATGATGGCGTCATCCGGCCCGAACTCATAAACAATCTGTGCGTTCTGACTTGCTACACGTACGATTTTATGAAGAGCGAGTTGCATCTCCTCAAACGCCTGCATGTCATCCCTGCTGCAGCGGTTGAATACGACAAGCTCCGCGCTTTTCAGCTTATCGAAGACCTGCTGGCGCATATTCCTGTTAATAATTTCGAATGTGGGAGCCTCGGCGAACATCATCTCCTGATAGACGAGCCATTCCTCCGGCATGTTAATGTAGAGGGAATCCAGCATCCACATGCCGTTGTACTCCACAACGACGCGATCCGCCCTGTGCTTCTTTAATAACCCGTCAAGAAACCCCGGTTCCAGATCGGCCTCGTCCTCAATGACTTCCGGAAAGACATTACTGTCGTAGAAACGCTCCGGAGCGTATTCCGCCTCGCCTTCCTCACAAATAAGGAGAAGCGTCCTCTCGCCCTCGTTAAATTCCTCACTCTCAAGTGTATCCTGAATGAATGTGGTTTTACCTGAACCGAGGAATCCCGTAAACAAATATACCGGTATTTCCATCATGTTTCTCTGTTGCTCCTTACGAAGATTCTTTTATTTTGTACTTCTTATACGCCAAAGAGTTCTTTTATGCGTTCTTTATCCAGTCCGACGCCTATCACGCAGATCATGCCGGATGCCTCGGGAGAACCGGTCCTCACCTCCGGTTCTCCCGGTACATAGTCAAACTCAAGCCATTCGCCGTTTTCACCTTCGACTATTCCCTTGGCGCGGAGTACCTGGCCGCATTCAGCGAAATTCTGAAGTCCGTTCATGGCTCTGAGAAGCCCTTCTACGGTGAATCGATGGGCTGTCATAAGTCCGAACTCATCGAACACTTCATCGGCATGATGGCCGTGATGATGATGGTGGTGATGCCCATGCTCGGGTCCGTGTTCATGGTCATGCTCGTGTTCCGGACCGTGGTCAGGTCCGTGGTCATGGTGGTCATGCCCCGGTTCGTGTTCGTGGTGGTCATGCTCCGGGCCGTGGTCGTGCTCATGCCCCGGCTCGTGATCATGCTCGTGTTCCGGGCCGTGCCCGTGGTGGTCATGCTCCGGACCGTGGTCATGCTCGTGCTCCGGGCCGTGTTCGTGGTGGTCATGCCCCGGTCCGTGCTCGTGGTGGTCATGTTCCGGACCGTGGTCGTGCTCATGCTCTTCCGCTTCCTCAGCCTCGTGCTCGGCCTGTTCTCTGTACGCTTCCTCGCGGAGACGATCAAGTTCGGCGGACAGTGTTTTCTTTTTCTCCATTATCTCAAGAATTTTCTTACCGTCTATCTCCTTCCAATTCGTAGTGACAATGGAGGCCTCACTGTTAAGCTCTCTTAACAGTCCGATCACCTGGTCGAGTTTTTCATCAGAAAGTCCGTCAACATGGCTCAGAATTATCGAACTCGCGTTTTCTACCTGATTTTTGTAAAATTCGCCGAAGTTCTTAATATACATTTTCGCTTTTTTGGCGTCGACCACTGTTGTGAAACCGTTCAGCTGAATCTTTTCGTTATGAAGATCCTGCACGGCGATTATTACATCGCTGAGTTTCCCGACGCCTGAGGGTTCGATGAGTATCCTGTCCGGGTCATAAGTCTCGATGACCTCATTCAGCGCCTTTCCGAAATCCCCGACAAGCGTGCAGCAGATACATCCGGCGTTCATCTCATTTATCTGAATCCCGGTATCTTTAAGAAAACCCCTGTCCACACCTATCTCGCCGAACTCATTCTCAATCAGAACTATCTTCTCATCACCGTAAGCCTCCGCTATAAGCTTTTTAATAAGCGTTGTCTTTCCGGCGCCTAAAAATCCGGAAAAAATATCTACCTTCGCCATAGTACCACTCTCTCCTCTCATGTAAAAAGATTTCCGGAAGTCATATATCCGTCAGACTTCAGGTATAGTCAGAACTGCCGCTACGGACAATAAAGTCACTCACGCTATTATACCACTCTGACATCGCTTTTAATCGGGTCCTGCTTACGATACGTCCCGTGATGCCATGAGTAAAAAATAAGGCAGCCGGTTCAAACCTCATTGATAACCGGAAAGACTATCATCACCGCTTTTTCTGTATTCAGAAATCAGATCATAGATTACAGACGCGGGGAATCCGCGCGAAGACAGTCTCCGGGCCGCCCTTCCCAGAATTTTTTCCGGTACCGGCTCCGAAGATGATATACCGGCCTCTCTCAGGACTTTCTCCGTTTCACGTCTCGCTAATTCATGTTCATCCGGGATTCCCTCTTCCTCATCGTATTCACGGAAAGCCGTCTCTATATCCCCGCCGGAAACGCCTCTCTCCGATAACGCCCTGGCCGCGCCCGAGCGGCTCCTGTTCTTTCCGAACAGAGTGGCGAGCGCCGCTTTCGCGTATCTCACGTCATTCACGGCGCCGCTATCCTTAAGCCGCGCGATTACGCTGTCCGCAGCTTCAGCTGAGAACCCTTTCCTCCGGAGTTTATCTGTCAGTTCTTTCGCGCTGTAATCCCTTTCCCCGAGCCGTTTAACGGCGAACTCAAGCGCCTCCCGCTTTTCTTTTTCAAAATCTTCCATATCTTCCGTATCTGGCAGTTATCTGAAATTATCTTAATCTTACCGGTACAATCTAAATATCGCGCACATCGGGAAATACTTCCGACGGTGAAGCGATACAGGCGAAAATATCTCCCCCGGGGCTGAAATCCGTGAACCGGTAATACTGCCCGCGGAAAATACCCGAATCTTCAAAGAGCGGCGGCGCGTCCCCGAAAAGACCTTCCCCGGACAGCTTCCCGAAGGCCTCCCGCCTGCACCAGAATCTGAAGAAATCGCTGTCGTTCTTAATCCGGGCCCTTTCCCCGGGGGTGAAAATCCTTGCGGCAATTTTCTCCGTGTCAGTCCCGCGTTTCTTCTGAACATCGAGTCCGCAGTTTTCTTCCGAAAACAGACACATCCACAGTCCGTCGGTATGTGATAAAGAAAAATAAAACGGCGTTCCGGCGAAAAAGGGTTTCCCGTTATCGGTACGTCTTATCTCCGGAAGTTCTTCCATATATATTCCGGCCTCGGAACAGAAAACGGAGGCAGCCCGCCTGATCAGCGCGTATCCTCCGTCTCCCCGGCTGAATTCCCCGGTTCTCCGAAATAAAATATCCGTCATTCACTTTCCCCGGGGGTTTCGTTCATGCGGTCAATCACCGACTTATATCCGTCGGCGCCGTACAGCAGACATTTATTGATCCTGCTTATGGTTGCCGTGGACACACCTGTCAGTTCTTCTATTTCATTATACGTTTTTCCTTCCGAGAGAAATTCCGCCACACGGAACCTCTGGGAAAGCGAACAGATTTCGTTGACGGTACAGATATCGGTAAAAAATCTGTAACAATCCTCTCTGTCTTTCAAAAGGAGAATAGCGTCGAACAGCCTGTCCGTATCCTTGTTTTTTAATTTTGACTCAACAGACATACCCGCCTCCTGACTCTGTTTCTTCTCCGGAAAGTTTAACATTTTGAGGGACTTATTTCAACGGTCCCTGCCGGTTATCACACGGAAGCAGTGTTAATGACACGCCGTTGTTCGCCTTCAGAAGCCCGGTAAATTTGTCAGTCAAGGAAGCATGTCAATTTTCCTTAAACAGCGAAAGCGCCCGCGACAGCGCGGGATCCTCCCCGGCTGTAACTCCCTTTACGGCTATATCCGGCAAAACGCCCTTCCCTTCGATAATATTACCCCTCGGGGAATAAAACCTTTCCGTCGTTACATGGAGCGCGGAACCGTCTGAAAATTTCCTCTCTTCCTGTATCGTGCCCTTGCCGAATGTTCTCTGACCGATGACCTTTCCCGCTCCGGTGTCTTTAACCGCCGCTGCGACGAGCTCCGACGCGCTCGCCGTTTTCCTGTCCGTCAGTATAACAAACGGGAGCCTCGTACAATTCTCGTCGGAATTATAATTCTTTCTTTTTCCGTCACGATCCACAGTATATGTTATGAGTCCCTCGGGCAGCAGCTGGTCGGCGGTCTCCACGGCCTGATCCGTATACCCGCCGCCGTTTCCTCGGAGGTCTATTATGACACCCGCGGCATCACTTCCTTCCGCCGTTTGAAGTTCTGTTCTGAATTTGTCAGCCGAGTCCTCCGTGAAAGCGAGTATCCGTATGTATGTGATTCCGCCGGGCAAATTCTGACTGTATACAGCCTTTTCCTCTATTCTGACCAAATCCATGGAAGCGTTGACGGCCTTTGAGGAACGCATGACCGTAAGTTCGACTTCAGTGCCTTCCTCTCCGGAAAGCCTTTCCGATGCTTCTTCCGTTGTTTTCACGGTTTTCCCGTTTATCCTGACTATCCGGTCGCCTTTCCTGAGATCCGCCGCCTGCGCGGGACTTCCGGGAAGAACGTCCTGAATTATTACATGCCCGCCGCTGTCCATGGTAAGAAGAACTCCGATACCGACATGAGAACCGCTCATATTTTTCAGAAAGGCCTCATATTCTCCGGTCGTGAGATACTGAGTATACTTGTCGCCCGCGCTTTCCGCGGCAGTTTTATACAGCGCCTCCATACGTGCGTCATCCGTGCCGGGATAAAGGCCGTCATTCTCTATATAGCTCTGTATTTTATAAAGTTTCTCATACTTCTTTCCGACAGCGCCGAGTTCGTCATATTCCTTTTCCGATACAACAGTGAGACCTTTTACTTTAAGAATAACAAAAAAACACGCGCTTATCGCGAGAGCGCCCGCGAGAAAGGCGGAAAAAAGCTGCAGTATTATTTTTTTTCTCGTCCGGTCCATGACGGCTCCTGTAATCATATTCAGCGGCTTCACAATGCGCATGATATCCGGCTGTAAATACACTTAAATGCACGCAACTATGTTTACTGTTACACTTACCCTGCGGGAAGGCGTATATTAAAGCGCCTTGGCGTTTTCCACAGTCATCTCTATTCCGGTTTCACCCTTCCATTCGTTCTTCCTGAGATTGCCTATCAGTAGAACACGGCCGGGCGCCTTTTCGAGCGTCCTTCTTATCTTTTCAACGTTTCGGAACGAAGCGCACCGCACTTTCCTTCCGCCTGACATAACTGCCGTGAAAGAGAGGTACTGCCCTTCTTTCCCTATCGTCCTGATATCCCCCGGATACGCCTCAAGCGCCTCCGCCGGACGTTCATTCCCGGCGCCGCAGGGCTCAAGCATATTAACGGCGTCAATAAACTCAGGGGTGATGTCCCCGGGCTCAAGTCTGATATCAACGCGTACCTTCCGTCTGAAAAGTCCGGGATTATTCTTCCTGATTTTTTCTGTTTCACGGTTCAGGTTTGCGCGAAGCGTGTCAGCCATCCCCTCTTTCAGTGTAAATCCGCATGCCGCGGGATGGCCCCCGAACGCCGTAAACATTTCCTCGTTCTGCTTTAACAGGGCGTACAGATCAACGCCTTCTATACTTCTTCCTGATCCTTTCCATGTGCCGTCATCCGTCCGGGTTATGACACAGACCGGCCTGTAATACATTTCCTTCAGATTTCCCGCTACGATACCGGCTACGCCTTCTCCCCCCATATTGTTCTCAACGAGCAGAAAAGAATCATCAGCGAACTTCTCCTCAACGTCCTTCTGACACATCCTGAAGATTCTGTCCTGAAGTTCCCTTCTGTAATTATTCAGCCGGACCAGTCTGTCAACCGTTTCCCTCGCCCGCGCCCCGTCCTTCTCCAGAAACATGGAGCAGGCGATACTCGCGTGTTCAATCCTGCCGGCGGCGTTCAGCCTCGGGACTATACCGTAAGCGACTTCTTCCGCGCCGATTCTTCCGGGAGTGAAACCGGATGCGCTTATGAGAAAGTCGAGATTTCTTCTGTTCCTTGAATTTATGACTTTAAGACCGTATTTTACCAGCGTCCTGTTTTCATCGACAAGCGGCACAACATCCCCTATCGTTCCTATCGCAAGGAGATCAAGCACACCGGTAGTCACCTTTCCGGGAAGTCCCGTCTCACGGGCTATCGCCTGGGCAAGCTTGAACGCGACACCGCAGCCGGCGAGCCCCTTGAACGGGTATCCGTCCCCCGGTCTGCAGGGGTTGATGACAGGCGCATCCGCCATCCTGTCCGAGATCTGATGATGATCCGTGATGAGAACATCCATTCCGAGGGATTTCGCGTACTCCACTTCTTCCGTGTCTACACTTCCGGTGTCTACCGTGACGAGAAGCTCCGCGCCCTTATCGTGAAGTTCTTTTACGGACTTTTTATTCAGTCCGAATCCTTCAGTAAATCTTGACGGAACATGAATCGAAAGATTGTTTGTGAGGTTGCTCAGAACTTCAGCAAGAAGTACGGAAGCGGTTATGCCGTCCGCGTCATAATCACCGTAGATGCAGATTTTTTTCCCGTCCTCCGCGGCGGAAAGTATAAGCTCGACACCGGCATCCATATCTTTAAGAAGATACGGATCGTATGTTTTTTTCGGATGCAAAGAGAGGAACTCTTGAAGTTCCTCTCCGCCTGCTATTCCCCGCTTTTTTATCAGTTCTGTTATCTTGCGCGGTATTTCCATATCGGCTCACAGTATACAGTATCAAAGGTAATTCAGCGGATCGACCGGGGTTCCGTTCTTTTCCACCTGGAAGTGGCAGTGAGGACCGGTCGAAAATCCCGTACTTCCCGCGTATGCTATGACCTGCCCCCTATTAACACTCTGGCCCGCTCTCACCGCAATTGAGGAATTATGACCGTAAAGGGTGACAAGCCCGCTTCCGTGGTTTATCTTCACCAAGTTGCCGAATCCCCCGCTCCAGCCGGCATAAGTCACTGTGCCGTCTGCAGCGGCCCTTATCGGTGTTCCAGTAC
>CAZTIY010000052.1:0-3089 GCA_964613765.1 uncultured Eubacterium sp.
ATTATTGCAGCATTTTCTCCTTCAAAACTTACAAATTTCTCTATTTGTTTTTTTATGCATTTTAAATTATTTTCTATTTCTTCAGTTGTAAGCATTTTTCTCATATCCGTTTTATCTGATGGATCTCCTATTGTTGCCGATTACGAAAAAGACCCTGGCAAATATGGCCATGTTAATTTCCAAGATCCAGTCATTCCCGAGCCAACGGTGAAATATCTAAAGGAATATAAGAAGTATGTCGAAAGCAAGAGGGCTTCCGTATATTGGATCGGCTGTCCTACATATGAGGGTGCCGTGGAGTGCGATTACGCGGAACTCCAAAAGGCCGCCAAGCAGGAGGAAGCGCAAATCGGGATTGAATATATCAGCGATCCAGCTGATTATGTATTTCCTGGGGAGTACATGTATGACACGATCTATCACACAAACACGCTCGGGATGGAATATCGTACGGAGCTTCTTGCGAGAGACTTGAAAAATGCGGGCATAGTCGAAAATACGGAACATGATGTCGTAGACGTCGGGGATACTTGCGAAATCGGATATTCCGGTTCTCCTGCCGGATTCCTCGCGCTTCAGGACGGTGTCTATAAAATTGAGGCATGGGGAGCCGGTGCCGCTTCGCCTGAGGATATGCCTGCAGATTCCGCCGGTAGGGGGTCCTATGTTTCCGGAAATCTTTACCTGGATAAAGGCGATATCCTATACGCATACGTGGGCGGCCGGGAAGGCTGGAACGGAGACGGAACGGGAGAAGCCGTCGAAGGGTATGCGACGGACATCAGACTTGTCTGGGGGGACGTGTCAGGCTCTGACAGCTTAAAATCGAGGATCATGGTCGCCGGAGGGCGCGGCGGATCCTCATTTGTCCCGGGTTACGATGGATGTGACGCCATAAGCGAAGAAAGCGCCGGCGGAGACATGATCCATACCGGACGGCCCGGCAATTACAGTGGGATGATGTTTAGCGATATCGAAATGCATGCCGGCGATATGGAAATGCCCTCACCCGCAGAACCCGATAAGACGGTTACAGGCAATAGCGGTAACGGAAAGGTGATTATCACATATCTCGGCAGGGATGAAGGGACAAACTAATATGTCCCTTGCTGAAGCAGCCGCCCTTAAGGAATAGACAATAATTCCACGAATTTGAGACCGTTTCAAAGTTTGGGTAGACTCGAGATACTGATGCAGGAAAAGTGAATAAGTTTCTGAAAAAGACCGGGATATCCTCGTCAATCAAACGTGACGTACCATTTATTCAGATTTTCATACTAATTTTTTTATTTATGATCGCCATATACGCATCCGCATCCCTGATGTCAACAAAAGATTAAATGATCCGGCCCGCAAGACCGTCGTGTGAACCGGTTTGCCTCATCTGTCATCTTGTCAGTACGACTTCTTTAACGCAAAATCGCTGGTTAAAATTGACCGGATTTGTTGAATTACTTAGTGCAGGTTCACTGAATGCCGGTCCCGCAGGCACCGCTTTCGACCATGCGGATGAAGTATCTGCGGACGCGCCCGTGTCTGACGTTGGGCCGTATCTTAATTTAATATAAATAACGCGAGACGTGTCTATAAGGCGGCAGGGTGAAACAGCAGCGGCCCGCTGCATGAATACAGCTTAATGATTCGATTTCGCGGCGTTTTCGACCATACGGATGAAATATCTGTGGACGCGCCCGTCGGTGTGCAGTTCCGGGTGGAAAGATATAGCGAGCTGGTTGTTTTGTCTCGCCGCGACGATATGACCGTCCACGACAGAGAGAATATCGACTCCGCTCCCCGCCCGTTCGATGTACGGCGCCCGGATAAATGTCATGGGTATTTTCCCGATCCCCTTGAACTCCGCTTTTGTGTAGAAACTCCCGAGCTGTCGGCCGTAGGCGTTCCGCACCGCCTCAATGTCCATGGTCGCGAAATGACTGCGGTCGTCATTTTCTATTTTTTTTGCCAGAAGCAGAAGCCCCGCGCATGTTCCGAACACGGGCATGCCCGATTCGATTTTTTCCTTAAGCGGTCCGAACAGGCCGAGATCACGGAGAAGCTTTCCCTGCACAGTGCTTTCTCCTCCCGGAAGGATGAGCCCGTCCATGTGCTTTTCAAGATCGCTCTTCTGCCTTATTTCAAAGCAGGGTACGCCGAGCGAAACAAGCGTTTTCTCATGTTCGATGAACGCGCCCTGAACGGCCAGGACCCCGATATTCACGGTTATTTACCCCTTTCCGCCATCAGAAGTTCTATTTCCTGTTCGTTTATCCCTACCATCGCTTCTCCGAGATCCTCAGAGAGTTCCGCGAGGAGCTTCGCGTCGTTATAATTTGTTACGGCCTTTACGATCGCCGCCGCGCGCTTCGCGGGATTGCCGGATTTGAAAATGCCGCTCCCGACGAACACGCCTTCCGCTCCGAGCTGCATCATCAGCGCCGCGTCCGCCGGGGTTGCGACGCCGCCCGCCGCGAAATTCACGACCGGAAGTTTATTATGTTCGTGGACATATTTCACGAGGTCATACGAAACCTGAAGTTCCTTCGCGGTGTCGAACAGCTCATCCTCAGCCATGGCGCCTATCCTGCGGATTTCCTGCTGCATGAGGCGCATGTGACGGACGGCCTGCACCACGTCGCCCGTGCCCGGCTCGCCTTTTGTCCTTATCATGGCCGCGCCCTCCTCAATGCGGCGGAGCGCCTCGCCGAGATCCCTCGCCCCGCAGACGAAGGGAACGTCGAATTTCGTCTTGTCTATATGGTATTTATCATCGGCGGGAGACAGCACTTCGCTCTCATCAATGTAGTCAATCTCTATCGCCTGCAGTATCTGCGCCTCCGCGAAATGACCGATGCGGCACTTCGCCATGACGGGTATGGAAACAGCGTTCTGGATGCCTTTGATCATCTTAGGGTCGCTCATGCGGGAAACGCCGCCCGCAGCGCGGATGTCGGCCGGGATGCGCTCAAGCGCCATGACCGCGCACGCTCCGGCGTCCTCCGCGATTTTCGCCTGCTCCGGTGTCGTGACGTCCATGATCACGCCGCCTTTCAGCATCTGCGCGAGATTCTTATTGAGTTCATATCTGCTTT
>CAZTIY010000052.1:3189-9731 GCA_964613765.1 uncultured Eubacterium sp.
ATCACGCCGCCTTTCAGCATCTGCGCGAGATTCTTATTGAGTTCATATCTGCTTTGTTCCGCTGTTTTCATAACTGAACCTCCCTGATAAATTTGTTTATTATTGTGCGGTTTCGCCCGGGCCATGCGCCGGATGCCGAACGCTCCGTTCTCCGGCGTTGTTCATCAGATAGATGAACGACTTGTACCGGACGGCATTAGCGATAATGCAGTAAATAGTATAATGATGTATGTGACAAAACCATATTTTTATCCGGCAGAGCCGGTTTGCAGTGATTAAATAACTTAAGAATACGTATATATCTTGCCTCTTAACCCGTAAACGGACTTTTGACGCACACATCGTTTAATTACAATATTCACAATATGGCTTCTTTGCCTCCGGTGAAAACATAAATCGGACTGCCGTCTTCTGTGCTTCAGCCGCGGGCGGAGCAATATCATAATATGGTTCTTCTTCCGGCGGCGGCATAAACCGGACGACAGTCTGCAGTATTTCAATCACGGGCGGAGTGATATCATAATATGGTTCCGCCGACGATGACGGCATAAACCGAACGACAGTCTTCTGTGCTTCAATCGCGGGCGGAGCAATATCATAATATGGTTCCGCCGCCGACGACGATATCCCCGTCGTAGAGAACCGCTGCCTGACCCTTTGTTATCGCCCTTTGCGGCTCGTCAAATAAAATCTTCAACGTGTCATCCGCGGTCCGGGTGACCTCCGCCCGCTGCTCCGGCTGGCGGTAGCGCACCTTCGCTTTCAGCCTGACCGGTCTGTCAAGGCGGGGAACAGAAATCATGTTTATATCTCCGACCGTTACCTCTCTTGAGAAAAGCTTTTCTTCCCGCCCGAGAGTCACGGTGTTGGAATCGGGATCAACCCCGAGCACATATAAAGGTTCCGTGGAAGAGATTCCGAGTCCCCTTCGCTGCCCGACGGTATAACGGATAACGCCGCGGTGTCTGCCGAGCACATTCCCGTCCGTGTCGATAAAGTCCCCGGGAGGACAGTTTCTTCCGGTGTACTGTTCGATGAATCCCGCGTAATCGCCGTTTTTCACGAAGCATATATCCTGGCTGTCGTGTTTGTCCGCGTTGACAAATCCCTGAGCCTCAGCGACCGCGCGCGTCCCGGATTTCTTCATATCGCCGAGAGGGAAAACAGTATGCGCCAACTGTTCCTGCGTCATCGCATAAAGTACATAACTCTGATCCTTCGCGGGGTCTTTCGCTTTTTTCAAAAGGTACCGCCCGGAGACCGGATCCTTTTCTATTCCGGCGTAATGCCCCGTAGCGACGCGGTCGCAGCCCAGTTCCTTTGCCCGCAGGAACAGTCTGTCAAATTTAAGAAACCGGTTGCAGTCGATACACGGATTCGGTGTCGTTCCGTTCTCATAACCGGAAACGAACGGCTCGATCACCTTTTCCCGGAAACTGTCGGAAAAATTGAAAACATAGTGCGGAATCCCGAGAGTGCCGCAGATCCTGCGCGCGTCTTCGACATCTCGCAGAGAACAGCATGTATGCTCATCCGCCATGCCGACATCGTCATTATAAAACAGCTTCATTGTGACACCGATGCAGTCGAAACCCCGCTGTTTCATCAGGTATGCCGCTACGGAGGAATCGACCCCTCCGCTCATGGCGATAATGGCCTTGTTATTCATCATTCCGCTCCGGTTTTATAAATATTATTCAGACAGGAGAAGGCCGCGCAATCCCGTGAACGCCGGCAGTAATCGAGGCATTAAACTGAAACGACAACAGTTAACCCCGGGTTCACGACCGCCCGGCATTCACGACCGCGAAACCTGCCGGGTGCGATACTTTATCCGGTCATATTATATCATCACTCGTGCCGCCGTGATTTCAGCTATAGGAACGGAGATATAGTGCATAAAGCCTATCGGAAAAGTAAGCTATAATATAACGATATATCGGCATCTTGTCAAGTGTAAAAGCGTCGGAACAAATGTACAGTCCACCGATGTGACATTTCGACATTAAAGTACGTTTTTCGACGGGGCCGATAAGGTTAAAATTCGGGTATTTATCAGGTGTATTAAACTCCTTCGGTCAAACAGTTACTGTTACAATGGATGTGACTTTTGAGGGAAAAGAAAAATACGCCCGGGGATTGCGCGGATAGTCCTGTATATCCTTAGGAACTGAAGTCATATATTGAATATACTGAAAAGCTTCCCTCCGGTGTATGCCGGAAGGAAGCTCTTTTATCAAATGAGTTCCGCTTACGGTGACTCTGTTATAAGATTGTCAGCAGGGTTGTCTCAGAAATGTTTTTTTGTTGTGAATGACTCCTGTCATGAACAGCGTTTAATCTCTGCTTACCGTAACGGCGTGCGGGAGAACCTATTCATTATCGGGGGTTTCCGTGGGAACGGCTGTCTCCGCAGGAATATTTGACGCAGGTGTATCGGGTTTGAGTGCGCCGAGTTGTTTCTCAAGGGCGTCAACTGTTCTGTTATGCTCGTCGATCAGATAGATGAGGGAGCGGATGCCTTCATCCGTTGTTTCCTGAGCTCCGGCCTTTACCTGGCCGTAATATATCTGACCGATTTTCATAAAATTCTCTTCAATGTCTTTCTTTTCGCTGTTGATCTTAGACCTGAGTTTTGCCGATTCTACTGTTTCGCTCGCCGTATCGCCCACTGTCTTCATCGCGTCCTGAAGTTTGTCAAGAAATGCCATGGTCTGCTCCTTTCATAACAGTAATTTACTGCCGGTAATTCAGTAATAATATATTCAGAGGGTGTTTGCCTTCCGGTTTAACATTTTAATTTAACATTCGAAACGGTAAGTTTTTTCTTTTCTGACATCCGGACGCACATGAGCGGATGTAAGATGATATATGTGTCCCCGGCGGTTTTACATTAAAATTTTATCTCCGCAGGAAACGTCAGTCCGATATCAATCCGGTGTTCGGTTTTTTAACGCACACCGCGAAAATTATAGCATAATTCCCCCGGGACGGCTTACGGCAATTTACATTCATAATGTAAGAACACCCGGCAAAACGCTGATATCTGTTGGGCTTCACTTTGGATTGCACAGGGTAAGTGCGGGAAAGCATCGGACATTCCGTCCGCCCAACTTAAGAAATAAACTTTGTAGTACGCGGGGGCAAGCGCGGGGGTTTAAACGTAGCGGTTTGAACCCGCGCCCCGCAGGAGGCAAGCGACTCGCAGAAACTGCGCGAAGCGGGGACCTTGTTCCGTAAAAATGTTATGCCGCACGCTCCTCAAGTACCTTGTGTGAACTGTAACGCAAGAATAGCTTCGTCGAAAAACGACGGATAACGACGAAAAATGACTTATAATGTCCGCCGCACTTACATTATACTAAGTATTTGCAAGCGGCGGGCTGAGGATATAAAATTCAGATGAGAGGCAGTAACTTCGTGTATCGCTTGCTGCCGCCAGGCCGCGGCGTTTCGCTGAAGTCCAGCCGGTTCTGTTTCGCGGCCGCGATTCTGCCTTTTGCGGTAAGCCGGATTAAGGGGCCGGCGTTTCAGAAATGAGCGACCGGAAATTTTAGAAATGAGAGACATGAATGATTGACGTGAAGCTGAAATACCGCGCGGCGGTTTTTGATCTGGACGGGACGATTTTAGACACTCTGGAAGACCTTAAGAACTCGACGAACCGCGCGCTCGAAAGATCGGGATTCCCGCAGAGGAGCCTTGAGGAGATCAGGGAGTTCGTAGGAAGAGGGATGAGGCATCTCATTTCCCGCGCGGTGCCGGACGGTACGCCGGAGGACGCTGAATACCGGGTGTTGCGTGACTTCATTGAGGACTATAAAATTCATAGTACGGATAATACCGCGGCCTATCCCGGCATCTCAGACACGATAAAGGATCTCAGAAGCCTGGGCGTAAAGACGGCGGTCGTGTCGAATAAAGGCGATTTCGCGGTGCAGGATCTCGTCGCGAAGTTTTTCCCCGGACTTTTCGACGCGGTCACGGGCGAACGGGAGGGCATACGAAGGAAACCCGCGCCGGATTCCGTTGAAGCTGTTCTGCGCGCGCTTTCCGTATCGAATAACGACGCGGTATATATCGGGGATTCTGAAGTTGACATTGAAACTGCGAAAAACGCCGGAACTGATGCCGTCCTCGTCGCCTGGGGCTTCAGGGGCAGAGAATATCTCAGGGCGCACGGCGCCCGGGTAATCGCGGAAGAGCCCGGAGACCTGCTGCGCTTTGTCACGGTAACGGAAAGATGATCACAATTTTCGTCGGAATTGCGGCGAGGGTACATGGATTACGCTTCCTGCGGAATTTCTGATGCTAATGATGCTTTTGTGTTATCGTACCGGCTGCCGCACTTTATTTTCAGAGATAAGATGTCCGGAACGCAGAAGATACGGAGGAGATTATGAATGTTGTTATAGCGATTGATTCATTCAAGGGCAGCATGACGTCGCTTGAAGCGGGAGAAGCGGCGAAAGAGGGCGTTCTCCGGGCCTGTCCGGACGCGCTCGTGACTGTCCGGCCCATGGCGGACGGCGGGGAGGGAACCGTCGACGCGCTTGTTTATGCCATGGATGCCGACGTCAGGACGATCGAGGTTGAAGGACCTTTCGGCGCGCTCGTCGACTGCGTCTACGGTCTGACAAAGGACGGCCGGACGGCGGTCATGGAGATGTCGCAGGCCTCCGGAATCACGCTCGTGCCGCGGTCGGAACTTGACCCCGTACGCGCGTCGACATACGGGGTTGGGGAAATGATCAGGGACGCGCTCACGCGGGGCTGTGAGACGATTTTCATCGGTATCGGGGGAAGCGCCACGAATGACGGCGGAGCGGGAATGCTTCAGGCGCTCGGATTCCGGCTCACTGACGCGGACGGACATGAGATAAGGCGCGGCGCGGCGGGACTCCGCGATCTTTGCGATATAGACCCGTCGGGCGCGGATCCCGCTCTTAAAGACTGCCGTATCAGGGTGATTTCCGACGTGCGTAATCCCCTCACGGGTCCGGCCGGCGCGAGCGCCGTGTTCGGCCCGCAGAAAGGAGCGACTCCTGATATGGTCGCTGAACTGGACGGGCTGCTGTCAAAGTACGCGGATATTTCAAAGAAAATCATTCCCGGCGCCGACCCGGATATTCCCGGAAGCGGCGCGGCGGGCGGCCTCGGCTTCGCTCTCAGAACTTTCCTCGGCGCGTCACTTGAACCCGGAATTGATATCGTGCTTGAGGTTACAAAGCTTGAGGATTACATTCGTGACGCCGATCTCGTTATAACGGGAGAGGGGCGTATAGACCGTCAGACAGTCATGGGCAAGGCGCCTGCGGGTGTGGCAAAATTAGCAGCCGCTCACGGTCATCCGGCGCTCGCTTTCTCCGGCAGCGTTACAGAAGACGCGGGTGTGTGCAATTCACACGGAATAAGCGCTTTCTTCCCCATTCTTCGGGGCGTTTCAACACTTGAAGAGGCTATGGAGACGGACACCGCGAAGAAAAATATGGCTGCAGCCGTCGAGCAGGCCGTCCGCGCGTTCCTCGCGGGCCGTGAAAATTAAAAGAAACGTAAATTAAGTACAGTTCATGGCATCGGAAGCGGCCGCGGCTGTTAAGCAGGTGAAACGCCCCGCACGCGCCGGACCCGCGCGGAACAGAAAGAAAGTCAAAGCGCACAAAAATCAGACGCCCGCACACGCGGAACCCGCGTCCGCCGGACCGCTTTTTATATATTTTAGTCAGATTCTTGCGCCGCGCGCCGGGGACCTGTGGCAACTATCTGAATCAACCGGACGAAACAGGACCCGCGTCCGCCGGACCGCTTTATATATAATTTAGTCAGATTCTTGTGCCGCGTACCGGGAACCTGCCGGGATTCTGCTGTTAATGCGGACCCGTTTAATCCGGGGTTTTTGTTTAATTCCCGGGTTCTGTTCCGGCGATGCCCGCATGATTGCTTTTTGTAACATTTTTGCGGTACGGTCAGGCGCTTCCTTGATACAGAAAACAATGACAGAAAATCCCGGGGGCACAGGCTGTTATTCAACGCAGCAGGGCATAAAGGGGAAATATCCCCCGGGTACGTGCTTGCCCCCCGGTACGTGCCTGCCCCCGGTGCGTGCCTGCAAAAACCGGTTGACAACGCTATCGGGGGGTAGAATAAAACAGAATAAAAATGTAACAAGGGTACAGATTACAGAGACCCGTTTCGTTCCGAAGCACAGCGTTCAAGTTACAGGCATGCAAAGGAGGAGAAAAGCTTATGAAACGAGTTTTAAGAATTTTACTGGTTACGCTGATGGCAGTGGGCATATCGATTCCCACGTTTGCGGCAGCGGCGGAAACTTCCCAGAAGGATCAGGCGGTATCTGCAGCGTCAGAGGTTTCCGGGGCCGATGGAGGAAGAACTGTCACGTTCAAGGCCTTTAATGTGGTTGCGGGGCAGAAGTCCATCAGCGATGAGAAGCGCGTTATGGAAGCCGGGGAAATAAATATGGGAACGGTGAAGCTGGAGGAAGGAAACAAGCTGCCTAACAATCCGACTCTGAAGACATGGCG
>CAZTIY010000053.1:0-9695 GCA_964613765.1 uncultured Eubacterium sp.
GCCCCGCAAACGACAAGCGACTCGTAGAAACTGCGCGAAGCGAGGACTTTTTCCGCAGCAGTGTTATGCCGCCCCTCCGGAACAGAAGGAGACCGTTTTACGTTTATAAAGACGTATCACTTTACAATGATTTTACAAGACCCCGGCAGCGGATTTGATGATAAACTGATATAGTAAGTTGTGAATCGGAAATTATCCGCCCCGTTCTCAGCGGAATCAACCCGTGCTGTAATGTTTTCAGTAATAAGCCGGTTCGACGGTGTAAAATGTATAGACCGGAAGTGAATCCGCCTCCGGCGGGAGCGGCGCCGGGCGGGGCGGCAACAAATCTAATGATTGATCTGTATGCAATTTCTGAATTTTTGAAGCAGGGTGCGGACATTTTCCCGTACTGATCACGGTATCAGCCGGGGACTCTGACCGTACCGCGGGGAGGCAGGAAAAGAATGATATTTTGTGTAGAGGATGACAGCGGCATCCGCGACCTGATGATATATACATTGGAAGCGTCCGGATATGAGGCGAAAGGACTGACCGACGGTCCGGAACTTTTCCGGGCGCTGAAAACGGAGACTCCCGCCCTTATCATGCTGGATATAATGCTCCCCGGAGAGAACGGAATTTCTATTCTGGAACGGCTCCGCAGTGATCCGGCGACAGCGGACATCCCCGTTATCATTGCGACTGCAAGAGGTACGGAATACGATAAGGTGGTCGGCCTTGACTCGGGAGCGGACGATTACCTCGCTAAACCTTTCGGAATGATGGAGATGGTGTCCCGGGTCCGTGCGGTGCTCCGCCGCGCGGGCAAGAAAGAAGATCAAAAGATACTGAGGGCCGGTGATCTTACTGTGAACACTGACGGACACACGGTAAATGTCCGGGGTGAACGGGTTCGGCTGACGTTGAAAGAATATGATCTTCTTAAGAAATTCATGGAAAACCCGGGTACAGTTTTTACGCGTGATATGCTGCTCAGAAGCGTATGGGGAGAAGATTATACGGGCGAAACGCGAACGGTCGATGTTCACATCGGGACGCTCCGTACAAAACTCGGCGTCTGCGGCGACTATATAGAGACCGTAAGAGGTGTCGGCTACAGAATGGATGCGCGAGTGTAACCGGATGAAATACCGTAACCGGTCGTTATGCAGGCAGTTATATTTTACTAAAGCGGTTAACGGAAAGGCTGTACGCGCCGGAACCTGTATGTTTTCCGGCACTGATTCGCACTGTTAAGAATAAATTTCCCGGTATGAGGTGGGATTATGACTAAACGCATTTTCCGTTCGATCTGCGCTGTGGCGATCGGAGTATTCCTGGCTTCCGTCGTTCTTTTTTTGTTCATCCTCTATGATTATTTCGGGGAATTACAAAAAAATTCGCTCAGGATCGGAACCGGGTTCGCGTCTCAGGGGGTAGCGAACGAGGGCATGGAATATTTTGAGGGCCTCGACAGCGGACAGTACCGGATTACATGGATCGACGCGGACGGAAATGTACTTTACGACAACCGGTCTGACGCGGCAAAAATGGAGAATCATCTCCGGCGGGAGGAGATAAGAGACGCGATTAAATACGGTGAAGGAGAAACGACCCGGTATTCCTCCACACTGACGGAACGATATCTTTACTGCGCAAAAAGACTTGCGGACGGTTCTGTTGTCAGGCTCTCGGTCTCTGAGAATACGCTTCTTACTCTGATTCCGGGAATGGCACAGCCGCTTCTTATGATATTCGTGATCGCCGTCGCTCTTTCTTTTTTCCTGGCAAAACGCCTGTCAAAAAAAATCGTGGAGCCGCTCAACGAAATTGATCCCGAAAATCCGCCGGCCGACGCGGGTTACGAAGAATTGTCCCCTCTCCTCCGCCGCCTCGCGGGCCAAAAGCTGCAGATAAAGCGCCAGGAGGACGAACTGGACAGAAAACAGAAAGAATTTGAGACCGTAACGGAAAACATGAATGAAGGTATAATTCTTATTAACATCCGCGGAGATGTGCTGGGCATAAACCGCGCAGCTAAAAGGCTGTTCGGGGTCACGGCGCCCTGCATCGGACGGAATCTCCTCTCTCTCAATGACAGTCCCGGAATCAGGAGTCTTCTTAAGAGCGCGGAAGAAGGATCGCGCGATGAAATCACTCTTGATCTCGCCGAAGACCGTTACCGGCTTCTCATAAGCCCCGTAAAAAGCGGTGATTCTCTTTCCGGTTCGGTACTCCTCGCGATCAATGTCACAGAAAAAGAGAAAACCGAAAAAATGCGGCGCGAGTTCACGGCAAACGTCTCACATGAACTTAAGACACCTCTTCATACAATCGCCGGGTCGGCAGAACTTCTGGAAAACGGAGTCGTTAAAGATGAGGACAGGCAGAGCTTCTATATACGCATCCGGGAAGAGGCGCAGCGCATGATACGACTCGTGGAGGACATTATTCATCTCTCCCGGCTGGACGAGGGCGCGGAAGAAATGAAAAAAGAAAAGACCGATCTCTTCGAACTTGCCTGTGAAGCGGTAACATCTCTTCAGCCCGCGGCGGAGAACGCCCATATAACACTCACAACAGACGGCGAACCGGCTGTCATGTACGGCATTCCTGCCCTTCTTCAGAGCATCGTCTTCAATCTCTGCGACAATGCCGTTAAATACAACCGCGAATACGGAAGTGTCTCGGTGACTGTAAAAAATGAAAGCGAAGGTATCGTCCTCTCCGTCGCAGATACCGGGATCGGCATACCTCCGGAACTTCAGGAACGGATATTCGAGCGCTTTTACAGGGTCGATAAAAGCCGTTCCAAAGAACTCGGAGGCACGGGCCTCGGCCTTTCCATCGTAAAGCACGCCGTGATGATTCACCACGGCATTATCGACCTCCAGAGCGTGGAAAACGGCGGTACAACCGTAACGGTGACTTTCCCTTATACATCCGACACGGCGGACAAATAAAATCCGCATCGTCTCCGCCCTCCGAACCGCGGCACCGTCCGCGGTTTTACTTTACAGAGATTTTACAGAACCCGGATAACGGATTTGATGAAATGCTGATAACATACTCATCGAACGGTTCATAACTATCGCTGATTGACGGCGGGCAAAATAAATCCGCGAAAAAGTCATGAGTCAGTAAACGGCTGACAAAAATCCCGCCCGAAAAGAACACGGAAACCGGACCGTAAAAACAGACGGCAGTAATTGACAGCAGGACGGCGCAACTCCGGAAAGTGGCCTGCCCCTGAGATTCTGTCCGAAAAGACTTCAGCGGCCGGGGCTCTTAAACAGGCCGCCGTCAAAATACCGCCGTCCTGAGAAGGGAGCGTATATGGAGAAGGGAGCGTATATATGGATACCTTCGATGTACTGACACTCGCGGGAGGCCTGAGCCTTTTCCTTTTCGGCATGAACATCATGGAAGAGTCACTGGAGCGCCGGGCCGGAAGCAGACTCCGATCTCTCCTCTCGAAACTGACGACAAACAAAATCGCGGGCCTTCTGACCGGACTCTGCATAACAGCGGTGATTCAGAGCTCCTCAGCGACGACTGTAATGGTGGTCGGCTTCGTCAATTCCGGGCTTATGACGCTGAGACAGGCGATAAACGTCATAATGGGCGCAAATATCGGAACCACCGTGACAGCATGGATCCTGAGCCTCGCCGGCATAGACAGCGGGAATTTTTTTGTCAATCTTCTTAAACCATCTTCATTTACCCCGATCCTCGCGCTTATCGGAATCATATTCTATATGTTCCCTAAGAACGGTAAAAAAAAGGACACCGGGCTTATCCTCCTCGGTTTCGCCACGCTGATGTTCGGAATGGAAACGATGTCGGGCGCCGTATCCGGACTGGGGGACGTCCCCGAATTCAGAAACCTGTTTATCCTTTTCCAAAATCCCCTTCTCGGCGTTTTAGCGGGCACGGTTCTGACCGCCATTATACAGTCAAGTTCGGCCTCTGTAGGAATCCTGCAGGCGCTCGCGGTTACGGGTCAGGTGTCATACGGCGCCGCGGTACCCATCATCATGGGTCAAAATATCGGCACCTGCGTAACCGCGCTCATTTCTTCAGTCGGCGCCAGCAAAAACGCGAAGAGAGCGGCAATGGTGCATCTCTCTTTCAATGTTATAGGAACGGCCGTGTGGATCACGGCATTTCTCCTCATTAAAGCGGTTTTCGCGCCGGAGATTCTGGACGAACCGGCCTCTCTTACCGGGATAGCCGTGATACATTCCGTATTCAATATTCTTTGCACCGCGCTAATGCTGCCTCTCTCGGGATTACTGGAAAAGCTCGTGACAAGACTGATTCCGGACGCGAAAAAACGGGAGAATGAGCCTGAACTAAGCGGACGTCTTCTACATGACACAGGCGACCGCGCCGGAGCGTTGTGACGCCGTCGCGGCGGAAACAGCGTCACAGTACGGAACTGCATGTCGTTTGTTTAACACTGACGGTCGTAATATGTCGTAATATGTCGTAATATCTCGTAATATCAGGAGATACCGGTATTTTTCCCCTTAAATAAAATACCCCGTGGCAGGCCGTCAACTGTCCACCGGACAGTCGCCTGCGCTTTCAGCGCAGCGGGGTATTGACCCGGGCGGCGGGGAATTCAACCTGCTGAGATTAAAGAATGTTGTTATAAAACTTTTATGAGATCAGAATTTGCTGTTGTGTTGTAACGATAATCCCGTTACAATAATTTTAAAGTCCTGAATGAAATTCCGTTTTCTGTTTCTCTGCCTGATCTTCCCGCCGGAACAGACGCGACCTGAATGACGGCAGAAAGATACATGAAACGCCGGATGAGGGGTATCAGGACGCAACGTCGGGAAGGACAGCCGGGAATGTTCTGTTGAGGCAGGGTTAATCTTTTCAGGCAGGAATGTTTTGCGGGTTGTAAACGTAAAGATTTCACGCTTCCGTTCTCTGTTCATACTTACGATTTTACAGGAGGAGCAGAATGCCTTTAAAAAATTTCATGGAGCTGATACTGGCTACGATAATATCCGGCGCTGTTTTTTACATACTCATGAGACTGATTCACAAGAAATAAGCGGCGTACCTTTCCGGTTCCGTTATCGGCAATCATATTTCTCCTGACGCGGCCTTTTCTTTCTATTGCCTGTTTTTACCGGGGCATAACTTTAATGAGATTTCAGGCCGGCAAATATATTCAGTCAGCGGCCTCTGTTATCATAAACATAAAGAGGAAAACATGAATTTCAGAATCGCATTGATATACGGAAAGCTGATAAACTTCGCGATCAGAATAATCGACAAGAACAGAGGATCGAACAAAGCCGGCGAGATGGCCATGGCTGTCTGCCCGGATATGATAAGACATTTTAAGGGCATAGACCCCCCCAGAGTGCTTTTTATTACCGGATCGAACGGTAAGTCCACCACGAACAACCTTATCAATCACATATTGAAATCCCGCGGATACAGGGTGGTTTCCAATCTCGAGGGAGCGAATCTTATAACCGGCATCTGCACAGCCCTGATAAAGGCATCTGATATGTCGGGCAGAATAAACGCGGACTTTTTTGTTTTTGAAACGGATGAGAGATATCTGCACATGATAAGAGAGAATCTCCCGTGCGATAATCTCCTCGTTACGAATATCCAGAAAGACCAGGTGCAGCGAAACGGCGATCCCGATTTTATCTACAGAAAAATAGCAGGTGCGGCGGACGACTTTAACATGAGACTTTTCCTCAATAACGACGAGCCGAGAACGAAATCCCTTAAATACAGAACGGACAGAACCGTAAGTTACGGGGTCGCGGAGAACAGCGCTTCTTTCACAAAAGATGACACATTTGTCACCATGCCCTGCCCGAGATGCAGGCATAAAATCAGCTTCAAATACTATAACAGCGACGGAGTCGGTAGCTTCAAATGCGTGAACTGCGGTTTTTCCAACGGGCAGAAAGCGGATTATGTGTGCGAAAACGTCGATTTTGAGGGAAAAGAGTTCAGTATAAACGGTGCACGGTTCACCATGCCTTACGACCAGCCGTATATGCTTTACAACTACGCGGCTGCGGTTTCGGCCGCGAAGGAACTGGCCGGTATTACCGAAGAAGAGTCAGCCGAAAGTTTCAAGGATTTCAGCAATATAACGGGAAGGGTCGAGACTCTTCACTACAAGGGCAAAAACATCAAATACATGAGATTCAAACAGGAGTCTCCCGAAACCATTCAGAGTTTTCTGGACGTCATCGCCTCCGATCCTGCCGAAAAAGTTGTGGTTATAGGCTACGGCACGGTAAGCGATATCATTCCTTATTACATCAATTCCTTCTACGGTTTTGACTGTGACTATTCAAAGACAGCCGTCACGGGAGGAATAAAATTCATCTGTGTGACGGACACGGTCTGCTACGATGCCGCAAACAGTCTTATTTACGGGGGAATAGATCCTTCACTGATTGAAATCATTCCTACATCTGATGTTCATGAGATACTTGAGCTTATAGCCGGGCAGGGCACGGACAATATCTATCTCACAATGAAGCTCGCGAAATACGAAGAAATGAAAGCTCTGACAGAAGGGAGAAAATAATATGAGTATCATCAGAACCGCGTGGATGTACCCCGATACTTTATACCTTCACGGAGACAGGGGAAACGCTCTTGCCCTTAAGAAGATCTCTGAAAAGCTGGGCGCGGAAGCTGTACTGGACAAGGTTGACTTTGAAACACGTGACTTCGATCCCATGAGTTACGATATTCTGCTTTTCGGGCCGGGAGAGATCTCTTCATTTGAGGCGCTGGCTGAAGACATGCAGCGCTATATGGACGGGCTTAAGGAGTTTGTTGAAAGCGGCAGACCGCTTATCGCGACCGGCACCACGGCGGCGCTCTTCGGAAACAGGGTGATAAGAACAGACAAAAGCGAAGTCAGAGGACTTTCAATGATACCCGTTGAGGCCTCGGAGAGGGAATATGTCTACGGTGATGACGAACTTATTGAGTGCGTATATGACGGCAGGAGCATGGAAGTCATCGGGAATCAGATACAGATGGTGAACTTGTCATTCGAGGAAACCGGGGATTTCTCACGCTTCGGAACTGTCGGATACGGCATGGGGAACAACGGCTGTGACGGCATCGAAGGAGTAATGTATAAGAACTCCGTCTTCACGAATATGCTGGGACCTGTACTTGTAAACAATCCTCTCCTCACATGCGGAATAATCAGGGCCTCCGCCGCTGCCGCCGGCAAAAGCCTTAATGAAGAGAATCCGGCCTTTGAACTTGAAATGAAATCCCTGGAGCTGAAAAAGAAATTCATAAACGAAAAGCAGCCGGGGTCATTCGGAAAATAATTATACAGAACTAATGCTAAGACAGATACGGTACTTTCAGACTGTGGTCCGCCCGGGCAGTTTCAGCATGGCGGCGTGCTTATTACGGCCGATTTCGACAGACTGTGCGAAGAAACAAGAGAAATAGCGGACGATGACGATCGTTCACTTAATATCGGCTATCTCAGGAACTACGGCGGCGCCGAATTCCTTCAGGCCGTTGCCGGATTCACGGAAAAAATATCCCGATGTTCCCCTGAATATCCGGGACTCGAGGAAATGCTTAAAAAACAGTTCTGAAGACTTTGCGATTACCTTCGGCGAAGCTCATTCCGGGTGAATATTCAAAAAACAATTTTGAAGTCAGGAAACGACCCGGCTGATGCGGTAAGCCCAAACCTGTAATTTTTGTTTGATTTCATTTCGCCCCGGTTTCTCATCCGGTTTCTCACCTATAAATTCATTATTCAGACAGCTTACATCTTATCTAATGACCCGTTTCGACAGATATGGTTTTCTTTTCGTTTTTCGTATAAGAAAAACTTATTTTTTACCCTCGAAACCCGAATTGTTTTGCACGTTCCGTCTGAATATACTGAAACTGCGGGATTCGCAGAAAATGAACCCGCCTGAAGTCATTCAAGGCGCATGTATGACATAAGCGAAGCAACTGTTGTGAAAAATACGGCGACCTGAAATGATTCAAAGCCCGTCGGCTGCAGAATCGAAGCGGCTGTCGGAAAAAACAGCGGCCTCAGGTGATTCATAGCGCGTTTGCGATGCGAACTCCGCAAATTTTAATTACAGCCGGTCAGTTCTGACCTGCCGGCATGTGACAAACCGATGCAAATCTGATAATATGAGGAGGGAACGCAATGAAAAAAGATGTTATGCTGGTAGTAGGAGCCGGACAGATCAGTGTGGCCATTGCCCGCCGCGTCGGGTACGGAATGAAAATCATTCTCGGAAGCAGGAGAAAAGAAAGCTCTGATGAAGTCGCTCTGATGATGAACAACGCCGGTTTCGACGTTGTGCCCGTGAAAACGGATCTGTCAGACAGGGAATCTATTCTGTCACTGATAGCCGAGGGGCGGAAATACGGCGATATTAAGATGCTGGTAAACGGCGCGGGCGTGTCTCCGAGCCAGGCTCCGATTGAGGCAATACTGAAGGTCGATCTGTACGGCACAGCGGTACTTCTTGAGGAAGTCGGAAAGGTTATCGCGGAGGGAGGATCCGGCGTTACGATTTCAAGCCAGAGCGGATGGCGCATGCCGGCTCTGACCGCGGAGCAGGACGAGCAACTCGCCACAACGCCGACAGAGGATCTTCTTAATCTGGATATGCTGCGGCCTGAGAATATACGCGATACACTCCACGCGTATCAAATGGCGAAACGCTGCAATGAAAAGAGAGTTATGGCGGAGTCGGTCAAATGGGGCACGCGCGGAGCAAGGCTCAATGATATCGCGCCCGGGATCATCGTTACGCCTCTCGCCGTCGATGAGTTTAACGGCCCTCGTGGAGATTTCTATAAGAATATGTTCGCCAAGTGCCCCGCCGGGCGTCCCGGAACGGCCGACGAGGTGGCTAATGTCGCCGAACTTCTTATGTCGCCCGCGGGAGCGTTCATTACCGGTTCCACGATTCTTATTGACGGCGGAGCCACTGCGAGTTATTTCTACGGACCGCTGAAACCGGAAGAAAATTAGAATTAGAATTAGAATCAGAATCAGAATTAAATGGCGAGTTAAAATTAAATCAATGAGGAAGGAAACCGCGTATTTCAATATCGGGAGTTCATACGGAAGTTCCCAGCAGTGGATGACTGATCCCTCGATGAACCTCGGAGGCTGCGGCGCCATAGCCGCCTGCGATATGTGCATCTATCTGGCTATGTATAAGGGCAGACGTGAAGTCTGCCCCCTGCACCGTCTTCCGCCGACCAGACGGGAATACATCGACTTTGCGTCGCAAATGAAGCCCTACCTGTCTCCCCGCATGTCAGGCATAAGAGACACATCCACATTCATAGACGGCGCGGAGGCCTGGCTGCGGGACAGAAGCTGCTCCGACATACAACTCAGCGCGGTTGAAGGGTGCAGACCTTCCGGAGAAGCATGGAACGCGATACGTGAAAGCATTGATGACGATATGCCGCTCTGCTGCCTGATGCTGAAGCACACCGACAGAGAATTTGATTTTTTCCGGTGGCACTGGTTCATAGTCAACGGCTACGATGACTCAAACAGAAGGAAGATAAAGACCGCCACGTATTCCCGCGCCAGATGGCTTGATTTTGACCGGCTGTGGGATACCGGCTACGAGGATAAAGGCGGCCTGGTCTTCTGGAAAATCCCGGGGCGATAAATCTGATTCGAC
>CAZTIY010000054.1:0-4968 GCA_964613765.1 uncultured Eubacterium sp.
GGACGCGGATTTTTTGTCTTTTTTGAAATCCTCTTTTGCGAAAAAGTACACTTTCATGCAGTCTTTTTATAATATTTGTCCGGGCCGGAGCGGAATAATATCAGGCCGGCTGCATTTTAATGTATCGGGGCCGGTACAGCATTATGACAGTCATTTCTGATATATCCGCCCGGCCGGGGCGGCCTCCCGAAATACATCACTCGTATTTTCCCGTGCCGCTACAGTACAGTATCCACAATAATATCCGTCCGTGCCGCTCCGGTTTGTCTAAAGCTGTTCTATTTTACATATGTATGTCAGCTCGATAAAAAACATCACTGATATATTTTCCCGTGCCGCTACAGTACAGTATCTACAATAATATCCGTTCGGGTCGCCCCCGGTTTTTCTAAAGCTGTTCTTTCGTATATCTCCGCGCGATAGCGGAACGTGGAGAGCGCCATACCGCATTCCTTTGCCGCCGCCGTGCCGGTGATTTCCCTTGCCTTCCAGAGCCGGAAGACTTCCCCGAAATTTCCGGGCAGCGGACGCGGAGGTCTTCCGAACCGGACCCCGCGCTTTTTCGCTGCGGCTATTCCTTCCGCCTGTCTCGCGCGTATATTGCTCCGCTCGTTCTCCGCGACAAATGACAATATCTGGAGTACGATATCGCTGATAAAAGTACCGAGAAGATCCTTATCCCGCCGGGTGTCAAGAAGCGGCATATCAAGGACGACGATATCCACGTTCTTTTCTTTTGTGAGAAAGCGCCACTGTTCAAGGACTTCCTCATAATCGCGTCCCAGCCGGTCGATACTCCCGACATAAAGCAGGTCGTCTTTTTCCAGACGCCGTGTCAGCCGTCTGTACTGCGGACGGTCAAAATCCCTGCCCGACTGTTTGTCTATGTAAATATTTTTATCCGGGATATCCAGCTCATGAAGCGAGATGAGCTGCCTGTCCTCATTCTGTTCCTTTGTGCTGACCCTGACATATCCGTAAGTCTCCGACATTTTCCACCTCCGCAACTGCCTCCGCCCGTGTTTTCCCTGATCCGCGGGAAAGGGCGGATTCCGCTGAAATGCCTTGAGGAGAAAGGGCGGAGGACATAACATACTTACGAGTTAACTTATAGTGAGTATATTATTACGGAGAAATCATACGGACTGTAATATTCTGCACGCCTTTTAACTGATGTAAGCATATTCTTACGGATGAATCCGGAAAGCCTTGGGTAAGGCATTTCGCCGGCGCGGGTGCAATCAACGGTAAATATCCGCCGCGGCGGTTTCCCGCAAAGCGGTTTTCCTGACTGATAATTAAAAACGTCCGCGCGTCAATGTCCGTGACACGGAACTTCTTATATGCCGGATTTTCTGCAGACATTGTAAAATGTCCGTGACAGGACATTTTGCGCGGATTGTTTATGATACGGACATCAGTTTACGTTCGTGATCCGAATACTACGGCTGAAATGAGGTGGGCAGGATTCGTGACAAATATCTGTGGCAGGACATTTTTTTCGGAGTTGCGATATGTTTACATGATATCATCCTGACCGGACACCGCGGCAGCGGAATTTTTACGGGAAAACCGCGTAATGTCGGCGCTTTACTCTTTTTTGGGGGGCAACACATGAATATCGGGAGAGAAACTGAATTTATAGAGTTTAAAAAGTCAACTTCAGAAGCAAAAGAAGGGATTATATCCATTTCAAGTATTTTGAATAAACACAATAACGGAACTGTATATTTCGGCGTAAAAGATAACGGTGATGTCGCAGGGCAGGATATCGGGAAAGATACTGTGAGAAAACTTTCGCGTGATATAAGTGAAAATATCAAACCGCATATTATATGGTACGAGGTTGAGATGAAGCAGACGGACGACGGAAAATCTTTCATAGAAGTTTCTTTCAGCGGTTCAGATTCCCCGTATTCTGCGTACGGCAGATATTATCAGCGTTTTGCCGACGAGGACCGGCAGATTTCCGATACAGAACTGGAGCGCATTTTCCGCTCGAGACAGAAAGACTACTCCGAATGGGAAAACGCTGATTCTTCGGAAAGTACAGCCGATATAGATGAAGCCCTTTTGAAAAAGGTTATTGCTGACGGAAATGAATGCGGCAGGATCAGGTACGGATATACAGACGCGGCGGCCATTTTGTCAAAGCTCGGTCTGTACAACATTAAGACGGGAGTTCTTACGAATGCGGGCAGGATGCTGTTTTCCGCCGGCAGTCCGGTTCTTCTTAAGACGGCGGTTTATGCGACAGAAACGAAAGAAACTTTTATCAGGCTCAATCATTTCGAAGGAAATATCTTTGAATGCATAGATGAAGGGATTTCATTCATTTTGTCTGCGATCAACTGGGACGTTACCATAGATAAAAATCCGAGACGGAGTGAGAAACCGGAAATTCCGCAGACGGCAATCCGTGAGATGGTGATCAACGCTTTTGCCCACGGCTGTTATTACGCCAATACTTCATTCGCCGTTGAAGTATTCAGTGACAGAGTTACGATATACAGTCCGGGAAATTTCCCGGCAGGATATACACCGGAAGATTTCGCGAGCAGTGCCGCAGAGCCGATCATGCTGAATCCGAAAATTGTGAATGTCCTGTTCAAAGCGGCGGTCATTGAATCTTTCGGCACAGAATATGAGAGAACATTTGCCGCCTGCAGGAATGCCGGTGTAGCGTATTCCTACGAGAACACGAAAACCGGATTCAGATTTACTCTCAGTCGTTCCACGGGTAAAAAAGCCGGCCGCAATATGACAAAGAGCGAACAGGCAGTTTACGGATATCTCAGAGAAAGCGACTGTCTGACCGCGACAGAGCTTGCGCAGAAAATAGGTAAGACAGAGAAAACAGTTTACAGGTCGATTAAGAAACTTAAAGGGGACGGATATATCAGGAGAGCAGGCAGCGACTCTGACGGATACTGGGAAATATTGAAGTGAACACAGCACTGCGGGAAAGCATTCTGATGCGCCCGGACAACATTACGGACCTCATTCTCCACAATGTTAAACTTCATAAATTCAGGTATTGCCTCTCTGCGCGCCTGTTTCAATATATTCTCGTCATCAGTCAACGCGAACGATGCAAGAACTCCTGACGGATAGACCGGTATCAGGAAATAAACCGGGAGTCCGCAAGCGTTTAACTCACGAACTCCCGTTATGGTCCGAGTGGCGGGACTTGAACCCACGGCCTCTTGACCCCCAGTCAAGCGCGCTACCAAACTGCGCCACACCCGGAAAGCGGACGGCGCCGGACTCACGCCGCGCCGGTAACTTTTACACTGCACTGCCCGGCAATACCCGGGACCGCCGGCACCGAGCCGGTGCCGTTTATTTCAGAACCTCACCGGCACAACGCAACGGCACCGTAATTTTCAGCGCCGCCCCCCGAGACGGGAAACCGGCGGCACTGTATTACGCGAAACCGGAAACTTTCAACGACGCTAAGTATATCAAACCGGAATATAAAAATCAATGTAAAATGAGGCCGCGCGGGGAAGCCGCGGCAGAGTGTTGCGCGGCCGGTATGCGGGAATCGTACGCCGGAAAATACAGCGGCTTTCAACGGGAGGCACCCCCTGTGTTACAGAGGAACCGCCCGGGAAAGAATGCGCTTTTGGGCAGTATCGGCGGGACGTCAGTTTTTTATCCGTAAATATCTGAAAATATCTGTAAAAATGTGCTTTTTCACCGTTTTTCGTTAAATTCTCAAAATTTCTCGGTGAAAACCTGAAATATGTGGTATTCTTACTGGTTAGCCGGGATATTGGCGAAAGGAATGTTTTACCGGCATAAGGTCTTATCGGTAAGATTTTATGGCGTCAGATTTTAGGAAATTCTGAAAGGAGATTAACGTGACTTATCAGGAAGTACTGGATAATGCCAGGACATGTATCGGGAAATTCTGCAAGGCCTGTCCCGTATGCGACGGCCGCGCCTGCGGCAACAAGATCCCGGGTCCCGGGGCTAAAGGGGTCGGGGATACGGCGATAAGGAATTTTCAGGCGTGGCAGAACATCCGCGTGAATATGGATACCATAATACCGAACGCGGATCAGGACACATCAATCGATCTGTTCGGGAAGCATTTCCGTTATCCGTTCTTTGCGGGTCCGGTGGGCGCCGTCACGCTTCATTACAGCGATAAATATTCAGACGTCACATATAACGATGCGATGGTGAGGGTCTGCGCGGAGGCCGGTATCGCCGCGTTCACGGGCGACGGCGTTGACGATCAGGTAATCGCGGCCGCGGTTCAGGCGGTTTCAAACGCCGGAGGAACGGGCGTCCCGACCGTCAAGCCCTGGAACATGGAAACAGTGTTCGGCAAGCTTGCGATGGTAAAAGAATGCGGGGCGTTCGCGTGCGCAATGGATGTTGACGCGGCGGGGCTTCCCATACTTAAGGGTATGCAGCCGCCCGCCGGAAGAAAATCAGCGGATGAACTCGCGGAAATCGTAAAAGAGGCCGGCATCCCGTTCATAGTGAAGGGAGTCATGACGGTAAAAGGGGCCGAGAAGGCGCTCGCCGCGGGAGCGGCCGGAATAGTTGTCTCAAACCACGGCGGACGTGTGCTCGACCAGTGTCCGGCGACGGCCGAAGTCCTTGAAGAAATCGCTGAGGCCGTGGACGGGAGAATGAAGATATTTGTCGACGGCGGAATCAGATCGGGAGCAGATGTATTCAAAGCTCTCGCTCTCGGCGCGGACGCCGTCCTTATCTGCAGACCGTTCGTCACGGCTCTCTACGGCGGCGGTGAAGAGGGCGTTAAGTGTTATATCGAAAAAATCGGGCAGGAACTTGAAGACGCGATGATTATGTGCGGCGCGGACAGGCTTTCGGATATAACCCGCGACATGATCCGCTGACCGGTAATGTTTATGACCGTTTGAACAGACAGCTTACAGGTCTGCGCGCTGCACCGGCGCCGGAGCCGGAGTCCGGAATCCGTGTCTT
>CAZTIY010000054.1:5068-7255 GCA_964613765.1 uncultured Eubacterium sp.
GCGGCGGGATTCGGGCGTAATGCCCGGGCTGAAGCGCGGCGTCGTGCATTCCGCGCGGGTTCGCACTTATGCAGGGGTCTGAGCGCCGCCTCTTCTGTACCGTAAGCGCGAGATTATGCTATTACTGGAGAATTTTCATGGCTTCGAAGAAAGACACAAAGAAATCCGGACAGACATCCGGCAGGAAATCCAAAAAGAAAAAAACGAGATACAGAGTCAATAAAAGGCGGGTCGGCTGTCTCGCGTTCATTCTCATTCTTCTTTCGGCGCTGACTGCTTTTATTTTTTACCAGCGGGACACGGTCGTGACAGGCGCTCCGGAATCATTGACGGGAGCTTACGGGAAGCCTTTGACCGTGACGGTAAATGTATCCCCGGCGCGGGGGCGGAAGGTCATTCTGCAGCGTAAGGACGGAGATAAGTGGACCGATATTGATACGGTAAAGGCGGAGTCGGGCAGGAGCGCGGATGTGAAGCTGACATTCCCCTCCGACTGGAGCAGAACGGACTGGGACGATTCAAGCGCGGAAAGCGAGTGGCGGATATATATCCCTGATAAGATAGGGGCAAAAGAGTGGACCGGAGAGAATTTTTATGTCAGGGCCGGAAATCTGAAGGACATCCCCGGGCTGGACGCGAACGCGGCGCTCATAATAAGAGAGGACGACGGGCAGATTCTGTACGCGAAGGATATACATAAGAGGATTCCCAACGCCAGCACGACAAAGCTGATGACGGCGCTTCTCACACAGGATGAGGCAAATTCCGACCGGGAAGTAACAGTTTCGGAACATGTTAAGAATACCCATGACGGCAATCTGTACAAGGAAGTCGGCGACCGTTTCCTGATGAAAGATCTCTGGCGCGCCATGCTCATATCCTCCTCCAATGATTCCGCCGTCGCGATAGCGGAAACCGCAGGGGGCAGCGAACAGAATTTCGTGACAATGATGAATGACAAGGCGCTCGAACTCGGAATGAACGATACGCATTTCATGAACGCGTACGGCTGGGACGATGAAGATCACTATTCGTCCGCTTTTGACCTCGCTCTCCTTATCAGAAAGTGCGCTGAGAACGAGACTTTCCGTGAAGTGACCATGATGAAGGAGCATCAGTTCACCGCGGTGAATGAAGAAGACCGTCTCAATATCATGCATACAACAAACAAGCTTCTTAAAGAGGATTATCCCGGGACGCTCGGCGGTAAGACAGGTTCTACGCTGAACGCCGGAGGCTGTTATGTGGGCAGGTTTGAGTACGGCGGGCAGGTCTATATAATCGTGCTTCTGGGAAGCGATGACCGGTGGGAAAACGTGCAGAAACTTTGCGATTATCTGAGAACTAACTACGTTGACGCGTGAAGAGTGTCGCCGCCGGGGGCGGGACAGGAAGTAATGAGACCGCGGGCGTGAACGCGGTGAACGGGGTGAAAGGGAAATTTTATGGCATACTATCTGATAGATTACGAGAACACAAACAAAGCGGGACTTAACGGGGTGGAATCGCTTACGGAACGCGATACGGTCTGCATTTTCTACAGCAGGAACGCGGAATCGACCACTTTCGATATGCTCAGAAAAATCAAAGAGTGCAAGGCGAAATTCATTTTTATAGATGTTCAGGTGGGCACGAAGAACGCTCTCGATTTCCAGCTCGCGACCTACCTCGGCTATATAATAGGAAAGGAAACGCGTGACACCGGTGACAGACAGGGGAGACAGAGCAGTCAGAGCCAGAAAGACGAGCAGAAACGCAAAGATTCCGATGAACCGGCAAAGCGCGACAGGTATTATATAGTATCCGGGGACAACGGGTTCGAATCCCTTTGTAAATACTGGCAGGCAAACGGTGTCAATGTTACACGGACACAGAATCTTCAGGGGGAAAACGCGGAGCAGGTTCAGAACGACCTTCTGAGTTCCATTCAGGAGATAGTCGGGGATAAAGACGTCGCGCTCAGGATAGCCGCCATAGTTCAGAAATATAAAACGAAGATGGGCATAAATAATGCCCTCATGCGGGAATTCCCCAGTGCGGGAAACAAGCTTTCGGGAGAGTATTATCAGAAGATAAAGCCGCTTATCCGTGACAAGAAAGGAAACTGAGGGAAAAACGGTTTGACTGCCGCGGCCGCAATCCGCAGCGCGGCAATGTTTTCCGCCGTGGAAGTACGCCCGGTTCGGG
>CAZTIY010000054.1:7355-9682 GCA_964613765.1 uncultured Eubacterium sp.
CCGGTTCGGGGCGCGGCCGCAATCCGCCGCCGCGAGTCCGCGTCCGAGTGACCGTTCTGTACGGTTCGGGGCGCGGCCTCAATCTGCCGCCGCGCAGGTTTCCCGCTCAGTTATCACCTGCCATGCTCTGAAGGTATTTTTCACTCTCCGCGATAAACGTATCCGTGTCGACCAGCGGGTCGGCGATGTTCTGGTGTATGCAGAGACCGTCTGACAGGAGCAGAAGGAGCCGGGCGAGATAATCCGGCGAGACAGAATCAGTCCGTTCGGCTATTTTTTCTGAAAGTATTTCCGTGAACTCGGCGTAGCGTTTAATCAGTTTTTCTCTCAGATCATTGTTGCCTGATGCCGCGTCGTAGAACAGGTTGAGTCTCATGCCGGACGTTTCCATATCGCGCCGGAGTACGTATTTTATCAGGCGGTGCAGTGACGTATCCTTTGTTTCATCCTCTGTCCAGGTGATAAGGTCTTCCAGCTGTCTGTCCAGATACTTGTCAGTTATGTCCAGGAGTATGTCATCCTTATTTTTATAGTAGTAGTAGACAGTGCCCTTGGAGACACCGGCCTTAGCCGCGATATCCGCAAGAGATACCGCGGATACTTTACGTTCCTCTATAAGGGCTTCCGCTGCTGATAAAATTTTTTCACGTATATTGTCTCTTCTCGGCGCTGCCATTTTTCAAGTCCTCGTGTGCCTCCCGGCTTCAGGCGGTTCAGGCCGCGGCTTTTTCCGTGCTGTCGTAAACCCTTGCCCGTAGTAAATACCTTCGTAAACGTCTCGTTCCGGTTGATTATATCACCGTTTTCGCCGTCTGTAAGCACACGTACCGTGACATCTGTAAGCATCGGGCCGCAACATCAGGATTATACGGGCGGAACGGATTCTGACCCCGCCCGGCAGGAGGCAAGCGACTCGTAGAAACTGCGCGAAGAGAGGACTTTTTTTGCAACGGTGTTATGCCGCCCGTCCCTCGAAATACCATGAGTGAACAGTGACGGTTATTACTGTCCGGGGGACAGTGAACACAGGCGTGCGTCACAGTTTGCCTGTCAGACTCAGACCGAGACAGATCATCCAGACGTATGCGATCGTTTTAGGCATCATCAGCATTCCGACCGCCGGCTTCTTTTTCCCCAAAAGGACCACAGGAAAGTAACACGCAAAGCTGATGATAATGGCAACGGACATCTGCCACAGTCCGTACCCTCCGGTGTTTCCGGATAAGATGAACAGAATAACAAGGCAAAGTCCGGTTATCGCGAAAGGTATGTTCCTGTAAATTCCCCACTTTGGATTTCCCTCCGGGCGAAACCAGTTGTTCTGCGGAAACAGGCACAGCAAAATACGGATCACCGCGCTGGCCCATGTAAGCGCAAGAAGCGTCGCCGGGTATGAAAGATCCGTAAAAATCGATTTCCACACATAGAAAAGCAGTACATAGAATATTGTCATGGTTATGGATGAAACGAGAAGTCCCAATCCTGTCCACCATTGAACTCCCGGCGAATCTCCGTGAAACGCCTTTATTATCCGGGGCACCAGATGAAAGGCGTCGCCTCCTCCGAGAGTAACCGTCAGCACGCCGAAGAGCAGAATGGCCGTTCGACCGTTCGCATTTGCGAAGAAAATAACGGCAGCGACAAGATCAAACACAAGATAGGCAATGCAAAAGACTGCCTCGCCTATCTCAGGCATACGTGACTTTTTTCGGGCCATAGATTATAACCTCCGTTCTGCCTGCACGCCGGCTGCCGAAGACATTATCAAGATCATGCTTCCCGCCGGTTGTAAAAATTTTAAGATTCTTTCTGTCACTCATTCGTATAGCGGAACCCCGGATAGAACCCCCTCGAATATTTACAAATGTAGGACTGCCGGTATATACCTTTCCGAATATATCATCTTTGAACCACGCGGCTTCAAAAGCGGCTATTCCTGAAGAACTGAAACCGACTATAACATGGTCTTCGGGTTTGTCGGAAACATTGTAGTCCTTCAGCACGGTTGGCATTACTTCCTCTTATCTGATCACAGGGCGACTGTTTTTATGCCGCGGCCAATCTTCCCTGCGGTGCCTGCAGAATGTCACTTTATCTGCTTAGTTAAGTTGCTGTTCACACATGGCATTTGAGGGACGCGCGGCATAACACCTGTGTTCACTGAACCTTTGAACAGTAACCTTAGTTAAAGCGAGACAGCAGACCCCCGGGAGAAATTTTTGTCTGCTGTCTTACCCAGGCAGCAGCCGCTTACAACCGTGCTCAACGAGGTTATGATAACAATTGCGATTGACAATTACAATCAGTTTTCTTGTAGACAGTACACA
>CAZTIY010000055.1:0-5146 GCA_964613765.1 uncultured Eubacterium sp.
CAACGGTGCTATTCCGCCCGTCCCTTAAATACCATGTGTGAACAGTAACGCCGCTGCATGTACAGATATGCTGTCGCTATGGAGAATTTTCATGCGGGCGGTACGGTCTTCGCCGCTGTTTGCGCGGATATGCCGTTATCCAGAGAAAATTATGACGCCGTGACACACGTGCGGATATACCGTCTCTCGTGGAGTTTCCATGATGTTGATATATGATTGACGGAGAACTGATGTTATGGTAAATTAGACGCGTTTGCTGATTTATCGTGATAAAGCGATGAATTGTGAAACCACCGCTTTTGTTCCCGTTATGTTCGGAGAAGGTACGCACGGCGTAAACCTGAATGAATAAGGAATTGCTCAGGTTTACGGGCGCATTTGCTCCCGGAGGCAGTCGTTATCCCGCATTCACGTCCGGGAAGAGGCCGGAGAGTCAGGATTAACGGGCGCGGGAAAGTAAGGGTTCCGGGCTTCATGACCGGAGAGAACAGTTGCGCCCGGTTTTCGGGCGGGAGGAGAGAAAATGAGAGAAAACGTGTTAAAGAAAGCCGCAAAAGCGGCGCTTGTGCTGGCGCTTTCGGCGGTGATGGTGTGCGGTCTCGCTGCCTGCGGACAGAAGGAGGAGGCGGATCCGTCCGACTGGGAATACATTCAGTATAAAGGGACTCTCGTCATCGGACTCGACGACACATTCGCCCCTATGGGATTCAGGGATGAGGATAATGAGATCGTCGGATTCGATATAGACCTTGCCAATAAGGTAGGGGAGGAGCTCGGCGTAAAGGTGGAATTCCGGCCGATAAGCTGGAAGGCTAAAGACGCGGAGCTGAAGTCGAAAAAAATCGACTGCGTTTGGAACGGCATGTCCGCGACTCCCGAGAGGGAAGAGGCAATGACATTATCGAAAAAGTATCTTGAGAACAGGATTCTCCTCATGAGTCTCAATCCGGACACCAATGTAAAGAGCGTTGACGACCTTCCGAACGTCGTTATCGGCACACAGGCAGGCTCCGCTGCGCTTGAAGCGATTCAGAAGAATGAGAATTACGAAAGCTTCAAGGATCAGATCAAGGAGTATGATACATACGACCAGGCTATTCTGGATATGAAGGCGGGACGTGTGGATGTGGTCGCGATTGACGAGGTCTACGCGATTTATAACAACGAGAAAAAAGACAAACTTTACGAGAGTGATTTCAACTTCGGGGCCGATTATTACGCGATCGGATTCAGGAAGGGTGATACCGGAACCTGTGAGAAGGTCAACGAGGCGCTGAAAAAGGTCATTGACAGCGGTGAGAGCGCGAAGATAAGCGAGAAGTGGTTCGGCAAGGATATGGTCGTGTTCGAAGACTGAACCGTCCGCGTATTGCCGCGATTGTAACATAAGGAGATCAAACGCATGGACGCCTCATACCTGGCGATGATCACCCCGCTTCTCATTAAATCGGCGGGGTGGACGGTCAGTCTTTTCTGTCTGACTCTCGTACTCGCGATTCCGCTCGGACTTCCTTTCGCCCTCGGCGAAAACAGCAGATTTCTCCCGGTAAGGGCATTTTGTAAAGCATATGTTTTCATTTTCCGCGGAACGCCTCTGCTTCTGCAGCTGATGTTTTTCTATTATCTGTTTCCGCTGGGATTTGATATTCAGATATCCGCGATGCCTTCCGCCGTGCTGACGTTCGTTCTGAACTACGCGGCATATTTCGCGGAGATTTACAGAGGCGGAATAGCGAGTATAGACGAAGGGCAGTATGAGGCGGCCTGTTCGCTCGGCCTTACGAGGACGAGGACATTGTTCGGCATCATAATCCCGCAGGCAATGAGAGTGGTTCTTCCGCCCATGTCAAACGAAGCTATCACTCTTGTCAAGGATACCGCGCTGGCGTCGGTCATCACGCTTCCGGAGATAATGCGGACAGCGGACGGACTGGTCAGCAGAGACGGTCTCATGGTGTCATATGTCGTTGCGGCGCTGATATACCTCGTTTTTACGGCCGTCCTTACTTTTGTGCTGACAAGACTGGAGAACAGATTCAGCCGTTACGGAAGGAAGGAGGCGTGAGATGGGCGTTTCCGGTGAAACAGTCCTGGATATGCGGGATATAGTCAAGTCCTACGGCAGTTTCCGGGCGCTCGACGGTGTCAGTCTTTCTGTGGATAAGGGCGAGACCGTGGCAGTAATCGGTCCGTCGGGTTCGGGGAAAAGCACGCTGCTGAGGTGTGTTAACGGACTTACAAGAGTCGACAGCGGCACAATCATACTGAACGGGAAAACGCTGTGCGGTCCCGGGAAAGACGGTACGGCAGAGTATGCGGCCGAAAAGAGTCTCCGGAAGCTGATAAGTGAAACCGGGATGGTGTTTCAGCACTTCAATCTTTTTCCTCATATGACCTGTCTCAGGAATGTGACCTATGCCCCTGTCCGTGTAAAAAAAGTCCCTGAAGAGGAAGCTGAAAAAAGAGGAAGGGAACTTCTCGCCATGGTCGGAATGGACGGAAGTGAGGACAAATATCCCGGACAGATTTCCGGCGGGCAGAAACAGCGGGTCGCAATCGCGAGAGGACTGGCCATGGAGCCTGATATCATGCTGTTTGATGAACCGACTTCCGCTCTCGATCCTGAGATTACCGGTGAAGTCCTTCAGGTAATCCGCGACCTTCATGAGAAAAAAGTAACTATGATAGTGGTCACTCACGAGATGGGATTCGCGAGGGAGGCTTCAGACAGGGTGATCTTTATGAATCAGGGAAAGATTACGGAAGAGGGCTCTTCCGATCAGATTTTCAATCATCCTGAAAGCGCAAGACTTCAGGAGTTCCTGAGCGCGATGATAAGATAAACAATAATCATCGGGAAAGGAAACGGAATGGGAATTAAACTGGTTGTCGCCTGTGATTTCCTTACGGAAAAGAACAAGGAGGAAATCTCTACGGCGGCGGAGAAGTACGGTTATGATCTTACTTATTTCAGCGATGAGGACGCGGCGTCCGGATCACGCGAACTTGCGGAATGCGAGGTTCTGTACACGAGGTCGAACATGCTTGTTCCCGAGGCGAGATACCTGAAATGGATGGCCACATGCTATGCCGGGGCTGAAGCGTTCATGGACCCGGGACAGTTCGCCAATGAGGACGTGATAATCACTAATTCCGCCGGGGCATACGGTGTAACTATCTCAGAATATGTAATCATGACCGTTATCATGATGCTGAGGCAGATGCCGAAATACCAGGCTTTTATGCGTGAGAAGAAATGGGCGAGAGATCTGACGGTCCGTTCTATATTCGGAAGCAGGGTGGCGATTCTGGGCACGGGAGACATAGGGAGCAATGTGGCGAGAAGGATGAAGGCTCTCGGCGCGGCGAGCGTGACCGGTTTCAACCGGACCGGGAAATCGGATGAACCCGCCTATGACCGTGTGTTTAAGATAGGTGAGATCGACGGTTATCTTCCGGACACGGATATACTTTCCATGAGCATGCCGGACACCCCGGAGACAAAAGGTATACTTTCAAAGGAAAGAATCGCGCTCCTTCCCGGGCATGCCGTAGTCGTCAATGTCGGGCGCGGAACCTGCGTTGACCAGGGAGCGCTTGTCGAAGCTCTGAACAGCGGAAAAATCGCGGGCGCCGCACTCGATGTCATGGTTCCCGAGCCACCGGAGAGGGATGATCCAGTCTGGGACGCGAAGAATCTGATACTGACACCGCATGTGGCGGGTGACATGTCGCTCGGATATACCGTGGATACCAACGTGAGGATGTTCACGGAGAATATGGCGCTGTACGCTGAAGGGAAACCTTTAAAACATGTAGTCGACAGAAAGCTCGGATACTGAATCCGTGCGCCTTTTCCGGCGGGATCGCGGAACCGGGGAATACGGCAGCCGTGCGGCTGCCGTTTCCGGCATCCCGCGGCGGAGTTTCTGCGGAAAAAGGTGTATTTCAGGGAAATTTTGAATCCCCGGTTTCCGATGCGGGTTTACGTCCGGGACCCGGATTACCGGTTTATCTGACTCTTCTTCCGAGGGTGGCTGCGCCGGTCTGGCCTGCCGGGGAGCCGTGTTCCGCGTGGCGTAATTCGGCTCCGCGCGAAGGCGCGTAACAGTTAGCGCGGTAGGAGGTTTTGACCATATCCATAAAGAAGCCGCCCGCGAGCGACATTCCGCCTCCCAGTATGAAAAATCCCGGGTCGACCACGCAGGAAATCATTGCAAGGGCTTTTCCGAGGCAGTCAGCGGAATTTCTGACGGCGTCAAGCGCGACCTTATCTCCGCTTTTAGCGGAATCCATGACGTCTTTCGCCGTGAACAGCGGAATGCCTCTCAAAACCGAAGGATGACCGCATCCGGCGTCACGTCCCGCGTTCAGAAGTTTTCTCGCTGTATGAACAAGGCCGGTAGCCGAAGCGTACTGTTCGAGGCAGCCTTTCTTACCGCATCCGCAATATTCTGTCTCGCTTTCATTCATTGGCAAATGTCCGATCTCCCCCGCCGCCCCGAATTTTCCCGCGACGATTTCTCCGTTAATGATGATGCCGCATCCGGTTCCGGTTCCGAGTGTAATCATGGCGCAGTTCTCTCTGCCTTTCCCGGCTCCGAACAAAAGCTCCCCGAGGGCGGCGCAGTTCGCGTCATTTTCCGTTATGACATTTTTTATCCCCGTGAGTTCGCGGAATTCCTCCGAAACGTTTACATCGCCCCAGCCGAGGTTCGGGCAGCCGCGGACGACGGAGCTTCCGGTCACAGGACCGGGGACCCCGATTCCCGCACTTGTTATGTCTGACAGGGGAACCGCGATTCTGTCAAGTTCCGCCAGCATGGCAGAGGCGGAATCGGTAAGTATACGGGAGCCGCAGTTTTCCGTATCAGTGTCGACAGTCCATGTATATACCGGTTCTGAGGGTTCGCTCACTTCAAAAAGCCCGGATTTCACGGTTGTCCCGCCTATATCAATGCCGATGTTGTATTTCATTTTTTTATTCTGTCGCTTTCAAACAATTTCAACGTTTAAATAATTAGCAATAATTACCGCTTAATAACCGGTCAGATCCGTGATGAGCCTGCTTTCGCCATGAAGGCGGCGTACCGGTTTTCTTTGTCAGGCCGCGGGGAGCAAGGGTATCCGGTTCTGCCTCTCCGTA
>CAZTIY010000055.1:5246-9256 GCA_964613765.1 uncultured Eubacterium sp.
CGGTTTTCTTTGTCAGGCCGCGGGGAGCAAGGGTATCCGGTTCTGCCTCTCCGTATAGACAGAAGTCGGGCAGCGGAAGATTGCCACCGTGAACGGAGAGCGGCACGCGTTTTCCGCCGCGGCAGGATACAGTTGTCAGCGTTCCGGAGGCGCGCGGGAGAAACGGCTGTCCGACTGAATTCCGCCGCGTTTAACATTAATCAAAGAGTGCGGTTCTGTCAAGATACAAACGTTTTGTCTTTTCATTTGATGTATGCTAACATGATTAAGATATTCAGCTTGAGCAAAACAGCTGCTGCGGGCAGGGAAGAAAGGCTTCGGTGAATCCGGGATGAACAAGTTGCAGTTTCTTGCATACCGTATAAAGCACATGGACTACAGGCAGTTTTTCGACACAATAGGAAAGGCTCACAGGATGTCCGGAAGGAACAGAGTGTATCTGTTTTTCGATATAATATACTGCGGTATTAAGTATCAGGCGGGTTACATAGATTACATCAACTGCGGCATGTATGACCTGAACCGCGCCGAGCGGGGCGATGTTATCACAAGCGGGGTCAACAACCGTTATGTAATTAAATACAACGATCCCGCCTATACGCATTTTTTCGTAAACAAGTCTGAATTTGACGTAAAATTCGCAAAATACCTTAAGCGTGACTGGCTCATAGTCGACGGGGAGAATAAGCGGGAGGATTTCGCTCGCTTTATAGCGGATAAAAATGATCTGATCATCAAGCCTGTCGACGGTACGGGCGGCAGCGGAATAGCGGAATTTCCGGCGGAGATGGAAACATTTGATAAAAATCTCGGCGGCATACCGTACATAGCCGAGGAAAAAATAAAACAGTCGCCTGAATTGTCCGCTTTATATCCCGGAAGTGTCAATACCGTGAGAGCGGTGACATTTCTCACAAAAGAAGGGCCTGTGCTTCTTGCGGCGTATCTCAGGCTGGGGCAGAACGGGATAGTCGATAATTTCTGCAGCGGGGGAATGCTCACACCGGTAGACATTGAGAGCGGGGAGATCAGATATCCCGCCGTAGACGAAAGCAATGCCGCATACAGCGTTCACCCGGTCACGGGCGCACCCATCGTAGGCTTTAAAATTCCTATGTGGGAGGAGGTAAAATCCGTCGTGCTTGAAGCGGCGACTGTCGTGCCGCAGGTTCGTTATGTCGGCTGGGATGTAGCTCTGACGGAAAAAGGGCCGTGCCTTATTGAAGGGAATGAATATCCCGGTCATGTATTTTATGTTTTCTCACAGCACCATCCCGATCATCAGGGAATGAGGCATGTATTTGAGGCGGTCATGGACTGACTCTGACTTTGCCTTCGCGGGTTGCGCCGCCCGCGCCGTGCGCGGAGCATTCCGCGACGTCGTTTACGGTATTCATAGCGGGCGCAGCCCGAGGCAGTTCCGAAGCTGTCCGGCCGGGCGCTGCCGCATCCCTGAAACGCCGCGGACAGCCCGCGGCGCGGTTCTGATAAAAACGCCGCGCCGGGCAGATGCAGCGTCAGAAGCGTTTTCGCTCCCGGAATTATTTCGCGGGCGGTGTGTCACTGATTGTCCTTGTCAATTCCGCAAGTCTGTATTCATAGGCCTCGATTATTTCTTTTTCAAAGCAAAGTCTGTCGGGAAGGCCGATTTTTTTCAGTATAAGTTTTGTGAAAAGCGGATTGAGAATCAGGAACGGCCCGAGCGAATATGTCGCGAAGAAGTTGTTCCGCCGAAGCCCTTCTTCTCTGATGCCGGGGTTCATGCCTATACCCTTTTCGATTGATATGAAGCTCTCGGTAAAATCGCCGTAGGCGAATGAGAACTGGCTGCGGTGCCCTATTACGGTCAGATCTTCAAACTTTCCGATAAACTGGGAATTATGGCGATCTCTCTTCATGTATCTTTCAGAATAAAAGTCGAACAGTCCGAGAGCTTCTATGCTGCGATCCCCGTCCTTAATGCGCGTGCCGAAAATTTCCGCGGCATTTCCGGTTGAGAGGAATACAACGCCTTCATCTGTCAGTTTTTCGATCCGGTCTCTGTAAGGCATCAAAAGTTCTATTATCTGCTCCTGTTTCCTTTCGGTCGCGCAGCCGAGATAAATCATGTCCACCTTTTCTTTTGCGAAAGCAGGTATCTCACGGTGACCGGTGTAAAGGATCTCGGCCTCCGGCGCGCATCTTCGCAAATATTCGATATTGTAGCTTTCGCCGTAAATATTGCAGAATTCCGGGAAAAGCAGTTCAATTTTAGTCATTGCGCCGCCTCCTTCGCTTTAAGAACTATGCTGTCTCTTATGTTTTTTGCCTTTGTAACACAGTCCACCTCAAAGAGGACATAAACCTTTTCTATTCCTGAGGTGTCGACGTAACCCGGGATTTCATTTTCATCCTCAACACAGACTATTCTGTCGCTGTCTATGCCCGCAAGAAGCAGTCTCAGCCTGTGGTTAAGGAACATATGACCGCCCACGATAATTTTTTTGATATTGGGACTGTTAAGACACTCATAATCGGTTTCATACAGCCATGTAACCGTCTCTGTCGGGTGGTTCCTGTCCTGAACTTCGTCGAGAAGCAGGACAACGTCCTTTTGTGAAGGCTCTTTTGCCATATATTCGAATACCGTGGAAGCGGCGCTCACGTTCTGGCTTTTCGCGGCGTAGGTTATGTACTCTATTCCGTTGAACTTAACGCTGTCTTCTCTTATACGAGTCACTTTCTGAGTGCCGAGGAAATCTGACAGTTTTTTGCGTTCCATACCGATCTCTCTCATAAGAGCGACGAACGACAGGACGTTGAACGCGTTAAATACAGTATCGGAAATGAGCGGATATACGGTTTTCTGCCCGTCTTCGTCAATCGTAATCTCGCGATCCGTAAAATTCACATTTTCGGCGAAGTAATCCGCCTCAGGCGTCGCGAAATCGCAGTCCTCGCACCGGAAATCGCCTATATGCCTGTACAGCCGGTAATTATATTTGATTTTTCCGCCGCAGCGCGGGCAGCAGGTGATATCCATGGCGATATTCTTATGAGGCGCGGCATTGATGTCGCCCATACCGTAAAAAATTCTGCGGGAGCCGGAATCCGCCGCGAGCTGTGAGCTGATAGGATCGTCGGCGTTGAGAACCGCCACCGTTTTTTCTCCGAGGATATCAAACGTCCTGTTCACATGGTCGAAAATGAATTCCGGATGGCCGTTCCGCCTCAGAGAATCTTTACAGATGTTTGTGACAAGAATGTAGTCCGGCTCTATCTGAGACATGCTGTCGTCGAGCGTTTTTTCATCCGCTTCCAGTACGGACGCGTCCATTTTTACAGGTTTGTTGAATATATTGACGCAGCGCATCAGGTTGACGCCGAATCCGGCCTGAAGATTCGCTCCCCATGAATTGAAACTCACTCTGTAACCCGCTTCCGTGAGCATATTGTTCACGAGAGCGGATGTTGTTGTTTTTCCGTTTGTCCCTGTAACAGTTATTACAAGCGGCGGTTTTGCGATATATTTTAGAAATTCCGGGCAAAGTTTATATGCCAGAAGTCCCGGCATGTCATCTTTTTCGCGGCCCGCGAGTTTAAATATGAACATTGCCAGCTTGGACGCCCATAACGCTATGAAAAACCTGATCATTATATTGCGAACCTCCGTTTTACCGGTGATAACTTACAGATACTTTGCATTACTGCCGGACTGCACTCTACCGCTTTCCCCGCAACCCGGGAATTGATTCCGCGGCAGCACAGGAGCATTATTCTTAAAAAAGCCCTGTCGGCATCACCGCTTAAGACAGGGCTCCATACAAATATACTCCGCGGGCGCCCGCCGCGCAACTACTATTTGCCGTGACGGTGTATCCGCAGCGGGGCTTAACGGTAATGCATGCGTCCCGGTTCTTCGGCTTTTACCTGTTCATGAGGGACCGTCAGGTACTGTTCACACATGGTATTTAAAGGACGGGCGGCATAGCACCGCTGCGAAAAAGGTCCTCGCTTCGCGCAGTTTCTAC
>CAZTIY010000056.1:0-8206 GCA_964613765.1 uncultured Eubacterium sp.
TCGATAAACGTCGTCTATTTTAACGTTTAAACATCAGGATTTCAATACTGTTCCGGGAATTAATCCGGTAACGGAAGAAACGTCCTGATATTTTTTTATTTGTAATCAAAGATTTAAATCAAGATTCTTATATTCTGCTCTGAAGAATCAATTTCCGGCGCCTTCCTGACGGTGTTTACGCGAGGAAAAGAAGCGGCAGCAAACTGTTTTACTTTGAATTTCGCGTTCGGACGGACGCGGATTTTTTGTCTTTTTTGAAATCCTCTTTTGCGAAAAAGTACACTTTCCCGCAATTCCTCTCTACCCCCCCCGGGAAACCGGCGCTGATACCGGCATTTTATTTCATCCCGGTCATAAGAGACAAAATTCCGGAGAGAATCAGAGAATCCCGCGGGTCAGATGGCCCGGCATATATTACAAACGCGTTCTCAAACTGAATCGGGGGAGCATGGAAACCGCAGTCAGGAATTCAGATTATAAAAGAAAATTCATATGCCTTCTCATAATGTGTTTTACAGCCGCAGTTCAATATGTGCAGCTTGACTCCTCATTTATTGAACCGGCCGTATTTTTCACCCGGCCGTTTTTCTACCACCTTATAAACCTGGGAACCGTTCTCCTTGTAACGCTGTTCCTGACGCTCCTTACGATGCGGCTGCACATTGCCTGCCTGACGAGCGGAGTTATATTTTTTATCCTTTCTGTCGTAAATCATTACGTGGTCCTCTACAGCGGCGGACCTTTGACTCCCGCGCTGTTTGCCTCAGCGGAAACAGGTCTGAATGTCCTCGGGAACTACTCTTTTTCACCTGACAAACGCACCGTGTTTTCCGCTTTGTGCTTTCTTCTTGTAATACTCGGAGCGGCGGCAATTAAAAAAATATATCCCGGAAGGCAGCGCTTCAGCCGGGAACGCGCGGGAGCATATCTTCTGGCATTTCTCTTACTGTTCATTCCCGTGCTGGGCTTCAACAATGACCGGTACCGGCTTAACGGCTGGATATTTAACACCCGCGGATACTCCGCTACATACGGATACGCGACATGTTTCGTCCAGGAATCTTTCAGAAGCATGAGCCAGAGCGTGACCGCCCCTCCGGACTACGACAAAGAAAAGTTAATAACGGCCGCGGCGGAAATTAAAGGTTCACCGGGAAAATCTGATGATCTCCCCGATATCATCCTGATCCTTAACGAAACTTTCTATGACCCGGCAATTTTTGCCGATATTAAGACTGACATACCATATCTTGAGAATTACCGGAATCTCGAAAATTCCGTCAAAGGGTATGCCGTGTCTCCTTATTCAAGAGGCGGTACGAACGACAGCGAATTTGAGTTTCTGACCGGCTTCTCCGACTATCTTCTGACTCAGCGGGCTCCTTTCAAGACTTATTCTCATCTGAACAGAATAAACAGCATAGCCCGCTATATGAGCGAACTCGGTTACACCACCCAGGCGAATCATCCCTGCGATTCCCTCAACTACGACCGCAAGACGGCCTATCCCGCGCTGGGGTTCGGTAAGTCGCGGTTCTATGAAGATTTTACGGAACACGAAGTGTACAGAAACAGGCACGAAACGGACGCTGCCAATTACAGAGATCTCATACGTTGGTATGAAGAGGCGGGAGAAGCACCCCGCTTTATGTATCTTCTTACATACCAGAACCACGGAGGATATGAACAGAACGGCGGTGAACAGGACACTGTCCATGTGAAAGGGTTCGGCGGCGCCGCGGCGCAGCATGCCGATGAATATCTGACATCCATACGGATGTCAGATGAGGCGCTCAAGTATCTTACCGACTATTTTGACAGTATTGACAGACCGGTGGTCTTATGCATGGTCGGTGATCACAGCCCCGCCTTTCTGTATGAGATTCCGGGAACATACGCCCCGACCGATACGGAAAAGGATCTCCTCTCCCGGAAGATCCCGTTCCTGATATGGGGCAACCGCGCATTCGGCAAAATCAGTGAGGAAGACAACCGGCTTCTCGGTATGACCGATCTGGTTCCCCTGATGCTGGACACCGCGGGGCTGCCACTTTCCCCGTATTATAAATGTCTTCTTGATCTTTCGCGTTCTGTTCCCGTGAGAACCGGAACCGGATATTACGTCACCGCGGACGGAACGCAGGACACGCTCGATCCTTCAGATGATCTCTTTGAAAAGATTTCTCTTCCTTTATATATCGAGTACGCGGCGCTGTCCGGAGATAAGGGACTTCCGGATTCCATGTTCGAGCCTCCCGGCGCCGGTTCATCCGGTAATAAGTGAGCAGGGTTTTTGAGAACGGGTGATCCGGCAAAATCCGTCACCCCACATGTGATTTTCAAATACAGCGGATACGGATTCGCGGCCGGGATACCTCACCGGGTTCCCGCCTTCCCGCGGTTATTCCTGAAAGACTTATAGAGCGTTTATGAATAAGAGAGACCTTACCGGGGAGCGGTTCGGCAGACTGACCGTTCTGTACCGCGCCGCTGAAAAAAATAAATCGCAAAAAGCCGTCTGGCACTGCCGCTGCGACTGCGGCGCGGAAGTCGACGTGCTCGCCGGAAATCTGCTGAGAGGACTTACGAGAAGCTGCGGCTGTCTGAACAGAGAACAGAGTTCAAAGATGCATGAACATATGCACTATCAGAACGATACCTGCGCGGAGATACTGCGGCGCGTCCGCACGGACAGCGGCAGCCGTAAAAGCAAGGCCGGATTCCGCGGTCTTTATCTTACGAAGAACGGAAAATACCGCGCCTCCGTTACGTTCCAGGGCAAACACTACACCCTCGGCTATTATGACCGCTTCAGCGATGCCGTTCAGGCGAGGCTCGACGCCGAGGAAGTCCTTCACGCCGGCTACCTTAGAGCGCTTGCGAAATACGAAGAACTGGCCGCGGCGGATCCCGCGTGGGCAGCAGGCAATCCTTTCTTTTACAAAGCCGAAAGGGTCGGCGGCGTATTCAGAATCACAACAAACGACGGGTTGCTTACGGAATAACCCCTCCTGCGCACATTTCCCCGCCGCACTGCCGCACTCCGCGGCGCTTATACGCTTCTCTTCCTTCCGTAAAAATCCGCTGTCTCTTATCACAGTCCGGATCCCGGTCGATGAAATCCGCAGGCGGAATCAGCCGCGGGCGTTTGGAAGAAGCCCGAACGGGTATTAAAATCATGTACTTAATGAATCCGTAAACAGTAACAGCCTTCGTGTCTTTTCAGTGTTCGTCACGGAACGGAAAGGCTCAGGTGACGGCGCGGATTTTGAACGTACTTATGACGGAAATTTTTGAATTCCGCGGCATATCTGAGGTCGTTAATAATAAATTTAAGTCATAAATTAAACTGTTCACGGATAACTTAAACCGTTAATTATCATTAAATCAGGAGGAGCGTAATATGATTTCTTATGCGACAGATCAGACTTATCAGGAAATGATTAAGGAAGGATGCGTCATCGTCGACTTCTTCACCACTACATGCGTTCCCTGCAGAATGTTTGCGGGAGTACTGGAAAATATAGCTGACGACTATCCCTCAGTTAAAATTGTAAAGGCTGACATTTCCCAAAATCAGCTTCTCGGAATGGAGAACGACATCGCGGCTGTTCCGACAGTCCTGTTCATGAGGGACGGAATCGAACTGGAGAAAGTGGTCGGCCTCATGAGCGAGGACGAGGTCGCGGATAAAATACAAAAGTATTTTCACGACTGACCGGCGGACTCCCGTTCACCGGTTCTTCGCCTCTACGAACCATTTCCCGTTTTCTTCGTCAAAAAGAAAGGTCCTCTGTCCGGAAATCTGCACGGTATAACGGATGCCGGTTCCGCCGACCTTGGTGGAGGCCGCGCGGCAGCTTTGTATCACCCGGTCTATCTCATACAGCTCCCCGTCCTCGAAACGTACAGATTCCGGCATGGCGGTACCATCGACCTTATGGACGGCTTCAACTTCTACATATACTTTCCGGCGATCTGTTCCCATAACTGACCCGGTTTTTCCTTTCATATTTACGCCGCCCGCCGGAAGCCGCCGACAGACCGGCCGTTTGTTTGCAATCTTTCCCTTTGATCTCCGCGGCGGTTCACGGACACGCCGCCGCGACGGCGGCCGCCGACGTGGCGGAGATTGTTTACACTATGTTCCTTTTGCGGATGCCGGACACGCTTCTCCGGAGACTGTTGACGTGGCGGCATTGTCTGCATTTCGTGCCTTTGCCGGCCGCCGGACACGCCTCATCCGACCATCCCTGACGGCATGACAATTTCCGCTTTCTCCGGCGGCAGCTTAAGATCACGGCAGAGGACGCAGTTTCTGATACTGTTTTTCCCGAAGCGCTCCCGTATATTCTCGACACATCTGTCCAGTCTCTCATCTTTATCCAGCCGGTCATAATCAGTGAACACGTTAATCTGCAGCGGCGCATCCTGGGGAACGAGGCGGATCGCCTGTACGGTAATCGAGCGGATATTGTTCCGCCACTGATAGCTGCGCTCGAACAGATCATACGCGGTCTTCGCCAGCACCATCGGGGACTGGGCAGGAAAATCCGTCTTGCACTGCCACTGCCGCGAATAAAGGGTATTATCACGTACATATATCGCGACACCTCCGGCGCATAACCCGTGCATCCTGAGCTTATGACCTATCTCCTGAGCAAGTTCGAGAATGACGGGCCACACTTCCTCACCGTTCTCCAGATCGGCAACCGTCGTGATGCCGTGTCCGACACTCTTCACCGGCGGGACATACCCTGCCTCCGCCACCGGGGAACTGTCAAGCCCGTTGGCGTATTCCCACAGCCTGATCCCGTTCTTGCCGAACCAACGTTTCAACCGCGCGGGATCCGTGTTCGCCAGGTCACCTATTGTATGTATCGCGTACCTGTCCAGAGTCCTCTTCACGGCGCGGCCCACTCCGAGAAGATCCGACGCCTGAAGTCCCCATATCTTATCCCTGAACGTATCTCTCTCTATGACCGTGACGGCGTCCGGCTTTTTCATGTCCGATCCGAGTTTGGCAAAAATTTTATTAAACGATACACCGGCGGAAATCGTGAGTCCGAGTTCGAATTTTATCTCTTCCTTAATATCAAAGGCAATCTTGGCGGGATCCCCGAAAATCCTCTCTGTCCCGCTTATGTCGAGCCAGCACTCGTCCATTCCGTACGGCTCCACCCTGTCCGTGTACCTCTCATAAATATCCCTCGCGAGCCTCGAATATTTAATATATTCCTCATAATGCGGAGGCACGGTAACGAGACCGTGGCATTTCTGTCTCGCCTGCCATACAGCTTCGCCCGTCCTGACGTTGAAGGCCTTCGCCTCATAATTCTTTGCGAGCACGATACCGTGTCGCTCCTCCGCGGAACCGCAGACGGCCACTGGACGTCCCCTGAGCGAGGGGTCAAGCATACACTCGACACTCGCGTAAAAATTATTCATATCACAGTGTAAAATATCCCTCGCCATATACCGCTTCCCGATGATTCTCATGACACGCTCACGCGCAAAATACTACCCGCCGAATCTTACAATCTCTCATACCGGAATATCCCCCGGAGATTAAAACGCCCACGCACATTACAAAATATTCCGGCGATTTCCGCTGATTCTCTTGACACTCTATGCAAACCGTTTTATAATACAGCCACAATCCGTTTGTGTGTTATGCATTATATAGAATCCGTTTGTGTCCGTCAAGCAATTTTTTTAAAATTTCACAATCCGTTTTTAGCCGGGCGGGCGTGTATATTCCGAGCCGGCGGCACGTATAAGCAGGGATGCCCCGGACAGATCAGTCGGCGGCAAACCGCGCGGAACATGTTACAAAATTATTAATAAGCCGCGGACGGTTCACGGACAGCGGCCGGGGCATCGAACAGCCGCAATTGATAACCGTGCGCATAATAATTTTCACGAATAATAATCATCGCAGAAAATATATAGAGGAGTAAACTTTTATGAGATTCGGTGAAAAACTCCGCAAATACCGTACGGAAAAAGGTCTTACACAGGCGGAACTCGCCGCTCTTGCCGGACTGAGTGTGAACACGATACTGAATTATGAAAAGGGAAAGAGTTATCCCCAGAACCGTGAAGTGTATAAGACCCTTGCGGAGATCCTCGGTGTAGATCCCAATTACCTGCATAATGAAGATGACGACTTCGTGGAATCCGCGCGGGAGAAATACGGTTATCGCGGAAAGCGGCAGGCAATGCAGCTCCTGAAAGAAATGGGAGGTCTTTTTGCCGGCGGTGAACTGTCCGAGGAGGACATTGACGGCGTGATGAAGGCCATGCAGGATCTGTACTGGAAGGCAAAGGAGGAGAATAAGAAATACACTCCGGAAAAGTACCGGAAATAAGCGCCCGGGGCGGGCCTGTATTTCGTCCGCGCCGGCACCGGAAATAAGCGCCCGGAACATACAATAAGGCGTGAACCGAATCTCGTTCACGCCGTTGACGGAAACAAATGCCCGGGGCAGACCCCGCGGGACGGTCTGCTGTCCTTAATAACTATACTCTCCCGCCGAAGCGAGACTATATACTACATATTATGAGGTGTACGCATAATGATCGACTCTGCCGGCATATATAAAAACGCAAATGATCTGGTACAGCGGCACGGCACGAGGAATACGCTCAGACTGGCGGAATATTCCGGTGTAGAAGTTTTTCCGGTCGGTTATTTCACTAATCTTCTCGGCATGTATGTCTTCAGGTGGAGGCATCGCGCGATGTTCCTTAACGACAGGATGGATGAATATCTCACGCAGATGGTCGCGGGGCACGAGCTGGGACACGACGTCTACCACCGGGATCTCGCCGGGGGCAGCGGCCTTCGTGAGTTCGAACTGTTCCGGATGCAAAGCTCTACAGAATATGAGGCGAACGCCTTCGCGGCCCACCTTCTGATAGACACGGACGAGTGTCTGGAATGCGCCGAAAACGGCTGTGATGTCGTTCAACTGGCAAAAATCATGAACTCGGAAATCAACCTGATGCTTATTAAACTTCAGGAACTCGGCAGACTCGGATATCACATACGTGTGCCGCTGGAGCCGGACGGCGGTTTTTTCCGGAACGTGAAGGCTCAGGTTCCGCCCTGCTAAGACAGAAGCCGGTCAATCAGGTTAATCGAACGGATTCCGTCATAACAGGTGGTACACTTCTGCCCATTTAAGGCACCGACTTCTCATAGTTGTCGTTTACCATACGGAGCGGTTTCAGCATGGAAGACGTGTCGCGTCCGGAAAGACTGCGAACCATATTTCTGACACGCGGACCGCGCCCTGCCCCGGTCTAATGTTCGTAATGAGCGGCGACCTTCTTAAGATTGTCTATGATCGGCAGGTGCTGCGGACAGACACTTTCACACTGACCGCACGCGATGCAGTCGGATGCCTTTCCGAATTCACTGTTCAGAATCATATAGTTGGAATAGTTCGCGGTCCATCCCTTTTCTTCCAGCTTTTCCCGCATATCCTCGTTATAAAGCGAAAAGTATTTCGGAATCGCGATGTGCCGCGGACATCCTTCAGTACAGTAGGAGCATCCCGTGCAGGGTATTGCGACCTGACTGTTTATAATTTCCGCCGCTCTGAAGCACATCTGTTTTTCCTCTTCCGTGAGAGGCTTGAAATTCTCCATAAAGCTGACATTGTCCCGCATCTGCGCGATATTCGACATCCCGGAAAGAACTACCATCACTCCCGGAAGACTCGCGGCGAAGCGGATCGCCCAGCTCGGCACACTCATATCCGGATCATGCCTCTTGAACATTTTCTCTACAGTCTCAGGAACATTCGCAAGTGTCCCGCCTTTCACCGGTTCCATGATGATTACAGGCTTGTCATGCTTCCTCGCCGTTTCATAGCAGGCGCGCGACCGTATCCATTCACTCTCCCAGTCGAGATAATTGACCTGAAGCTGCACCACTTCCATCTCAGGATGTTTTGTCAGAATTTCATCCAGAAGTTCCGGCGTGTCGTGGAAAGAGAATCCCGGATGTTTTACGAGGCCCTGCGCCTTTTTATCGAGAAGCCAGTTAAAACAGTCGAATTTCTCATATTTCGGGTACATCGCGGCTTCAATGCCGTGGAGAAAATAATAATCGAAATATCCCGCGCCGGTCTTCTCAAGCTGCGCGTTAAATATTTTATCCCTGTCCTCAAGCGAATTGAAAAATCCCGCGTGAAGC
>CAZTIY010000056.1:8216-9249 GCA_964613765.1 uncultured Eubacterium sp.
GTCTCTCGGGTAACGGTCCACAAGCGCGGTTTTAGCGACGCTTTCACTGGCGAACCCGTTGTACATCCAGGCTGTGTCAAAATACGTGAAGCCTTTTTCAATAAAAAGATCTACCATCTGTTTTACCTGCTCGACGTCGACCTTCGAAGGGTCGGCGGGATCGGTCTGCGGCAGTCTCATAAGTCCGAATCCGAAATTTTTCATTGCATTTTCTCCTTTCTTACCGAAATGACATTACACCACGCGTATCTTATCCGGAGTGATATCTTTAATTCCGCGGCAGCCGGTCATGTTCATAACGTCGATGAGTTCGGAACGGATCTTTTCCGTATATATCCGTACACCCTCCGCGCCTGCGCCGTATGCCGCGATGGAATAAGGACGTCCGATAAGTACGGCATCCGCGCCGAGAGCAAGCATCTTGAAAACATCAGCGCCCGTCCGCACGCCGCCGTCTGCAAGTATCTTCACCCTGTCCCCGGCGGCACGGCGTATCTCCGGGAGCACCTCCGCGGCGGAGAGCCCCTCGTCCATGACACGTCCTCCGTGGTTGGAAACGACGATTGCGTAGACACCCGCATCCTCAGCCTCCGCTGCCGCCCCGGGAGTCATGATCCCCTTAACTATGAATTTAAGATCCGTCATGCCGGCGATTTCCGCTAATTCCTTCGCGGATTTCCTTATTATGGGAGTTTCCGCGAGACCGGAATGAGGAAGGCCTGCCGAATCGATATCTATGACAAACGCGGGAACGCCCGCGTCTTCCACAAGCTTAACGTGCGCGGCGATTTCATCCTGACTCCACGGCTTGATGTCGGGGATTCCTTCTCCGTTATGCTTTTTCAATACCGAAAGAGGCAGTTCGAAATTCTCTCGCCACGGTCCGCCGCCTGTCATTCCGAGTGTTCCCGCCGCGAGCGTTCCGCTCACTATCGCCTCCGCGTATGTACCGTCGTCCATGGCGTCCGACAGATTGATGTTGACCATACCTATAGGGGCGGCCATGACAGGGAGGGACAATTCTCTTCCGGCA
>CAZTIY010000057.1:0-9212 GCA_964613765.1 uncultured Eubacterium sp.
CCCGCAGGAGGCAGGCGACTCGTAGAAACTGCGCGAAGCGAGGACCTTTTTCGCAATGGTGCGATGCCGTCCGTCCCCCAAATACATGTGTGAACTGTAACCCCGGTTATAAATATTCAGAATCACGTACCGTTTCCGGGTCACGATTTACCTCCGGCACTTAAATATCAGGTTTATTTTACTGCCGCCGTCATCGCCGCAAGGTAGACAGTCCTGAATGACTCGCGGGTCCCGTCCGCAATCTTCCTGACATCCTCGAATTCCGGCGCCGCTTTAACAGTCCCGTCGGGCATTTCGCAGAATTTCACCGAAACGGGACCGAACCGTGTGTCTACTATCTTTATATAACGCGGAAGGACAGTCCTCTCCATAAGAACGCGTCTTATCCCGACAGTCGATGTCGTCCGGAAGATAAGATCCTCCAGCCGCTTAACGTCTTCTCCCGCGGAAATCACCGTAAGGAGCCAGCCGGGCCTGTTCTTCTTCATAAAAACCGGACTGTAATTCACTTCTTTCGCACCCGCCTCCATGAGCCTGTTAAGAGCGAGCCCGAGTTCCTCCCCCGTGCTGTCGTCTATATTCGCCTCTATTTTCCAGATCGCGTCCCTGCCGGAGCCGCGGTCAGACTCCAGGGGCTCTATAAAATGCGCCCGCAGTATGCCCGGCACTGCGTACTCCCGCTTCCCCGCGCCGAGGCCGGTTCTGAGTATATGAAAACGTTCCGGCAGACGGTCCCCTGTCCTCACCGCGGCGAGAAAAGCCGCCCCGGTCGGCGTTACGAACTCGCCCTCCGCATCACCTATAGTCAAAGGAAGACCTTCTTCTCTCACGATATTCTGAACGGCGGGTACAGGCACGGGGAGTATTCCGTGCCTGCTTCTGATCATTCCGCGTCCTTCAAATATCCTGTCAACTATTACCTCATCCGTCGCAAGACTGTCAAAACACACTGACAGAGCAACAATATCGGCTATGGAATCGAGCGCCCCGACCTCATGGAAATGAACCTGTTCTTCCGGGATTCCGTGGGCCGCGCTCTCGGCACGGGCGAGTATTCCGAAAATCTTTTTCGCGAGAGTACGGGCGCTTCCGGTCATCGAAACGTTATCAATGATACTCAGAATATCCTTATAAGTCCGTTCATCCTGTTCCGGAACGTAACCGGAACTCTGCCCGGAAGAACATTCACGCGCCTTCCCCGGATCTGATTCGCGTTCATGCCCGTTCCCCCTCAGGCCGTCACACCCGCGCCGCGGGCCGGGATTCACAGCACCGCCATATTTATCGCCGCATCCTGCGCCTGATACACTTCCGCTTCCCGGCCCGTGAAGATATTCCATATCGTGATCACGGTTGTCTTCAGGCAGTATAACCGCGAAATCGTTCAGGCGTATCCCGTTTTTATATACGTCTTTAACCTCCCAGCGGAACTCACCCGGAATGCTTCTTAAAGCTCTGTCCACAGCTTCCCGGTCCGCGCCGAGATCAAGAAGCGCCGCGACCGCCATGTCACCGCTGATACCGGCACTGCATTCCAGATATAAAATATTTTTCATAGAAAAAGGCCCTCCCGCGGCCGCAGCAATTCTTCATATAAACGTATATTCAATTGCGAATTCAAGTTTATCGCCAATCAGGGTATTTTGCATCATTTTTCTTCCCCTTCAAAATCAACAATTTTACAGAATCACAGCCTGTGATTGCAAAATATTCACCGGTTCAGTCATTAAACGACTAAGCGTTTTCATCCATAATACCTGTGAATGGCGTATAATAGAGCCGGTCCGGACATTTGGTCATATTCATCTTGTTTACCCTGATTCTTTCCGACGCCGGCCACATTGTGTGAAGCATGAATGTATTGACTATATGCCATAGCTTTAGCCGCCTTCCGTGTTACATACTATACCACGGAGGCACTGCGCCGCAAGCGGAGGGGAATTCAACCCGCCGAGATTAAATCAGATTAAAACCCGTCGTATATTTTGATACATGTTAGATTTGGCGTAAGGCCCGGGGAAATGGAAAAAAAGACAGACAAAACAGAATTATTCGAAAGAACTCCTGTCACGCGGGCGGTTATATCCCTGGTAGTTCCTACGGTTATAAGTCAGATCATCACGGTGATATACAATATAGCCGACACTTTCTTTATCGGTCAGACAGGTGATCCCGACCAGGTAGCGGCAGCTTCGCTCTGCCTCCCGCTTTTCCTTTTGACGACGGGGATGGCCAATCTCTTCGGCATCGGGGGAGCAAGTCTGATATCCCGCAGTATGGGTATCGGGGATTTCGAAAAGGCAAAGCATACATCCGCGTTCTGTATATGGTCAGCGGCTGCCGCAGCCCTGGTTTACGGAATCCTCATATATATACTGCGCGGGACAATACTGCCTCTCGCGGGAGCGGATAAATTTACATACAGCTATTGTGAGAGTTATCTGTTCTGGACGGTCACAATCGGAGCGGTGCCGACGGTCCTTAACGCCGCTCTCGCGCATCTCATCCGGGCGGAGGGATTCTCAGGACAGGCGGGCTTCGGCATGGCACTCGGCGGCATTCTGAATATCGCGCTCGACCCTGTGTTCATATTCGGCTTTAATCTCGATATCACGGGCGCGGCTGTCGCGACCATGCTTTCCAATCTTATCGCGCTCCTCTATTTCGTAATCCTGATCCGTGTGAGACACGATAAATTTCGTCTGACACTTGACCCCCGGTTCTGGTCCGCTTCGGACGGAATCCCGAAAGAGGTCATGCTTGTGGGCCTCCCGAGCTGCATCATGAACCTTATGGGCATTTTCTCGAATATAACCCTGAACAAACTCCTGACGCAATATTCCAACGCGGCGGTCGCCGGCATAGGCATCGCGAAAAAAATCGACATGCTTGCCTTTGCCCTCGCGAACGGTCTCTCGCAGGGCGTCATTCCGCTTGTCGGTTACAACTACTCGGCGAAAAATTTCAGACGGATGAAAGACGCGATAAAAGTTACACTTCTGATAAGCCTCGCTGTGACAACGGCGGGCGCCGTGCTGCTCTATACGTGCGCGAATCCTCTGGTGCGTGTGTTCATAAACGACGCGGCGACGGTCCGGTACGGAAGCATGTTCCAGCGAATAATCTGCATAACCGGTCCGTGCACAGCGGTGACCACGGTTATAATCTCCATTTTCCAGTCCGTGGGTCAGAAAGGAAAACCTCTTGTCTTATCGGCGCTCCGGAAAGGCGGGCTTGACGTGCCGTTTATGTTTATTTTGAACGCGTGGCGGGGTGTTGACGCCATCGCCTGGGCCACACCGATAGCCGACTGCGGCGCTCTTCTCGCGGGAATTCTTATGTTCATTCCGTTCTGGCGAAGCGCCGGCGGAAAGCGGAACGCCGAACGCGATACTGAATCAGGCAGGACTTAAATAAGCACAATCAATAACTGTAAGGCAGAAGTTGAATAAACACAATCAACAGCTGCATGACAGAAGTTGAATAAACACAATCAACAGCTGTAAATCAGAAGTTATCCGCACTCTTTGAAACATCTCACGCGAATTTTAAGCAGGGCGAAACTTATGTCATAAAATTATCCGCTTTATCCCGACTCATGCATCCGAGTCTCTGTCTCTTCTGATTTCATACATAAGAACGGCGGCGGCATTCGAAGCATTAAGCGAATTGATATGACCCTTAACCGGAAGAGAGACCGTGAAATCGCATTTCTCTTTCACAAGACGGCTTATTCCGCCGCCTTCCGAGCCTATCACAACCGCGCAGGGGACTTTATAGTCCACCTTTGTATAATCCCCGCCGTCCATATCCGCCGCGATTATCCAAAGGCCCCTGCTCTTAAGACCCTCAAGAAGCGCCGGCAGATTGGATACCCGTACACACGGCATATATTCCACGGCGCCAGCCGATGCCTTGGCAACGGTTTCCGTCAGTCCCGCCGCGCGGCGTTTCGGTATGATAACACCGTGCGCGCCCGCGCATTCAGCGGTCCTGATTATGGCGCCGAGATTGCCGGGGTCCTCTATTCCGTCCAGAACGACGAAAAACGGCGGTTCGCCGCGCTCTTCCGCCAGCCGGAAACAGTCTTCTATATCGGCGTACGCGTGTGCGCTCACAAAAGCAATCACGCCCTGATGGGCGCCGCCCCCCGATACCCTGTCGAGAGCCCGCTTTTCAACGGTTTCCACAGGTATGCCTTTTTCTCTCGCCATTGAAAAAATTCTGCCGGAGGGACCGTTAACGCTTCCGTTCTGCAAAAGCAGCCTCTCTACGGGTCTTCCGCTTTTCAGCGCTTCCGCAACCGGATTCCTTCCGAAAATGATATCATTTCTCTCGCGGTCGTCACGGTTTCCCGATCCGGCGGAGTAGGGACGACAGTCGCCGCCGGACGGGGCGCTGTTCTTTGATCCGCCGCGGTTCACGCGGTCGTCACGGTGCCTGTGTTCATCGCGGGGAGACCGATTCTGACGGTCATCGTGATTCCCGTATTTATCGCGGCGCGTATGTTCATCGTGACGGGACTCGCTATTGTCACGGCGCGGTTTCCCTCCGCGCGGGCCGCGTTCACCGCTTTTACTTTCGCCGATGCTTCCGGGAACGCTTTCCCGATTATCGTAACCGCGCCTGTGCTTATTGTCCTGTGAACTGTCTGTTTCTTTCCCTGTATAGTGTTCACCTGAATGCCCGCGGTTCGCGCGGTCGTCACGGTGTCTGTGTTCATCGCGGGGAGAACGATTCTGACGGTCATCACGGCGCTCCGGCATATCTTCAAGGGGCGTACGGCTCTTGCGGCCTTTACTGTAGCCGCGTTCCGGACGGTCATCGTGATTCCCGTATTTATCGCGGCGCGGACGTTCATCATGACGGGACTCGCTATTGTCACGGCGCGGTTTCCCTCCGCGCGGGCCGCGGTTTTTTGATCCGCTCTGGTTATCGCGGTTCACACGGCCGTCATGACGTTCTTCCGGACGTTCTTCCGCGTTCCGGGTCTTCCCGTCTTTTCCCTTATATTCGTTCATATCCGGTAAAACGGTAGCGTATGCCGTTCTCCTCCTGTTCTTCACTCTCCCACGCCAGACGGAAATCCCCGCATTTATCAAGGTCAGGGAAATAAGTATCAGCCGGGAACTCACCGTCCACCCGCGTAACGAGACAGGTGTCTACGGCGTGGAGAAGCTGTTTATAAATCTCGGCGCCGCCCGTCACGAAAACCCTCCCGGGGTCAAAAGAAGAAACCGCCTCTGAAAGCTCCTCTTCAGAATGGACGATCAGTACTCCTTCCTTTTTATAATCAGCGTTTCTGGTGAGCACGATATTCACCCGGTCAGGGAGAGGCCTTCCGTGCGGAAAACTCTCAAGCGTGCGCCGTCCCATGACAATAACATTGCCGGTGGTTGTCTCTCTGAAAAATTTCATATCACCCGCGATATGCCACGGTATAGCGCCTGATCTTCCTATGGCCCAGTTATTATCAGCGGCTACAATCAGTTTCATACTCTTCCTCTGTATTTTATTCCGGCACGGGCGTTACACGTCTTCTCACGCGGATGCAGTCTGTATTCCGGCGCGGGGGTTTTACGCCTTCTCACGCGGATGCAGTCTGTATTCCGGTGCGGGGGTTACACGTCTTCTCACGCGGATGCAGTCTGTATTCCGGCGCGGTGGTTTAAGCGCAGCAGCTTGACCCCGCGCTCCGCAGGAAGCAAGCGACTCGCAGAAGCTGCGCGAAGCGAAGACTTTTTCGCAGCGGTGCTATGCCGCCCGTCCCTCAAATACCATGTGTGAACTGTAGCATTATGAAATTTTACGAATAATTTTTTGCTTCAGATTGCGACAGGAATATTCCTGACCTGCGGCCCCGTCTGATAATCCTCGATTATCACGTCGTCAGGCGTAAAATCATAGAAATTCTTTATATCCGGATTCAGTCTGAATTTCGGGGCGGGGTACTGCGGACGTTCTATCAGCTCACGGATTATCTCCACGTGACGGTCGTAGATATGGGCGTCCGCTATCACGTGGACGAGCTCGCCCGGCTTGAGGTCTGAAACCTGCGCCATCATATATACAAGCACGGCATACTGCACCACGTTCCAGTTATTCGCGGCGAGTATATCCTGAGAACGCTGGTTCAGAACTGCGTTAAGACGGTCACCGGTTACATTAAATGTCACGCTGTAAGCGCAGGGCTCGAGCCCCATCTCTGACAAATCCTGAAAATTGTATATATTTGTCAGAATCCGCCGCGAATACGGCGTATTCTTAAGGCACCAGAGCACATGGTCGACCTGATCCATTTCTCCTTCCGGGAAAACGTATTTCTTCGCCATCTGATAGCCGTAGGCTTTTCCGATCGTCCCGTTCTCATCCGCCCAGGAATCCCAGATATGACTTCTGAGGTCATGAACGTTATTGGATTTCTTCTGCCATATCCATAAAAGCTCGTCCACACAGTTCTTCACAGGCGTCGGCCTCAGTGTGAGCGCCGGGAACTCTTCTGACAGATCATATCTGTTTACGACGCCGAATGTCTTTATTGTGTACGCGGGCGTTCCGTCCGCCCAGTGAGGCCTGACTTTCTGCCCTTCGGTTGAAAATCCGCTGTCTAAGACTTCACGGCACATGCTTACGAATTTTTCATCAGCTTTGCTCATAATCTCCTCCCGCCGCGGGTCTCGGTATGCGTAAGTCCCGATGTCCGTACGGCTATGAAGCGCCGGTTCTGAAAAATGCTCCTGAAGCGCGGGTTCGGGTACGGCTCAGTGACACGGCTCTGGGGCGCAGTTCCGGAACGCAGTTTCAGTCGCGGTTTCCGGGCTCGGTTTCCGGGACGCGGTTTCAATCACGGTTCCCGGGCGTGGCTCCGGGACGCGGTTTCAGTCGCGGCTCCCGGGTGCGGTTTCAATCGCGGCTCCGGACACGGCTCCCGGGCGCGGTTTCAGTCGCGGTTCCCGGGCGCGGCTCCGGGACGCGGTTTCAGTCGCGGTTTCCGGGCGCATGCGGTATTTACTTTATCCTGCTGAATCCGCGTTCTTCCATGGTCCCAAGTATTCTGACAACCTCCCGCATGAACTCTTTCAGCCGTTCTGTCTCTCCCGCCTGATAAAGGTAACCGACGAGCGCTTCAAGTCCGGTGGCCAGCTTATATTGAACGATGCCCGTACCTCTGGACCGGGACGAGGAAGTTCTGTTCCGCGCCCTTTTAACGAGCATCCGTTCCTCATCCGTAAGAAAATCTTCTGCGAGTATCTCTTTCATCGCCCGGGCCTGGCTGTCCGCTTTGACATATTCCACGGTTTCCCGGTTCAGTCTGTCCGTCTTGACATGGACATATTCAATGACATAACTCCTGATCATCACCTCATACACGGCATCGCCGATATATGCAAGTAACGCAGTATCCGTCCGCCGCGGATCGGGACGGACGGCGGGGGCGCACAAAACAGGATTTCCCGCGCAGACGCGTTCAGGCGGAACATACGGTGATGAACTTCCGTTTCCGGGCATCTCTCCTCGCCCCGTGTTTCCCGTGTCGGGCGCCGGGGCGCGTTCCCGGGTTTCTGTGCCGCTTTCGTTACCTGTCCTTTTCCCTGTCTTATCTTCATTCTCAGTCATTATGAACGATCTGAACGCCCTGCGGCGTATCCTTAAGAAGAATCCCGCGTGCAGCGAGCTCATCTCTGATCTCATCGGCACGAGCGAAATTCTTTGCTTTTCTCGCATTCTGCCTCTCTTCCACGAGGGCGAGAACCTCCGGATCCTCCTCATCATCTTTCGACGCGTCCTGAAGAAGCCCCAGCACATCGCAGAGTTCCATGATACTTTCCAGAGCGGCCTTCGCGAACGCTTTTGTCGCGCCTTCAGAAATCTGCATGTTCACGGCTGTCACCATCTCAAACACCTGGGAAATTCCGTCCGCGGTGTTAAGATCATCATCCATTACTTCTATGAACGTATCCCGGTACCCGGCGAGTTTCAAAAGCGTCTCCCTCTCGGACGCTGTCATATCACCCTCATCGCCGTTCTTAATGAGATGGAGCAGATTGTCACGGCAGTTTCTCATCCTTTCAAGTCCCGACTTCGACTGCTCCATGAGATCCGGGCCGAAATCGATCGGGCTCCTGTAATGCCCCGACAAAAGGAAGAAACGTATGACCTCTCCCTCATACTGTTTTCTGATATCCCGGACGGTCACGAAATTGCCCTTAGACTTCGCCATCTTCTCTTTATTCATGGTGATATAGGCGTTATGCATCCAGTAGTGCGCGAACGGCACACCGTTGCAGCATTCCGACTGGGCGATCTCATTCTCATGATGCGGAAACTGCAGATCCATTCCCCCCGCGTGAAGGTCTATTGTCGGACCCAGGTGCTTTTTCGCCATTGTGGAGCATTCTATATGCCAGCCGGGTCTTCCCGGGCCCCAGGGGGAATCCCACGCGATCTCGCTTTCCTCCTTACGGGCCTTCCAGAGCGCAAAGTCAAGCGGATCTCTCTTAACTTCGCCTACCGCAATCCTCGCGCCCGACTCAAGATCATCTATGTTCTGACCGGAGAGTTTGCCGTATTCCGGGAATTTACGCGTAGAGAAATACACGTCGCCGTCTGCTTCATACGCGAAGCCTTTTTCTATAAGAGTTTCAACGAACTCGATAATGTCGGGTATATGTTCCGATACTTTCGGATGGACATCCGCGTCTTTCACGTTCAGCGCATGCGCGTCGACAAAATATTCCTCCGTATATTTCCGGGAAACCTCGAGGGCCGGCAAGCCCTCTTCTTTAGCCCTGCGTATAATCTTATCGTCCACGTCAGTGAAATTCTGCACATATTTCACCTTGTAACCGCGGAACTCAAGATATTTCCTGAGTGTGTCAAATACTACTATGGGTCTGGCGTTCCCTATATGGAAAAAGTTATACACGGTCGGTCCGCATACATAAATCGTTACCAGACCCTCCTTAATGGGAATAAGTTCTTCCTTTGAGCGTGAAAGCGTGTTGTAGATTTTCATGATTTTCCCCTTTTGCGATTCCCGCGCCCCCGCGGTTGACTATGACTTACGGCGTTGACATCCGCCTGTTCCCGGCAGTCTCAACTATTACTTCCGCACTGCCGGCGGGTGTTATTTTTTTCGACGACATTCGACGAAATCCGTCGAATTTCGTCGACGGCGTGTTTACGGCCCGATGTTCCGCCGCTGCACGTAT